>NZ_JAGHKN010000023.1:0-75802 GCF_023093475.1 Methylobacterium sp. 37f
GATCCCCCCTCCCCCTCGCCCCCCTCGAACATCCGGAGCTGAACCATGGCAGCGCAACGCGGCAAGGACCTGCTCATCCGCATCGCCAACGGCGGCGCCTTCCTGGCCGTGGCGGGCCTGCGCGCCCGCCAGATCGCCTTCAACGCCGAGGCCGTCGACGTGACCAACGCCGATTCCGCCGGGCGCTGGCGCGAACTCCTGGCCGGGGCGGGGGTGCGCCGCGCCGCCGTCTCGGGCGCGGGCGTCTTCCGCGACGAGGCCTCGGATGCCCGCCTGCGGCAGGTGTTCTTCGACGGCACGCTGGAGACCTACCAGATCGTGGTGCCGGGCTTCGGCACCCTGGAGGGAGCGTTCCAGATCGCCAGCCTCGAATATCGCGGCGACCATGCCGGCGAGGTGACCTTCGACATGGCCCTCGACTCGGCCGGCCCCCTCGCCTTCACGGCCGCCTGATGGCCAACCGCAGGCGCGGCGAGGTGGCGCTCGCCCTCGGAACGGAGCGCTACACCCTCTGCCTCACCCTGGGCGCGCTCGCCGAACTCGAGGATGCCCTGGGTGCCGCCGACCTCACCGACCTCGCGGCCCGCCTCGGCGAGGGCCACCTCAAGAGCCGCGACCTCATCGCGCTGCTCGGCGCGGCCCTGCGGGGCGGCGGCCACGACCTCGACGCCTCCGCGGTGGCGGACCTGCCGCTGGCCGGCGACCTGGAGACGATGGGCACGGCCATCGGGGCGGTGCTGGCCGCCGCCTTCGGGGAGAGCCCCGACCACCCTTGAATCCCACGGGCGGGACGGCGCCGGAGCCCCCCTCCGCCTTCCCGTGGGACGAGGCGCTGGCGCTCGGTCTCGGGCGTCTGCACTGGCGCCCGCGCGATTTCTGGCGTGCCACGCCGCGCGAATTGATGGCCGCCGCCGGCCTGTCCGGCCCCCGGGCCGCCCTCGACGCGACCGGCCTGCGCGACCTGATCGACCGCTATCCCGATCCCCCCTGAGCCGAGAGAATCCGCCATGACCGACACCGAACCCGGGAGCGGCACCGCCGCCCGTGCCGACACCGCCCGGGTCAAGCAACTGGAGACCCTCGACAAGCTCGCCCAGAATTTCGGCCAGAGCCTCTCGAAAGCGCTGACCGGCAATGTCGGGGCCGGGCGCCAGCTCGACAGCGTCCTGGGCAGCCTGACCACCAAGCTCTCGGACGTGGCGCTCAAGGCGGCCCTCAGCCCGGTGAAGGCCGGCATCACCCGGCTGGTCAACGGGCTGATGGGCGCGGGCGCCGGGGCGGCCGGGGGCGAGGCCGCCTTCGCCCGCGGCGGGGTGGTGGCGCAGGGCCGGGTGCGCCCGTTCGCGGCGGGCGGCGTGGTGGCGGCCCCGACCTACTTCCCGATGCGCGACGGCCTCGGCCTGATGGGCGAGGCCGGGCCGGAGGCGATCCTGCCGCTGAAGCGCGGCAGCGACGGCCGCCTCGGCGTCGCCGCCGGCGCCCAGGCCGCGAGCCCCATCACCGTCAACATCGCGACGCCCGACCTCGAGAGCTTCCGCCGCTCCGAGGCGCAGGTGGCCGCCGGCCTCGCCCGCGCGGTGGCGCGGGGCCGGCGCGGTCTGTGAGCGGGCGGGGCAGGAATCGCAGGAGCGCATCATGGCCATCGAACCGCCGAGCGACTTCCACGAGGTCCGCTTTCCCCTCGACGTCGCCCTGCGCGGCAGCGGGGGGCCGAGCCGCCTCACCGAGATCGTCACCCTGGCCTCGGGCCGCGAGCACCGCAACAGCCGCTGGGCCGATTCGCGCCGGCGCTACGATGCCGGCTTCGGCATCCGCACCCTCGATGCGCTGCACGCGGTGCTGAGCTTCTTCGAGGAGCGGCGCGGCCGGCTCTACGGCTTCCGCTACCGCGACCGGGTCGATGCGCGTTCGGGGCCGCCCTCCGGCCCGATCGCCGCCACCGACCAGTTTCTCGGGCTCGGCGACGGGACCACGCGGGTGTTCCAGCTCGCCAAGACCTACGGCACCGGCCCGATGCCCTATCGCCGGATCATCGCCAAGCCGGTGGCCGAGAGCGTGCGGGTGGCGGTGGACGGCGTCGCGGTGGCGCCCGCCCAGGTCGTCTGCGACGGCACCACCGGGCGTCTCACCTTCGCGGCCGACGCGGTGCCGGGCGCAGGCCTCCGGGTCACCGCGGGCTTCACCTTCGACGTGCCGGTCCGCTTCGACACCGACGATCTTACCATCGACCTGTCGGCCTTCAGCGCCGGCGAGATCCCGAAGGTGCCGCTCATCGAGATCGTGCCGTAGCCGGCGCAGCAAAGCGCAGCGGCCACGCGCCCGGACGCCGGATCACCGTGCGGGGGGCGAAGCGCCACAGGCGCTCGGCGCCGGGGAAGTCCGCACAGTCGGGGGCATCGAGGATCACCGTGGGGCGGCCGGTCATCTGCAGCAGGTCGCCGCTGGCGAAGTCGATGACCAGGAGCCCGGCGCGCGGATTGGCCAGCATGTTGCCCAGCGTGTTGAAGAAGCGGTTGCCGGCGTAATCCGGCATGCTCAGCACGCCGTCCGATCCGACCCGGACGAAGCCGGCCGGGCCGCCGCGATGCGAGACGTCGACCTGCCGCGTCCCGTCCGCGCCCACCGCGTAGCTGGCGACGAACATCGTCTCCGCGCCTTCGATCAGCGCGCGGGCGCGCGCATCGAGGTGATCCGACACCTGGGCGGCAACCGGCGCCGCCGGGACCGGCTCCGGGGCGGTCCGAACCCGGATGTATTGCGGGCAATTGCCGAAGCTCTGCGCCACGCGGATCGCGAAGCCCTCCGGCCGGTGGCACGCCACGGTGCCGTTGAGGCGGTTGCGCCGCCGGGTGGCGAGGTCGATGCCGAGGAGCCCGATGGCGGCGCCGTCCGCCAGCCCGCCCTCGGCGGGATCGTCGGGCAGGGGCGCCGCCCGCACCCGCAGGTGCTCGGCATCGGGGGCGTCGAGGAAGCCCGGCGCCCCGGTCCGCACCGTCGCCCAGGCCTCGCCGGCCGGGTCGACCGTGCCCAGCACCACGAAGGGCAGATGCGCGTAGAAGGCGCGGTGCTGGTCGATCAGGTGGTCGCGGATCACCCGGGGACCGAGCTCGGCCATCCGCCCGGCGACCCCGACATGCGCCTGGATCGCGACCTCGCCCGGATGCCAGGGCCCGGCGGGGTGGGTCTCCGAGCGCGCGTTGGGGAGGGACATGGGGAATCTCCCGAGATTGAGCTTGATCATGATCCGATGAAAGGGTTCGGCGGGATTGGGCACTCCGCCTCCTGACCGGCGCGGTGACGGCGGACGGCACCACAGGGTCTTTCCGGGGCGCCACAGATGAGCCCGGCCCCGAAGGGGCGCGCCGGCGGCGTGCGATCCAGAGCCGCCGACGGCATAACATCTTGCACCGTAAGACAGTCGCCAGGCTCCGCTGCGCGGCCCCGGGATGACGGGGTGCTGTGCGCGTGTTTCCCAGAGGACGAGTCGGATCCGCGCCAGCTTGCGACCGTTCGGAGCCAACCACCTGCCGGGACGGTCAGGCGGCGCGCAGGCCGGCCGGAGTTTGGGGGAACAGCACGAAGCCCGGCAGGGCCTCGATACGGGCGAGCCAGGCGCGGACCTGCGCATAGGGGGCGAGGTCGACGTTCCCCTCGGGTGCGCCGGCGACGTAGCTGTAGAGCGCCACGTCCGCGACGGTGGGGCGGTCGCCGGCGAGCCAGGGCCGGTCTGCGAGTTCGGCCTCGACGCGGCCGAGGATGGCGTGGGCACGGGCGATGACCTCCGCGGCGTCGAAGGTGGCGCCGAACAGGGTGACCAGGCGAGCCGCCGCCGGCCCGAAGGCGATGGGGCCGGCCGCCACCGAGAGCCAGCGCTGCACCCGCGCCGCGCCGGCCGCATCCTCCGGCAGCCAGTCGGTACGGCCGAGGCGCTTGGCGAGGTAGACCAGGATGGCGTTGGAATCCGGGACGACCGTGTCGCCGTCGACGAGCACCGGCACCTGCCCGAAGGGATTGAGCGTCAGGAAGTCCGGCGCCCTGTGCTCGCCCCGGGCGAGGTCGACCTCGACGAGGTCGCAGGGCTGGCCGACCAGGTACAGGAACAGCCGGGCCCGGTGGGCGTGACCTGACAGGGCAAAGTGGAACAGCTTCATGGGAGATCTCCTGTCGGGCCGGAGCGTCGGCGACATCCGCATTCAAGATCCTGCGCCGGACCAGGAGAATGCTCTTTCTCCGGAAGCCACCGTTCCGCAAAATGGAATAATATGACCATCGGGGAGGCGCAGGCATGGATCGGTGGCAGGCGATGCGGGTCTTCGTCCGGGTTGCGGAGGGCGGGGGCTTCGCCGCGGCCGCGCGCCAGCTCGCCATGAGCCCGCCCGCCGTGACCCGGGCGGTGGCGGCCCTCGAGGACCGGATCGGCACGCGGCTGCTGACGCGGACCACCCGCTCGGTGAAGCTCACCGAGGCGGGCGGGCGCTACCTGGAGGATTGCCGGCGCATCCTGGCGGAGATCGAGGAGGCGGAGGCCGCCGCGGCAGGGTCCTACGCCACGCCGTCCGGCACGCTCACCGTCACCGCGCCGGTGCAGTTCGGCCGCCTCTACGTGCTGCCCGTGATCACCGACTACCTCGCGCGCCATGCCGCCGTCTCCGCCCGCGCCCTGTTCCTCGACCGGGTGATCAACCTGATCGACGAGGGGGCCGATGTCGGCGTCCGCATCGGTCCGCTCGCCGATTCCGGGCTCACGGCGGTCCGGGTCGGCGCCGTCCGCCGGGTGCTCTGCGCCGCGCCGGGCTATCTCGAGCGGCACGGCCAGCCAGCGACCCTGCGGGACCTTCGCCACCACGCCGTCATCGGCTCGGCGAGCCAGGGGCTCGGGGCGGACGGACGCTTCGGCCCCGAGCCGGGGACGGCCGTCGCCCTGCGGTCCCGGCTGAGCTGCAACACCATCGATTCCGTCCTGGCGGCCGCGCTGGCAGGCCAGGGCATCGCGCAATTGCTGTCCTATCAGGTCGCGCCGGCCCTGGCCGAGGGGCGCCTGCGCCTCGTGCTCGAGGATCCGGCCGCCGCCGCGATGCCGGTCCATGTGGTGAGCCCGGAGGGGCGCCGGGCCCCCGCGAAGGTGCGTGCCTTCATCGACCTCGCCGTGGCGCGCCTCCGGGCCGATCCGCGGGTGAACCCGACCCATTCCTGAGGAGGTTGGACCATGCGCGATCTGCCCCCCGACCTCGCCGCGCATCTCGCCGGCGGGGCCACCACCCTGTGCCATGCCTGGGCGCTGAGCCGGCGCGACGGTGCCCGCCTCGGCTTCACCGACCACGACCGCGACCTCACCTTCGGCGGCCTGACCTACGCCGCCCGGTCCGGGCTGGAGGCCGCCGAGGCCAGCGCCGAACTCGGCTTCGCCATCGGGGGCGGCGAGGTGGCGGGCGCCCTCTCGGCCCTCGGCCTCACCGACGCCGACATCGCGGGCGGGCTCTACGACGGGGCCTCGGTGGAGACCTGGCTGGTGGATTGGAGCCGACCGGAGACGCGGATCCTCCTCGATATCGGCACCATCGGCGAGGTGCGCCGGGCCGGCACCGCCTTCGTGGCAGAACTGCGCGGGCTGATGGACCAGCTCGACGCCGAGCGGGGCAGGACCTATCGCGCCACCTGCGGCGCCGATCTCGGCGATGCCCGATGCCGCGTGAATCTCGCCGACGCGCGCGTTTCCACCACCGGGACGGTAAGTGCCGTGCCGGAACCGGGCACGCTCGGCGTGACCCTGGCGGGCGTGTTCGCGCCCGGCTGGTTCACCGGGGGGCGGCTGACCTGGACCAGCGGCACCCAGGTCGGCCAGGAGGGCGACATCCGCGAACAGGCCGACATTCAGGACCGCACCGGCGACGCGAGGGCGATCCGGCTCGACCTGTGGCAGGCGCCGGCCCGCCCGGTGGCGCCCGGCGACCGGTTCCGCCTCCATGCGGGCTGCGACAAGCGCCTCGCCACCTGCCGCGAGAAATTCGCCAACGTGCCGAATTTCCAGGGCTTCCCGCACCTGCCGGGCAACGACTTCGTGCTGCGCCCCGTCCCGGGCTCCGGCCCGGGCCTCGACGGCGGCAGCCTGTTCCGGTGAGGCACACCATGACGCCTGAAACGGGGATGACGCCCGGGACGATCGTCCTCCTGGCGCGCGGCTGGATCGGCACGCCCTATCGCCATCAGGCCTCGCTGAAGGGCGTCGGCTGCGACTGCCTCGGGCTGCTGCGCGGGGTCTGGCGCGAGGCGTTCGGATCGGAGCCGGAGGCCGCCCCGGCCTACGGCGCATCCTGGGCGGAATCGGCCCCGCCCGGCACCGATCCGCTGGCGGAGGCGGCCGGGCGCCACCTCGCGCCGGTTGCCCGCGCCGAGCCGCGGGCCGGCGACGTGCTGCTGTTCCGGTTTCGCGCCCACCTGCCGGCCCGGCACTGCGCCCTCGCGTCGGGCGCCGGCACGATGATCCACGCCCATGACGGCGCCGTCGTCACGGAGGTGGCCCTGACGGGCTGGTGGCGGCGCCACCTCGCCCACGTCTTCCGCTTCCCGATTTCGGGAGACGGAGGCTAGCCGCACCGCCCCCGCTCTCGCCCCCTCTTCCGGAGTCCGCCATGGCCACGCTGATCCTGCAAACCGCCGGGGCGGCGGCCGGTACGGTGCTGGGTGGCCCGATCGGCGGGATCATCGGCGGCGCCCTCGGGACGATGGCGGGGTCGGGCCTCGACGCGGCCCTGCTGGGGGGCCTCGCAGGGGGACGCACCGTCGAGGGGCCGCGCCTGTCGGACGTGGCGGGCCTGAGCTCGACCGAGGGCGAGCCGATCCCGCGCGTCTACGGCCGGGCCCAGATCGGCGGCACCCTGATCTGGGCGACGCGGCCCCTGGAGGTGGCGAGCACGGGTGCCGTCACGGCCGCCGGCGGCAAGGCGATCGGGGGCGGCAAGGTCAAGCGCACCGCCTATGCCTACTTCGTCGATCTCGCCATCGGCCTGTGCGAGGGCCCGGTGGCGGGCGTCCGGCGGGTCTGGGCGGACGGGCGCGAGATCGACCTGACCACCGTCGCCCTGCGGTTGCATCGCGGCGCGGCGGACCAGGAGCCCGACCCGCTCATCGTCGCCAAGGAGGGGCCTGAAAACGCGCCGGCCTATCGGGGCCTCGCCTACGTGGTGTTCGAGCGGCTGGCGCTCGCCGAATTCGGCAACCGGATTCCGCAATTCGCCTTCGAGGTGCTGCGCCCGGTGGCGGGCCTCGCCGGGATGATCCGGGCGGTCTGCCTCATCCCCGGCTCCACCGAGTTCGGCCTCGATCCGCTCCGCGTCACCGAGGAGGCCGGCTACGGCACCACGCGCCCCGCCAACCGGTTCCAAATGCAGGCGGGTGCCGACGTCGTCGCCTCCCTGGACGCGCTCCAGGCCCTGTGCCCGCGCCTCACCCGGGTCTCCGTGGTGGCGAGCTGGTTCGGGGACGACCTGCGCGCCGGCCGCTGCACCATCCGGCCCCGGGTCGACAACGCCGCCAAGGTCACCAGCGGCGACACCTGGGCGGTGGCGGGCCTGCGCCGCGACGCGGTCGCGCCCGTCTCGACGGCCCCGGGCGGCGGCCCGGCCTATGGCGGCACGCCCTCGGATGCGGGCCTGACCCGGCTGGTGGCGGAGCTGAATCGGCGCGGCCTCGGCGTGGTGCTCTACCCCTTCGTGATGATGGATGTCGCCGCCGACAACGCGCTGCTGGACCCGCGCGACGGGCAGGCGGGGCGCCAGCCGGCCTATCCCTGGCGCGGGCGCATCACCTGCGACCCGGCTCCCGGACGGCCGGGAAGCCCCGACGGCACGGAGGCGGCCGGCGCCCAGGTGGCCGCGTTCTTCACCCAGTACCGCACCCTGGTGCTGCATTACGCCGCGCTGGCGGCCGGCTGGGCGGCGCAGGGCCTACCGCTCGCCGGCTTCATCGTGGGTAGCGAGTTCGTCGGCCTCACCCGGGTGCGGGCGGAAGCCGGGCGCTACCCCGCCGTGGAGGGATTTCGCGATCTCGCCGCCACCCTGCGCCAGCGCCTCGGCCCCGACGTCGCCCTCGTCTATGCCGCCGACTGGACCGAGTACGGCGCCGATGTGCGCGACGGGGGCGCCACCCTCCGGTTTCCCCTCGACGCCCTGTTCGCCGATCCCGCCATCGACGCGGTGGGCATCGACTACTACCCGCCCGTCACCGACTGGCGCGACGGCGCCGCCCATGCCGACCTGGCGCTGGCCGACGCCATCTACGACCCCGCCTACCTGAAGGACCGGGTCGGCGCCGGCGAGGCCTTCGACTGGTACTATGCCGACGCGGCCGACCGGGCGGCGCAGCGGCGCACGCCGATCACCGACGGGCGCTACGCCAAGCCCTGGACCTTCCGGGCCAAGGATCTGGTGGGCTGGTGGACGAACCGCCACGTGGAGCGGGACGGCGGGGTCGAGACCCGCGCGACCGCCTGGGTGCCGCGTTCGAAGCCGATCTGGCTCACCGAGATCGGCGTGCCGGCGGTGGACAAGGGCACCAACGGGCCGAACGTCTTTCCCGACCCGAAATCCGCCGAGAACGCCAGCCCGCCCGCCTCGCGCGGCACCCGCGACGACCTGATCCAGGCCCGCGGTCTCGCCGCGATCCTGGGGCGGTTCGACCCGGCCCTGCCGGGCTTCGAACCCGCCCACAACCCGGTCTCGTCCCTGTATGGCGGCCCGATGGTGCCGGCGGAGGCGATCTTCGTCTGGTGCTGGGACGCGCGACCCTACCCGGCCTTCCCGGACTTCGACAGCGTCTGGGCGGATGCGGGCAACTGGTCGGTGGGCCACTGGATCACCGGCCGGATCGAGGGGCTGGAACTCGACCGGCTCGTCGCCGCCATCCTGTCCGACCTCGGCATCACGGTGCCGGCGGCGATCACCGCGAACGCCTTCCTCGACGGCTACGTCATCGACCGGCCGATGTCGGCCCGGGCCGCCCTCGAGCCCCTGGCGCAGCTCTACGGCCTCGACGTCTCGGCCCAGGCCGGCGCCCTGACGATCCGGGGGCCGCGCCGGGAGGTGCCGCTGGCGATCGCGGCCGACGACCTCGTGGTGCTGCGCGAAGCCGAAGCCCCCCTCGCCCGGGTCCGGGCGGAGGAGGCGGAGCTGCCGCGCTCGCTGGAGATCGGCTTCACCGACGGCGACACCGCCGAGTACCGCCGGGCGAGCGCCGCCGCGATCCGCCCCACCGGTGCCCGCCGGCGCGAGACCCGGATGGAAGCCGCCGTGGTGACCCGGCGCGCCTGCGCCGAGGCCCTGGCGGAGGCCGCCCTCGATGCCCGCCTCGCGGCCCGGGACACCGCCCGCTTCACCTTGAGCCCGCGCCGGATCGACCTCGCGCCGGGCGACCTCCTCGCCTTGCCGGGGGAGCCCGGACCGCACCGGATCCTGCGCATCGCCGACAGCCCGCGCGGGCGCCAGATCGAGACCCGCGGCGTGCCCCTCCACGGCTGGACGCCCCGGACGGACGACCGCGCCGGGATGCGCCCCCGCCGCGCCGTGCCGGCCCTGGCCGGGCCGCCCTTCGCCGTCGCCCTCGACCTGCCGGCCGATCGCGGCAGCTCCACCGCCCTTCAGGTGCTGGCGGTGGCGGCGGACCCGTGGCCCGGGCCGGTGGCGATCTGGCGCGCCGAGGGTGAGGACGCGGCGCTCGTCCCCCACGGCTTCGTCGATCTTCCCGCCTGCCTGGGGGAGACCCTGACCGCCCTGCCCCCCGGCCCGCTCTGGCGCTTCGATCGCGGCGCCCGGCTCGATGTCCGCCTGCGCCACGCCGGCGATCTCGCCGCCATCGGCGAGGCGGCGGCGCTGGCCGGCGGCAACCTGTTCGCGGTCCGCAGCACGAGAGATGGGGCGATCGAGCTGATCGCGGCCGCCGGGGTGACGCTGATCGGGCCCGGGACTTACCGGTTGACCGGGCTCCTGCGCGGTCTGGCCGGCAGCGAGGCGCAGGCCGCCCGGGCCAGCCCCGCCGGCAGCCTGATCGTGCGCCTCGACGGGGCGGTGGTACCGCTGGTGGAACGCCTCGACGAGGCCGGACGGCCCTTCCGCTACCGCATCGGCCCGGCGACGGGCGAGCCCGCCGATCCGGCTTATGTCGCCCTGCAGGCCACGGCCGGCCTCACCGCCCTGCGCCCCTTGAGCCCCGTCCACCTGCGGGCGCAGCGGGAGCCCGAAGGCGTGCGCCTCGCCTGGATTCGCCGGACCCGGCGCGACGGGGATTCGTGGGACGCCGCCGAGATCCCGCTGGAGGAGCCCGAGGCCTACCGGGTCACGATGTTCTCGCCCGAGGGCCGGCCCCTGCGGGTTCTGACGGCGGCCGCGCCGGACCTCCTCTACCCGGCGACGGACGAGGCGGCGGATTTCGGCGGCCCCCAGGGGCGCCTCGACGTCGCGGTGGCGCAGGTCGGTCTGGCGGCGGGGGTCGGCCCCGAGACCCGCGCGCAGGTGGCGGTCGCGTCCGCCTGATCCGCCGCGACGCCGCCGGAGATTCTCGACCCTCAAGCCGGAGCCGACCGATGCCCGAGACGACCCCCAGCCTGGCGCTGCCGCTGATCGCGGCGGGTCAGGCGCAGAAGCATGTCACGCACAACGAAGCGCTGATGGGCCTCGACGCGCTGGTCCAGCTCGCCTGCCGCGACAAGGACCTCGGCGCGCCGCCGCCCACCCCCGCCGAGGGCGATCGCTACCTGGTGCTGAGCCCCAGTCCGACCGGGGCCTGGGCCGGTCTGTCTGGACAGATCGCCCGCTTCCAGGATGGGCGCTGGAGCGGCCTCGCGCCCAAGCCCGGCTGGCTCGCCTGGATGCTCGACGAGGACGAACTCTACGCCTTCACGGCAACCGGATGGATCGGACTCCGCTCCGCTCCGAAGCTGCTCCAGAACCTGACGCGCCTCGGCATCGGCACCACGGCCGACGCCGCCAATCCGTTCGCCGCCAAGCTGAACACCGCCCTCTGGACCGCCCTGACGACGGCGGAGGGCGGCACCGGGGACCTGCGCTACACCCTGAACAAGCAGGCCGCCGGCAACATCCTGTCCCTGCTGTTCCAGAGCGCCTTCACGGGGCGTGCCGAGATCGGACTGTCCGGCAACGACGATTTCGCGATCAAGGTCGCGCCCGACACGGGCGGGTTTCGCGAGGCGCTGCGGATCGACCGGGCATCGGGCCGGGTCGATCTCAAGGGGCCGATGCCAAGCCCGCTCCTCGGCGCGCCCGCCCTGCGCCTGACCCAGGATCTCGCCACGGACGGCAGCCTGCTGGGGGGCGGCCTGACCGTGCAGGCCACCAGCGGCGGCACTCCCTGGCCCCTGGCGGGCCTTGCCGGCACGATGGGCACGGCCGGCGCGTCGAGCGGGTATCCGGGCGGCCTCGCGATCTTCGTGAAGCCGGCGGACGGCGCGCGCCCCGGCACCCTGCGCGAGGTGGCGCGCTTCGGCCCGGACGGCAATCTCGGCCTCGGCACCAGCGCCACCCTGACGACGAAGCTCGGGGTGGCGGGCATCATCGCCCACACGGCCGACAACACCTGGAGCCTCGGCACCCCGGCCCTGCGCGCCGCGGTGCTGTATGCCGGCACGGGCGCGATCAACACCTCGGATGCCCGCGAGAAGACGCCCGTCGTTCCCCTGGCCGAGGCCGAGATCGCGGCGGCGCGCGCGCTCGCCCGGGAGATCGGCACCTTCCGGTTCCTTGAAGCGCTGGCGCGCAAGGGCGCCGGGGCACGCCGACATGTCGGCCTGACCGTGCAGCGGGCGACGGCGATCCTCGAAGCCCATGGCCTCGACCCGTTCGCCTACGGCTTCCTGTGTCGCGACGCGTGGCCGGCCGTGCCGCCCCGGCCGGCGATCCCCGCCTCCACCGCCGAGGTCGATGCGGCGGGCGCCGAGATCGTCGCGGCCGTTCCGGCGGAGGACGCGGTGCCGGGCCGCGCCGCCGGGGAGCGCTACGGCTTCCGCACGGACGAGCTGCTGCTGTTCCTGGCCCGGGGCCTCGAAGCGCGGCTCACCGCCCTGGAAGCCGCCCCGAAAGGGGCCTGACCGAAGGGAGCCTGACCGCAAGGGGCCTCGCCATCCCTCCCGCGCCCCTCAGCGCAGGTAGCCCGCCGCCCGCAGGTCGGCCTCGACGGCGGCGCACAGATCGGTGAGCGGATTGTCGTTCTCAGCCGGGGGCGGGGCCAGGGACCGCATGGACGGGAAGGTCCGGTCGAGCGCCGGCGCGGCCCCGCCGCCGGACCGGTCCTGCCCACCTGATTTCTGCCTCAAAGCATCCGAGATGAGCTTTCGCAACACATCCCCCTCCTGATCCCGCGTCGGAATCAGTTGTCGCGTAGAGATTCCGGCAAATCAACCGGAACTTCTGCGCTCATCACTTCAGTGCTCTCTCACTTTCATCATCCGGAGACGCGGCATGACCCTCAGTGCCATCGGCGAAGCCGTGCTCATCGCCCGCGAAGGCCGGCGCTTAAGCGCCTATCGCGACAGCGTCGGCGTCTGGACCATCGGGATCGGGCACACTTCGGCGGCGGGTCCGCCCCTGGTGACGCCGGGCCTTCGCCTGACCGAAGCGGCTTGCGACGCGCTCTTCCGCCGCGACGTCGCCCGCTACATCCAGGCCGTCGCCACGGCGGTCGGCGACGATCTGCCGGACCACGCCTTCGACGCCCTGGTCTCGCTCTGCTTCAACATCGGGCCGACGGCCTTCGCACGCTCCACCGTGGTCCGACGCCTGAAGGTCGGCGACCGCGACGGCGCGGCCAAGGCGTTCCTGCTCTGGAACCGTCCGGCGGAGCTGATCCCGCGACGCGGCGCCGAGGTCGACCAGTTCCGCACGCCCTATGCCGAGGCCCTGCCCCGGGCGCGACGGGGCGATGCGGCGGCGATTCCCCTGCCCAACGCCGCCACCCCGCCGCTGCCGACCGCGCGCCGGACCGTGCCGCGCCTGCCATTGTTGCCCCGAGCGCCTGCCCAGACGCCAACGAAACCTCAGGCGCCAGTCCAGCCCGAAGCACGCGTGGCGTCCAAGACTTCTGTGGCGCTCAGGGTTCCGGTGAAACCGGGCGCCCTGGCGACGCTGTGGTCGGCGGTGCGTCGCCGCCTGCGCGGCGAGGCCTGACGTCCGGCCCTCGCGCCCATCCACCTTGCTCCGCCCATCCACCGCGTCCCGCCCTGCCCCCGATGGAGTTTCCGATGATCCGTTCTCGCATCCGCCGCGCCGGCTTCCTCGCCGCCACCGGCCTCTTTCTCGTCGCGACCACGCGTCCGGGTACGGCGGCGGAGATGGCCTCCGTCGCGCTGCCCTGGGGCGACGCCGTCGCGTCCGCGATCCAGGGCCTCGGGAGCGTGCTGGTGCCGCTCGCCGTGACCGCCGCGATGGCGGCCGTAGCCCGGCTGACCGGTCCGCTGCGCCTCCTGATCACCGCCAGCCTGGTGGAACGCCTCGTCCGCAATGTCGCCGATTACGCGGTCAACGCGGTGGCGGGCGCGACCCGCGGGCAGACACTGACGGTTCCGGTCGGATCGCTGGTGATCGCGCGCGCGGTCCAGCGCGGCCTCGACGCCGCGCCGGGCTGGCTCATCCGGGCGGCCGGCGGCGGCGCGGGCCTCGGCGAGAAGGTGTTCCGCAGCCTGCCGCTGACCGAGGAGGCGACGGTCGCCAACACCCTGGTGCCGGCCCTGCGCGCAGCCGAGGTGGAAAGCCGGCGTCGGACGCCCTGACCCTGCTGAACCCGGACGCGGCAAGCCGAATGACGCGCGAGGCCGGGCGCGCGAGAGGCCGGGCGCGGAAGCCTGACGACGGCAGGACCGGGCAGGTGCAGAACCGGGCAGACGGAGGACCGGGCAGACGGAGGACCGGATTTGGAAAAGATCGCCTTCGAAGCCGCCCGGCTCCTGGTCTCGCAGGAGGGCGCCGGCTGGATCGTCGCCGTCCTCCTCGGGCTCGCCTGCATCCACCTCCACCGTCAATCCTTGCGCGTGCAGGAGGCGCGCCTCGGCGACATCGGTGCGACCGCGACCGCCCTGGAACGGGCCTCGCAGACCAACGCCGCCGTGGCGGCCGCCCTCGAAAGCCGAACCCGCGTGCTCGAAGACCTGTCGCGGCTGGCGACCGAGACCGCACGCAACGTCGAGCGCAACGACGCCCGCGCCCGGGAGAAGCTGGACGACATCCTGCGCCGTCTCGCCGAGACCCGGCCCCGATCCTGAGGACGTCCCATGGACCGCATCGCCCATCTCCTGCACGGACGCCGGGACCGCCGCCGGGCGGCAACCCTGCGCTTGTGCGCTGCCCGAATTCGCTTCGACCGCTCGGCGGCGGCCGTGCGCCGCGCCGCGCGCGACCATATCGACGGTCACGCCGTGGCCGGAACGCGCCTGCGCATGGCTCTCGCCCGCCTTTTGGCCCTGGCCGGGACGGGCTGAGCACCGGGTCGGACCGCACAGGAACCGAATGGCCGAGGTTATGCTTGGGGTTGTGCCGAGCAGGGTCGGGGGTTGAGCCGGACCAGGCTTGCCGGGTCGCCCTCGGCCCGACCCCGGCGCGCGCTGGCATTCAGGGCGCATTCAGTGCCTCCCCCCTAGACTGTTCCCACATGCGCATCCTCCTCGCCCTGTTGCTGATCGGACTGACCGTCGCGGGCTTCGCGACGGGTTCGATCGACACGTTCGCGGAGGAGACCACGACCGGCACCAGCTCGGTCGCGGCCCCCTTGGTCGCGATCCCCCGCAGCGAGACCTGCCTCAGTCCGGCGGATCTGCGCGAAGCGGTGGCCGACAAGCGGGTGATCGCCCCGGTGGCGGCCATCCGCGCCGCCCGGCAGGTGATTCCTCGGGCGGAGATCCAGCGCGCGCGCCTGTGCCGGCAGGACGAGACCCTCGTCTACCTGCTCACGGCTCTGCGCCGGGACGGACAGTTCGTTCACGTCATCGTGGATGCGACCACGGGGCAGGTCAGCGGTCCGTGACGCCGTTTCGCCGCCGGCCGGAGACGGCTAACGTGCGCTGCGCGCCGACCCGCGGGTTCGGGCCATCATCGTAGGAGTTCGATACCGTGCGGTTGCTCGTCGTGGAGGATGACCGGGACATCAACCGGCAGGTGGTCAACGCCCTGGAGGAGGCCGGCTACGTCGCCGACAAAGCCTTCGACGGCGAGGAAGGCGGCTATCTCGGTGAGAGCGAGCCCTACGACGCCATCATTCTCGACATGGGCCTGCCCAAGACCGATGGCGTCAGCGTGCTGCAGAAGTGGCGCCGGGCCGGGATCAAGACCCCCGTCATCATCCTGACCGCCCGCGACCGCTGGTCCGACAAGGTCGACGGCTTCGATGCGGGGGCCGACGACTACGTGACCAAGCCGTTCCACATGGAGGAGCTGATGGCCCGCGTGCGCGCCCTGCTGCGGCGCGCGGCTGGCCATGCCACCAGCCAGATCGCCTGTGGGCCGGTGGTGCTCGACACCCGCTCGGGCCGGGTCTTCGTGGACGGCAACCCGGTCAAGCTGACGAGCCACGAGTACCGCCTGCTCTCCTACCTGATGCACCATACCGGCCGGGTGGTCTCGCGCGCCGAGCTGACCGAGCATCTCTACGACCAGGATTTCGACCGCGATTCCAACACCATCGAGGTCTTCGTCGGCCGCCTGCGCAAGAAGCTCGCGGTCGACCTGATCCAGACCGTCCGGGGCCTCGGCTACCTCGTCGACCCGAACCAGCCGGTGGCGCGGGGGTGATGTCAGGGGCGCGGGCTCATCGCGAGGCGCCTGCCCTTGATCCGCGTCTGCATGGGCGCAAGCACGAGGGCGACGATGCAGCTTTCGTCCGCGGGCTTTCGCGAGATCACCAGGACGGCGGGCCGATCCGTCTGCGCCGCCGTTTGACCGTCGCGGTCCTCGTTCGACCAGAGGAAGGCGTAGCGGATCACGGTTCCGGCGATCGGCGGCTCACCCGGGATCATCGTCCGCGGCCCGCGCTAATCCGGGTCCGTCAGTCCCCCTGGAACCTTGGCGCTCAAGATCGCGTCGGCGATGTCGTCCGGGATGTCGTCGACCGTGGATGAGCTTGAACAGGTTCATGCCGCGCTCGCACGCAAACAATTATCGCGAACTACCCGTAGATTACGGAAAACCCGCAACAGGCGAGGTGAGACATCCGGCTCGGCGCAGGCTATGATTTGACCGTCGGCGATCTGAAATCGGTTCAGGTCGCCAGCGGTCACGCCACCATCATCGACCGCGACGATTTCCCTTCCAATCTGTAGCTCAGACCTGCAGCCGTGGCGTAGACTTGGTCCACATGATCCCCTCCCCGTCCTGGCTGCCCATGCGCCGCCGCTCGATCGCGGTGCGCCTCGCCACCTCGGCGCTGCTGGCGAGTTCGGCGATCCTGCTGATCGCCGCCTGGATCCTGACCACCCTGTACCGCGAGAACACCGAGCGGGCCTTCGACAGCCGCCTGCTGGTCTATGCCAACAATCTCGCCACCGATCTCGTCTCGCCCAACGACCCGGAGAGCCGGTCCTTCACCTTGAGCGATCCGCGCTTCGACCTGCCCCTGTCGGGCTGGTACTGGCAGATCGGGCGCCCCGACGCGAAGCCGCGCGACCTGCGCACCTCACGCTCCCTGGTGGGCGTGCCCCTGAAGGCCGCCGCCACCTCCGACAGCAAGGCGGGCATCGGCCAGATCCGCCAGGGCTACGGCCGGGCCCAGGACGAGCGCCGCCTGCGCATCATCGAGCGCGACGTCGATATCGGGGAGGACGGCCGCTACACCGTGCGGGTGGCCGGCCCCGCCGACGAGATCGAGAACGACGTCGACCGCTTCCGCTTCTCGCTGATGGTCACCTTCGGGCTGCTCGGCCTGTCACTGGCGCTCACCACCCTGCTGCAGATCCGCTTCGGCCTCGCGCCGCTGGCCAAGCTGCGCACGGCGCTGGGTGCCATCCGGCGGGGTGAATCGGACCGCATCACCGGCGAGTACCCGCGCGACATCGCCCCCCTGGCGGGCGAGGTGAACCTGCTGATCGAGACCAACCGGGAGATCCTGGAGCGGGCGCGGACGCAGGTCGGCAACCTCGCACACGCCCTCAAGACCCCGCTCTCGATCATCGTCAACGAGGTCGGCGCCGCCGATGCGCCCGGTGACCTCGCGGCCAAGATCCGCGAACAGGCGGCGGTGATGCGCGACCAGGTCAACTACCATCTCGACCGCGCCCGGGCGGCGGCCCTGGCCGGCACCCTCGGCACCTCGACGGAGGTGGAGCCGGCGCTGGCCGGTCTGGTCCGCACCTTCGGCAAGATCTACCGCGACAAGGATATCGCCTACGAGGTCCATGTGCCGCCCGGCCTGCGCTTCCGGGGCGAACGCCAGGATTTCGAGGAGATGATCGGCAATCTCGTCGACAACGCCTCGAAATGGGCGCACGGCCGCGTCGCGATCCGGGCCGAGGCGGTCGGCAAGGACGATTATCCCCACCTTCTGGTGGCGATCGAGGACGATGGCCCCGGCCTCGCCCCGGACGATCGGGCCGCGGTCCTCGGGCGCGGCCGGCGCCTCGACGAGTCGAAGCCCGGCTCGGGCCTCGGCCTCTCGATCGTAGCCGATCTCGCGGCCCTCTACCGCGGCCGCTTCCGCCTGGAGGAGGCCGCGCTCGGCGGATTGCGGGCGGTGATCGAGGTGCCGGGGGACGCGCCGGCGGGCATCGTCCCACACTGACCCGCCGGACTGGGGCGGCCGGACTGGGGCGGATTGATCCGCCCGGCATATCCGCTAGGGTTGCGCGCTCCCCCGAAGGGCTGCGCGTGACACCGTGTCGCCCGACGCCTGCATCGTGCTGGCGGGAACCCGCGTCTACATGCAAGCGGGGCAGCGTTCGGGGCGTGATGACGGCACTTTGGTTCATACTGGCGGTCATGACGGGTGCCGCGGTGTTCGCCCTGCTCTGGCCGATGTCGCGCCGGGCCAATCCCGCCGCCCCGCCCGAGGCCGGCGGTCTCGCCACCGAGACCGGGTTCTACGAGGATCAGCTCCGCGAGATCGAGCGTGACCAGGCCCGGGGCCTGATCGCCGCACCCGAGGCGGAGGCCGCCCGCACCGAGGCGGCCCGTCGCCTGCTGCGCGCCAACCGCGCCGGCGTTCCGGCGGCGCAGGACATCGCCGAGCCGGCCCTGCGCCAGCGCCGGGCGGCCTCGGCGTTCGCCCTCTCAACCATCCCGCTCGTCGCCCTTATCGCGTACGGCCTCTACGGCTCGCCGCACATGCCGGCCCAGGGCCAGGCCGAGCGCTCGGCCGCCCAGACCGGCGACCAGGATCTCCTCAAGGCGATCGGCCAGATCGAAGCCCGGCTCGCGGCCGATCCGACCGACGGGCGCGGCTGGTCGGTGCTCGCCCCCGTCTACATGCGGATGGGCCGGTTCGACGACGCCGCCCACGCCTACGAGGCGGCCGCCCGCCTCCTCGGTGAGACGCCGCAGCGCCTGTCCGATTGGGGCGAGGCCCTGGTGGCGGGCAGCAACGGCGCCGTCACACCCCAGGCCAAGGCGATCTTCCAGCGCGCGGTCGACCTCGATGCTCAGGCGGCCAAGCCGCGCTTCTACC
This sequence comes from Methylobacterium sp. 37f, assembly GCF_023093475.1. Taxonomy (NCBI): domain Bacteria; kingdom Pseudomonadati; phylum Pseudomonadota; class Alphaproteobacteria; order Hyphomicrobiales; family Methylobacteriaceae; genus Methylobacterium; species Methylobacterium sp. 37f. Next base: position 18,646 of record NZ_JAGHKN010000023.1, read on the forward strand.
TGGCGCGCGGCGCCGAACTCGACGGCGACATCCCGGAAGCGATCCGGCGCCTGCAGGCCATGGCCGAGGCTGCCCCCGCGGATGCGCCCTGGTTGCCCCTCGTGCGCGAAAACCTCGCCCGACTGAAGGGCGAAGCGGCCCCGGCCTCCCCTGACTCCGATCGCGCCGCCGCACTCCAGGCGCTGCCGCCGGCGAGCCGCGACGGCGCCATCCGGGCCATGGTCGACAGCCTCGACAAGCGCCTCGCCGACCGGGGCGGCACGCTCGAGGACTGGCTGCGGCTGGTGCGCTCCTACGGGGTGCTCAAGGAGACCGACAAGGCGGCCGCCGCCCTCGAGCGGGCGCGCAAGGCCCTGGCCGACGAGCCGGAGGCCAAGAATCACCTGGACGAGATGGCGCGCGAGATCGCCCTCGGGGCGAATGCCGCGCCGGTCGCGCCGGCGGCCAACCCGGACGAGGCGGGGCGCGCCGGGACCGAGGCCGCCGTGGCGGCCGTCAAGGCGATGCCGGCGGCCGAGCGCGATGCCGCGATCCGTGGCATGGTGGCGGGCCTCGACCGCCGCCTGGCCTCCAAGGGCGGCAGCATCGACGATTGGCTGCGCCTCGTGCGCTCCTACAGCGCCCTCGGGGAGCGCGACAAGGCGGCTCAGACCCTCGACCGGGCCCGCATGGCGCTCAGCCCCGATCCCGGAGCGATCGAGCGTCTCGATGAATTGTCGCGCGAACTTCAGCTTCGCCCTCAGGCACCCCGGCCGGCGCCCAAACCCTGACATCGCAACCCGCCGATACCTCAACCCACGGACGTCCCGATACGGGCTCGGGGCTGCGCCGGAGCCGCGCTGCCCCTGACAATCGGTCCCGGCCCCGGCCCTTGACCGCGCCAGTCACTCGGCCGACACCGTGAGCCACCGGATTTTATCCTGGATCACGTCCACCGGACTGCAACGCCGGCGGGGCACACCCTTCCCGCCGCACCGCCCCGAGCCACCGAACCGGACCCCTTTCCGTGACACGCAAGAGCCGCCGCCTGATCCTGATCGCCGCCTGCGGTGCCGTGCTGGCCCTGGCGCTCGGCCTGATCCTGTCAGCCATGAGCGGATCGATCGTGTTCTTCCGCTCGCCCACCGAGGTGGCCTCCCAGGCGGTGACGCCGGGAACGCGCTTCCGCTTGGGCGGCCTCGTCAAGGACGGCTCCCTTCAGCGCGGGCCGGACCAGACCGTGGATTTCTCGGTGACGGACACCAACGCCACCGTGCAGGTGCAGTATCGCGGCCTGCTGCCGGATCTGTTCCGCGAGGGCCAGGGCGTGGTGGCCGAGGGCACGCTGCAGCCCGGCGGTATCTTCCGCGCCGATACGGTGCTGGCCAAGCACGACGAATCCTACATGCCGCGCGAGGTCGCCGATGCGCTGAAGGCGCAGGGCCGTTGGCAGGAGGGCAAGGGCATGGTCGACAAGGGCGTGGTCGACAAGGGTATGGTCGACAAACCCAGGCCGGCCGCCGAGGCCAAGCCTTCGGTGGGGGACAAGACCCTCGGTCAGCGCAGCGAGCGATGATGCGCCGCCGCGTCCAACATCTCGCCTCGCGACCCTCCGCTTTTCGACTCTTCGCCTCTCGACCCTTCGCCTCTCGACCCTTCGCCCCTCGGTCACTCTTTCCCGGAAGGACACCCCAGCCTTGCTGATCGAGGTCGGCCATTTCGCGCTGGCGCTGGCGCTGGCCCTGTCCCTGGTTCAGGCGGTGATGCCGGTCTGGGCCGCGCGTTCCGGCGACCAGGCCCTGCGGGCGGTGGCCACGCCGGCGGCGCTGGGCGCCTTCGCCTGCATCCTGTTCAGCTTCGGCGCGCTGACCTACGCCCATGCCACGTCGGATTTCTCGGTCCAGAACGTGATCGAGAACTCGCACACCACGAAGCCCTTCCTCTACAAGATCTCCGGCGTCTGGGGGAACCATGAGGGCTCGATGCTGCTCTGGGTCCTGATCCTGGCCCTGTTCGGAGCCCTGGTGGCGGTGGCGCGCGATTCGGTGCCCCCGACCCTGCGGGCCAACACCCTCGCGGTGCAGGGCCTGATCACCTTCGTGTTCGTGCTCTTCATCATCACGACCTCGAACCCGTTCACCCGGGTGAGCCCGGCCCCGGCCGAGGGCAACGACCTCAACCCGTTGCTGCAGGATTTCGGCCTCGCGGTGCATCCGCCGCTGCTCTACGTCGGCTATGTCGGCTTCTCGATCACCTTCGCGTTCGCCATCGCGGCGCTGATCGAGGGCCGCATCGACGCCGTCTGGGCGCGGGCCGTGCGGCCCTGGACGCTGACCGCCTGGAGTTTCCTGACGCTCGGAATCGCGATGGGCTCGTACTGGGCCTATTACGAGCTCGGCTGGGGCGGCTGGTGGTTCTGGGACCCGGTCGAGAACGCCTCGCTGATGCCCTGGCTCGCCGGCACCGCCCTGCTGCACTCCACCGTCGTCATGGAGAAGCGCGACGCCCTGAAGGTGTGGACGGTGCTGCTCGCCATCCTGACCTTCTCGCTCTCGCTGCTCGGCACCTTCATCGTGCGCTCGGGCGTGCTGACCTCGGTCCACACCTTCGCCACCGACCCGACCCGCGGCGTGTTCATCCTCGCCATCCTGATCCTGTTCATCGGCGGCTCGTTCACGCTCTTCGCCTGGCGGGCCCCGATGCTGCGCCAGGGCGGCATCTTCGCGCCGATCTCCCGCGAGGGCGCGCTGGTGATGAACAACCTGTTCCTGGCCGCCGCCTGCGCGACGGTGTTCGTCGGAACGCTCTACCCGCTGTTGCTGGAGATGCTGACCGGCGAGAAGATCTCGGTGGGACCGCCCTTCTTCAACTACACCTTCATTCCCCTGGCGATCCCCCTGCTGCTCATCGTGCCCTTCGGCCAGACCCTGGCGTGGAAGCGTGGCGACGTGCACGCGGCGACGCAGCGCCTGTTCGCGGCCCTGGCCGTCGCCCTGGTGATCGGACTCGCCGTCCTGGCCCTGACCTGGGGCGGACCGATGATGGCCCCGGTCGGCATCGGCCTCGGCGCCTACCTCGTGGTCGGCTCCGCCATGGAGATCGTCTCGCGGGCCCGCGGCTATGGCGCCAATCGCACCCGGGGCGCCGCCGCGATCTGGCGCCGCGCCGCCGGCCTGCCGCGCTCGGCCTGGGGCACGGCCCTGGCCCATGCGGGCGTCGGCGTGGTGGTCCTCGGCATCGCCGCCCAAGGCTGGGCGACGGAAGGCCTGAAGACCCTGAAGCCCGGCGAATCCCTGGCGTCCGGCCCCTACGTGGCCACCCTCGACCGGGTCGGCCCGCGCGCCGGCGAGAACTACGCCGAGACCGCCGCCTTCCTCACCATCCGCAATACCGGCGGCGACTTCATCGGGACGGTGGAGACCGGCAAACGGTTCTATCCGAGCCGCAAGATGACGGTGACCGAATCCGGCCTGCTGACCATCGGGGCGAGCCAGGTCTATGCCAGCCTCGGCGAGGTGCTGCCCGAGGGCGCCATCGGCCTGCGGCTGTACTACAAGCCCCTCGTGCTGCTGATCTGGCTCGGGGCGGTGGTGATGGCGCTCGGCGGCGCGGTGTCGCTGACCGACCGGCGCATGCGGGTCGGCGCCCCGGCGCGGGCGAAGGCCAAGGCGCTGCCCCCCGGCATGGCGCCCGCCGAATGAGCCGCGCGCCCGCCAGACGCGCGGCCGTCGCGCTCGCCCTCTTGCTCGCAGCCGCGGGCGGCGCCCGCGCGGTTCAGCCGGACGAGGTCCTCAAGGACCCTGTGATGGAGGCGCGGGCACGGGACATCTCGTCGGGCCTGCGCTGCCTCGTATGCCAGAATCAGTCCATCGACGATTCCGATGCGCCCCTGGCTCGGGATCTGCGCCTCATCGTGCGCGAGCGCCTGAAGGCGGGAGACGACGACGCGCAGGTGCAGTCCTACGTGGTCGGGCGCTACGGCGAATACGTGCTCCTGCGCCCGGTCTTTGCCCTGCACACCCTGCTGCTCTGGCTCACCCCGATCGCAGTGGTGATCCTCGGACTGTTCGGTCTCTGGCGCCTGTCGCGCCGCCGGGTGGAGTCGGCCCCCGAAGGCCTCAGCGCCGCCGAGCAGGCCGAGATCACCGCGCTGACCCGGCGGGACTGATCGGAGGCCGCCCCCACGGCCTCCCGGTCCGGCGCCTCGCTTTCGCCCCACTGACCCCGGAGACATCGGATCGCGCAGAGCCACGCGGTCAGCGCCTGTTAACGATGTCTTCACCTTAAGTCGCGAGCGTCCCGTGCCATGCCGATCGCGTCGCCGTTCCGCCTCCTGACCCTCTGCGGGCTGACGCTCGCGGCGTCCGGCCTCGCCACGCCGAGCCTTGCCCATCCGCACGTCTGGGTGACGACCAAGGCCGAAATTGCCTATGGCGAAGGCGGGCGGGTGACGGGCATCCGGCACGCCTGGAGCTTCGACGCCTCCTACTCGGCCTTCGTCACGCAGGGGCTCGACGCCAACAAGGACGGCAAGCTCACGCCTGACGAACTCGCCGGCCTCGCCGCCGAGAACACCGCCAATCTCGCCGAATTCGCCTACTTCACCAAGATGAAGGTCGGCGGCAAGGAACAGGCCTTCGCCGATCCAATCGAGCCCCGCATGGTCATGGAGGGCGACAAGCTCACGCTGAGCTTTCTGCTGCCCCTCAAGACGCCCGTGGCGCAGGGCCGCGGCGTCACCGCCCTGGAGGTCTACGATCCGACCTTCTTCGTCTCGTTCGCCCTGGCGGAGGGCAGCGATGCGGCCCGCCTCGCCGGAGCGCCAGCCGGGTGCGCCGCCACGGTGACGCGCCCGAAGACCGATCCGGGAGCGGACGGCAGATCTGCGGACGGCAAAACGGCGGATGCCAAGCCGGGGATGTCGGAAGCCTTCTTCGAGGCCCTGACCTCGGCCTCCAATTACGGGCTCCAATTCGCCAACCGGGTCATCGTCGCGTGTCCGTAGGCACCGCCCTCGAGACCGGATCGCCCCGGTCCGCCCGGCGTCTCGGCCGACAGGCGCTCCTCGCCCTCGGGGCGGTGGTGGCGGCGACACTCATCGTCACCGGCCTCGTCTGGCTGGTGAGCCCCGAGATGCGGGCGCCGGCGCCGCGCTCCCCCTTCGGGATCGGCTTTCGCGAGGCCGCCCCTGCCGCCACCGGCCTCGGCGGCTGGATCCTCGCCCTGCAATCGAGCTTTTCGCGCAGCCTTCAGGCCTCGGTCCAGGCGCTGAAGCAGGACGGCCCCTGGGGGCCGATGATGCTGCTGGGCTTCAGCTACGGCGTCTTCCACGCCGCTGGCCCGGGCCACGGCAAGGCGGTGATCGCCGGCTACATCGTCGCCGGCGAGCGAGCCCTGACGCGCGGCTTCACCCTGAGCTTCGCCGCTGCCCTGCTGCAGGCGCTCGTGGCCATCGCCCTCGTGGGGATCGGCACGCTGGTGCTCGGCGCCACCGCCGCGGGCATGACCCGCGCCGGCACGGTGATCGAGACCGTCAGTTTCGCCCTGGTGGCCCTCCTCGGCCTCAGCGTCACCTGGCGCAAGGCCGGGCGGCTCGCCGGGCTCGGGAACGCCGCCTGCGCGCCCGATTGCGGGCACGTCCACCTCACCGACGCGACCGCCCTCGCACGCCTCCACACCTGGCGCGAGCGGGCCGGGGTGGTGCTGGCAGCCGGCACGCGTCCGTGTGCCGGGGCCGTCCTGATCCTGGTCTTCTCCGCCTCGCAGGGCCTGCTTGCCGCCGGCATCGCCGCGACCTTCGCGATGGCGCTCGGCACCGCCCTGACCACGGGCGCGCTCGCCAGCCTCGCGGTCTTCGCCAAGGCCTTCGCCCTTCGGCTCGCGGGCGGACGCGGCCAGGCTGGCGCCCGCGCGGTCGGGACGCTCGAACTCCTGGCGGGCGCCTTCGTGCTGGTGCTCGGCCTCGCCATGCTGGCCGGGCTCGCGGCCAATCTCGGCGGCTGAAGGCGGGGGGCGCTCGTCAACCTCTCTCGTGAAGCTCTCTCGCCAAGCCCTGTGCGACGTGCCAGTCTCCCGGAGACCGGCGGGAGATCCTGAGGCATGGCGGCGGGCTTCGAACAGATTCTGAACTGGCGGCTCCTGGCCGGCTCCTGGCCGGCTCCCATGATTTTCCCGGCCCGGACGGCGGCACCTGCATCAACGAAGCCGCCATCGTGGCGGCGGGCCTGCCCTACCGGGCGATCCGCGCCTCGACCGATTGCCCGCCCTGCTTCTCGCAACCCCTCGCCGCCTATGTCCTCGGGCTGAACGACGCCATGCCGGATGGTGAGCGCCCCCGGCTGATGGCCTTCGTGCTCCGCCTTGCCGGCTCCGCCGCCGAACCCGAGACCGAGGCGCGGCGCGTCGCTTTCCTGGCCGAGGCCAGCGTTCGGCGGATCCTGCCTCCCCTCCTCGACGCCGCTGGTCTCCCGGCCCTCGCCGCCCGCTGCGACGGCGCGTGTGGCCCCGAGGGTGCGCGCGCGGCAGCCCGCGATGCGGCCTGGGAGGGTGGAGCGCTGGCCGATGCCGCGCGTCGCGACGGGGCGCCTGGACCCAGGGCGCCCGCGCGTCGGCGGTGGCCCGCGCAGCCTCGGCGGCCGTGAAGGCGTTCTGCGATGCACGCTGTGCCGCCGAGGTCGCGGAAGGGGCCGCTCCCTTCATCGACGGAACCTGGGCGGTGGCCGCCCAGATCCTTGATGAGGCCCTGGCGCTCGGGCGCGGCGCCTCGTCGATCGATGCGGGGCTGGCGCGGGACCGTTTCGATGCCGCGCGAGCACGGGCTGGCCTGCGCGGTCCGGGCTCGAGTCAGACGAGGACCGGCTCGGCGGTGGGGTCGAACGTGACGGTCTGACAATTGTCGAGCCAGACCCCGGTCAGGTGGTAGAAAAAGGTGCCGTGCCCGACCACCGCGATGCTGCGCTCCGGCCGGGCAGCCAACCAGTCGCGAAAACCGAGGACGCGGGCATCGAACAGGGTGCGGGGCTCGATGTGCACCCCGCTCGCATCCGGCTCGCCCTCGGCGTGCCACCAAATTTCCGGCAGGTGATCGACCGCCACGTCGGGGAACTCGGTGGCCAGGATCGAAGCGGCGCGGCCGACGTCGCAACTGCTCTCCTGGCATTCGCGGTGCAGCACCTCCACGAGGATGCGCGGCCGGCTCGGATGGTCGCCGAAGATACCCTGGGTGGTCTGGATCGCCCGGGTCAGCGGCGACGTGACCACGAGGTCGAAGGGGATGTCGTGCAGGGCCGTCCGGGCCGCCTGGACCTGGCCCAGGCCGCGCTCGGTCAGCCGGGCGTCCACGTGTCCCGGGTCGCGCCCGGTCAACCGATGGGCGGCGTTGAAGGTCGATTCGCCGTGGCGGACGCAGACGATGCGGGAGGGAGCCATACCAGTCCGGTGTCAGAGGGGAGACGGGAGAGGCGGCCGGAGCCGCCGGAGCGATCATTCGCCCAGCGATAACCCGGGCCGGTCCCCATCGTTGCGGCACCGCCGCTCGAGACGGGAGGAGGACGGCATCGGGACGGCTGCCGCGAACGAAAAAGGCCCGGTTGCCCGGGCCTCGATCGTGGTCTTGCGGGATCCGCCGTCGTCCCGGTGCAGGTCTTGTTTCAGGCCTTGCGGGCCAAGGGGGTGCGGCGACGCAGACGCACGATGACCTCGACGCCGGCGATTTCCATGCCCTCGGGCGCATCCGGCAGCGAATCGACCGTGATCCCGCAATCGGGCATGTCCAGCACCTGCCCCTCGTCCTCGAGGAAGAAGTGGTGGTGCTCGCTCGGATTGGTGTCGAAATAGGCCTTCGAGCCGTCGAGAGCGAGCTGACGCAGCAGGCCCGCCTCGGTGAACTGGTGCAGGGTGTTGTAGACGGTGGCCAGCGACACCGGCACCTTGGCGCGCATCGCCTCGTCGTAGAGCATTTCCGCCGTGAGGTGACGATCGCCCCGTCCGAACAGCAGCCAACCCAGGGACAGGCGCTGACGGGTCGGGCGCAGACCCGCCCGGCGCAGACGATCGCGCAGATCCGACAACGGACATCCGCGACGGCCGGCAGCCGCATCGCCGGCGGAAACGGAAGTCCGCGCGTTCAGCACGGCCTGCAGGGGCAGAAGGTTCGACATCGGGCTGACAAACATCCCACGCGGAAAACAGAACAGAATGAGGGAATATCTATACGGAACCCGCCGTCCTACCGCAACCCGAGCCACGCGCGGGGCTGCCAGACCGGGCTCCGGGTCCGGCCCATCGTCGGCCTCCCCGTTTCAAGTCCCCCGGCATTCCCGTGCAGTGTTCCTCGGTGGATCTTCCGATCCCAGGCATCGACTTCGGGAGAACTTCGGGTGCCGGGGCAGCTTTGAGGTGCACAGGCCCTGTGTTAACGAAGCGCCGATTTCGCGCCGCATCGCCGGCGGAACCGGCTCGCGCCGGGTCCGCATCGGGGTTCGCGACACGAGCCCCAGGGGCCCCGCGCCCGGACCCATCCTCGAGGACCGAACCGCTCATCATGTCTTCCGCTTCCGATCCGAACGCTCCGTCGGGCACCGCCCCGGCGACCGCCGCGCCCCAGCGGGCCTCGCACTATTCCTACGAGGAACTGCTCGCCTGCGGCCGTGGCGAGCTGTTCGGCGCCGGGAACGCGCAGCTGCCGCTGCCGCCGATGCTGATGTTCGACCGCATCGTCTCGATCGGGTCGGAGGGCGGCGCCCACGGCAAGGGCCACGTGCTCGCCGAGTTCGACATCCGGCCGGACCTTTGGTTCTTCGGCTGCCACTTCAAGAACGATCCGGTGATGCCGGGCTGCCTCGGCCTCGACGCGCTCTGGCAGCTCGTCGGCTTCCACCTTGGCTGGCTCGGTGCTCCGGGGCGCGGTCGCGCGCTCGGCGTCGGCGAGGTCAAATTCTCGGATCAGGTCCTGCCCACGGTGACCAAGGTCGTCTACGGGATCGATATCAAGCGGGTCCGCCTCGGCAAGCTGGTGCTGGGCATCGCCGATGGCTGGCTCGAGGCCGACGGCACCCGCATCTACGAGGCGAAGGACCTGCGCGTCGCGCTGTTCCAGGCCCAGGCCTAGATTCCAAGCCTAGGCCCAGCTCTGGACCCAGTTCTAGACCCAAGCCGCGGGCGGATGAACCCGACGCGGTTGAGATCGGGACGCCCGAGTCCTACCTGAATCCACGCGAAGGTGCCGTCTCAAGAACAAGCACCGCGAAGAACAAGCCCCGGCGGCGGAGAGCATCGTGTCCATGCGGCGTGTCGTGATCACCGGGATGGGCATCGTCTCATCCATCGGCAACAACACCGAGGAAGTCCTCGCCTCCCTGCGCGAGGCCAAGTCCGGCATCGGGCGCTCGGCCTCCTACGCGGAGCACGGCTTCCGCAGTCAGGTCGAGGGTCGCCCGACCCTCGATCCCGAGGGCGTCGTCGATCGGCGTGCCATGCGCTTCCACGGCGGCGGCACCGCCTGGAACCACGTCGCCATGGACCAGGCGATCCGGAACGCCGGCCTTGAGGCGAGCGACGTTTCGAACGATCGCACCGGCATCATCATGGGCTCCGGCGGCCCCTCCACGAAGGTCATCGTCGAATCCGCCGCCATCGCGCTGGACAAGGGTCCGAAGCGCGTCGGCCCCTTCGCGGTGCCCAAGGCCATGTCCTCGACCGCCTCGGCGACACTGGCGACGTGGTTCAAGATCAAGGGTGTGAACTACTCGATCTCCTCGGCCTGCGCGACGTCGAACCACTGCATCGGCAATGCCGCCGAGGTCATCCAGGGCGGGCGCCAGGACATCATCTTCGCGGGCGGCTGCGAGGATCTCGACTGGACCCTCTCGGTGCTGTTCGACGCCATGGGCGCCATGTCGTCAAAGTACAACGACAACCCGGCCCGGGCCTCCCGCGCCTATGACGCCAATCGCGACGGCTTCGTCATCGCGGGCGGCGCCGGCGTGCTGGTGCTCGAGGAATACGAGCACGCCAAGGCGCGCGGCGCGACCATCTACGGCGAGATCGCCGGCTACGGCGCGACCTCGGACGGGTACGACATGGTCGCCCCTTCCGGCGAGGGCGCGGTGCGCTGCATGCGCCAGGCGATCGAGGGTCTGAAGGGCGCCAAGATCGACTACATCAACCCGCACGCCACCGCGACGCCGGTGGGCGACGCAAAGGAAATCGACGCCATCCGCCAGGTCTTCGGACGCGGCGACGCCTGTCCGCCGATCGCCGCCACCAAGTCGCTCACCGGCCACTCCCTCGGCGCGACCGGCGTGCAGGAGGCGATCTACGCGCTCCTGATGATGAACAACGACTTCATCTGCGAGAGTGCCCATATCGACGAGATCGACCCGGCCTTCGCCGACATGCCGATCCTGCGCCAGCGCCGGGACGGGGCCAAGCTCGGCCACGTCCTGTCGAACTCCTTCGGCTTCGGCGGCACCAACGCGACGCTGGTGCTCAAGCACGTCGACGCCTGACCCGCGTGATCCGGAGCGCAGGCGCAGTCGTGCGGCCGCAGCTTAACGGTTCGTTCACGGCTCCGGGGAACCCAAAAGAGTCTTCCGCCGTTCCTTGTTTCTGAAGGAATTCTGGAAGGCTCCGCCATGTTGTGGTTCGCCCTCGGGACGGTCGGCGGCATCGCTCTTGCCGGGACCACCGCCGTCTACATCAAGCAGGTCATGATCGACCGCGCCAACTGCGACACCAACGGCCACTTCTGAAGGCCGCGCCCTCGCGACGCGGCAACCGATCGTTCTCGACAGACCCCGACGCGACCTCACCGCGACGGGGTCTGTGCGTTTTCGGGCCTATGCAGACCGGCCCGGGATTGGACAGGGCCACGAGCCCCGCGCTAAGCCTCCCCCAACGGTGATGGGTCCTCAGGCGGCCCGCGTTCTGCGTCCGGGGGAAGTGCATGACAGGTTTGATGGCGGGAAAGCGCGGCCTCATCATGGGGGTCGCCAACGATCACTCGATCGCCTGGGGCATCGCCAAGGTTCTGCACCGGCACGGCGCCGAACTGGCCTTCACCTATCAGGGCGACGCGCTGGGCCGCCGGGTGACGCCGCTGGCCGCCTCGGTCGGCTCGGACATCGTGCTGCCCTGCGACGTCGAGGACGTCGCCAGCGTCGATACGCTGTTCACGGCCCTCGATGCGCGCTTTCCGGACGGGCTCGACTTCGTGGTCCACGCGATCGGATTCTCCGACAAGGGCCAGCTCAAGGGCCGCTACGTCGACGTCACCACCCGCGAGAACTTTTCCCGCACGATGACGATCTCGTGCTTCTCCTTCACGGAGATCGCGCAGCGCGCGGCCAAGCGGATGCCGCGGGGCGGATCGCTGCTCACCCTGACCTATGGCGGCTCCACCCGGATCATGCCGAACTACAACGTGATGGGCGTGGCCAAGGCGGCCCTTGAAGCGTCGGTACGCTATCTCGCGGGCGATCTCGGCCCCGACGGCATCCGGGTCAACGCCCTCTCGGCCGGACCGATGCGGACCCTGGCCGGCGCGGGCATCGCCGACGCGCGCCTGATGTTCAACCACCAGAAGGCCCATGCGCCCCTCCGCCGGACCGTGACCCAGGAAGAGGTCGGCGGCTCGGCCATGTACCTGCTCTCGGAGCTGTCGGGGGGCGTCACCGGCGAGATCCATTTCGTCGATTCCGGCTACAACATCATCTCGATGCCGCGTCCCGACGTGCTCCAGGCCCAGGACGAGGCCGGCGTGATCGGCGACGCGGTCTGACCCCTTCGCCGACACCATCGCCCACCAGTTCGCCGATTACCCGGCGAACAGGTCCGGCCTGCGGACCCGCAGGGCCAGCACCAGGGTCAGGGTCTTGAGGTCTGTCAGCTCGCAGCGCTCCGCCATGCGGGCGAGGTCGGCCAAAGGCATCTCGACGACGCGGATGTTCTCGTGCTCGCCCTCTGCGCCACCTCCGCCGGCCACGCGGTCGGCCTCGGCATAGGCCGCCAGGAACAGGTGGATGCGCTCCGTCGAGATGCCGCCGCAGGAATAGGTGGCGCCGACGAAGTCCAGGTCACCGAGGCGAAGGCCCGCTTCTTCCAGCACCTCGCGCCGGGCGTTCTCCTCGGGCGTGCCGTCGTCGATCAGCCCGGCCGGTGCTTCGAGCTGGCTCTGCTCCCCGTTGGCGTAGAGGGCGGGAACGCGCAGCTCGCGCACCAGCGTCGCGACCCGGCGTTCGGGATCGTAGGGCAGCACGCCGACGGAATTGCCGTGGTCCTCGATTTCCCGCTCGGCCTCGCTGCCGTCGGCGAGGCGAACCCGGGCCAGCGTGTAGCGGCTCCAACCGTCATGGAGGGTGCGCAGGCTGAGGATCTCGGCTTTCAACGGCGATGTTTCCTTAGCCAAAGGGACGATGGCGAAAAGGGGTGATGAGGAACCGGGTGATAGCGAAGGAGGCCGACGCGGCGTCCCGGACGACGGTTCGGCCGGCACTCACGGCCCTCCGGCCAGCGCGCCCTCGATCACCATGATGAGGGCGTCGAGATCGATCCGCCCATCGACCGTGAGATACCCCGGCTCGCTGGCATCAAGCGTCAGCCCGGGCTCGCCGATCTCGGCCTGACGCTGCAGCTCGGCGATGATCGCCTCCGCGATGGTGCCCTGGATGTCCATGTCGTTCTCCCGCGTGCGCATTCTGTCGGGGCCCTCCTGGGCCAACGCCGGGGCGGGACCGAGGTTCGGGTATTCCAGGCCCAAGCTCATCGCCCGAGCAGCATCAGGACTGCGATCAGCAGGGCCAGCACGATCAGGCCCGCCACGAGCACCGCGCGCCCGACTCGGCCCTCCCTGACGGGCGGATTGGCCTCGGCCTGTCCCTCGCTGGAGGCTGACGGGGCCTCCTGCCGTGGCTTGGCGCCGGATACGCGCGGCGAGGAGGCGGGCACGGCCGGACTCGCGGGACCGAGGGCGGGCGCGAGCGGCACCGGCGCGATTCCACCCGGATGGGCGAGCCCTGGAACCAGATCCTCCAATTCCACCGCGATGCCGGCGGCATCGAGGTCCAGGACGACCTGCGCGATCGCCTCCGCGCTCATACTCTGGATCGGCAGGGCCGCCTGCAGGTCGGCCGGCGTGAGTTCGCCCCTCTGCCGTCCCAGGGCAATCAGGCGGTCGAGGTCGCGGCGCGGGAAAGCCGGGGCGCCGCTCGCCGGGGCTCCGCTCAATGTCGGCCGCCCGTCATGGCGTTCCCCCGGCGGCCCCGGTCGGCTCCTCTCGGTGCGGGATGATCCGCATCTGCGGCCCGTATGCTGTCGCCGTCGGGCGTCTCGCCGGCCATCCGCCACTCCCTTCGCCAGACGCAGTTCGTGCGCCCCACGCGACGCTGTGGATCGAGAAACCCGGCTGGCCGTGGCGCTGTTCCCCATATGCCGGAACCGGGTCCGGAGCCGGAGCCGGGTCCGGAGCAGCCCTCACGCCTGGCTCGGCCCCACGCTGTCGGCGGCATAGGCCTGCCGGACGCCCAGCGGCTTCGGGCGTCCCTCGGTGCTGTCGCACCCGGTCTGGCGCTCCATCTCCGAGTTGATCTCGGCCCCCACCAGCATGATCACGATCGACAGCCACATCCAGGTCATGAAGCCGATGCCGGCGCCGAGCGAGCCGTAGATGCGGTTGTAGCTGTCGAAACTCGCCACGTACCAGGAGAAGAGCCCGGAGGCCGAGACCCAGAGCAGCGCCGCCAGGGTACCGCCCCAGGTCACCCAGCGCCACTTCGCCCGGTTCCGGCTCGGGCCGTAGCGGTAGATCAGCGACAGGCTGAGGCTCACGATGGCGAGGAGAACCGGCCAGCGCACGATTTGCAGGATCGTGTCGGTGGCGGTGACGACGCCGAGGCGATCGAGGATCGCGGGGAGCAGCACGACCGCACTGGTGGAGACGAGGAAGAACACCACACTGGTGATCGTGAACAGGAAGGTGGTGGCGTAGAAGCGGAGCAGGGTGCGCTTCTCGCGCTCCTTGTAGATCACGTTCAAGGCATCGAAGAGCGCGCTGACCCCGGAATTGGCGCTCCACAGGGCGATCAGTAGGCTGATGCCGGATGTGGTGCCGAGGGAGCCTGTGCCACGCTGGGCGATCCGTACGAGCTGATCCGACAGGAGCTGGAGTGCACCAGGGGGCAGGATATCCGCCAGGAGGCTGACATGCTGGCTAATGACGTTGGGGTCCGAGAACAGCCCGTAGATCGAGACCACGGCGACGAGGCCTGGGAAAACGGCGAGCAGGGCGAAGAACGCGACGCCCCCCGCCGTGGTCAGCACCCGGTCCTGCGGTATCGCCCAGACCACCCGCCACAGGATGTCCCGCCACCCGGCCCGGGGGATGTCGGCGGGATCGGTCGCGCGGCGCCCGCGGCCGGGCTCGTGCGCGCGCTGGCGCGCCTGCGTCAGTTCGTCCGGATTCAGCGCCCGGGTGCTGACCGAGCGCCAATCCTCACCCTCGTCCTCGTCTTGCACCATGCCGAGATCCCGCCGGACCGCTCGTCGCCGGAACGCTGCCGCGCGGCGTTCGCCCCGCGCCCTCACACTCTGCCTGAATGCGCATGATCCGTCGCCACCGAGGCGCGCACCCGCGTGGGTCGATCATGCCCGGCCATGCTGCAGATCGCGGCCTGCCGGGCCATCTCCATGCGGACATGCTCGCGGAATAGCCGCACCCGCGCGGGAAGCTCCCGCCCCGCGAGAGTGACGGCCCGCAGGGTTCCGCCCCGGCTCGCCCAGGCGGGTAGGACGCGCACGAGGTCGCCCCGGACCAGGGACTTGGCGGCGACGAGGCTGGGGATGTGGCCGATCCCGGCTCCCGCCAGGGTAAGGCGCAGCACCGTGGCGAAATCCGTCGCCCGTACGGCCGGGCGCAGGGTGACGCCCTGTTCCCGGCCATCGCCGTCGGAGACGAGGATCTGGGTGGCCCCGAGGCGCTCGCGGGCCAGTACCACATCGTGCGCCGACAACGCGGCGATCTCGACCGGGGCCGGGCGTTGCGCCAGATAGGCGGGTGCCGCGTAGAGACCGATGGTCAGGTCGGCGAGGATCGGGGCGGTGTAGCCGCTGTCGGGATGGTCGCCACCGCCGAGGCGCAGCGCCAGGTCGACCCGGTTGGCCGCAAGGTCGAGGCGGCTGTCGGTGATGAGAAGTTCGAGAGTGATCTGCGGGTGGCGCGCCCGAAAGCTCGCCACGAGGTCCGGCAGCACTTCGACCCCGAAATCGATCGAGGCCGTCACCCGCAGGTGACCGCTGGGCTGCGTGCGGGCGCCCCGGGCCGTCTGCAGGGCCTCGTCGAGGAGAGCGAGGCTCTCCAACGCCCGGGCATGGAAGGCGAGCCCTTCGGCGGTAGGCGAGACCGCCCGGGGCGTGCGGGCCAGCAGGGTCACCTTCAGCACCGATTCGAGGCGGGCCACGCGCCGGCTGACGCTGCCCTTGGTCTCGCGCAGGACCACGCCGGCCTGGGTCATGCTGCCGAGATCGACCACCGCGCAGAACGCACGCACGTCGTCGAGGTTTCCAGCGAAGGTTTCCAGATGCGCAACCATGTGTCCCCGATTAGCGCGCTATCGCACCGCGGGGAAGCGGCCTATCTGCGCTCCATCGAACGGCACCCCTCGGTGTCCCACGATCTCGGAGTCGCCACGTGATTCGTCTCTCCTCGTCGCTCATCGCCCTCACCCTCGCGCTCTCGGCACCCGCCCTGGCTCAGACCCCGCCGACCCGCGACCCGGCCCAGATCCAGGCCGGCACCTACGCGGTCGATCCCGGCCACACCCAGGTCGGCTGGACGGTCTCGCATATGGGCTTCTCGAACTACTCGGGCGGCTTCTCGGACGTGTCCGGCACCCTGGATCTGCAGCCGAAGAACCCCGGCGCCTCGAAGTTGTCGATCAAGATTCCGGTCGCCTCGGTGACGACGACCAGCGACAAGCTGACCGGCGAGCTGAAGGGCGACCAGTGGCTCGACGGGGCGAAGTTCCCCGAGATGACCTTCGTCTCCACGAAGGTGACGCCCGAGGGCAAGGACAAGGCCAAGGTCGCCGGCAACCTGACCCTGCACGGCGTGACGAAGCCTGTCACCCTCGACGTCAAGCTCATCGGCGCCGGCGTCAACCCGCTCAACAAGAAGGTCACGGTCGGCTTCGAGGCCACCGGCACGCTCAAGCGCTCGGAATTCGGCGTGAAGACCTACGTGCCGCTGATCGGCGACGACCTGCACCTGACCATCGCGGGCGCCTTCGAACGCCAGGACTAAGCCTCGGCCGTCCACCAGACCACGGAGAGCGTCATGATCGGGACCGCCCGCACTGCGCCCCGGCCGCGCTACACCCACGTCGCCATCGCGCTGCACTGGCTCAGTGCGCTGGCGGTGCTCGGACTGATCGCGATCGGTCTCGTCATGTCGCATGGGGACCTGGCGCCGATGCGCCGGTTCCAGCTCTATCAATGGCATAAGTCGGTCGGAATCACGGTGCTGGTCCTGTCGCTGCTGCGGCTCGGCTGGCGCCTGATCCATCGGCCGCCACCCCTGCCCGCGACGCTGCCGGCCCGTGAGCGGGCCGGCGCCCACGCGGCGCACGCCCTGCTCTACGGCTTCCTCCTCGGCCTGCCGCTGATCGGCTGGGCCGTTGTCTCGGTCTCACCCTTCAACCTGCCGACCGTGCTCTACGGGATCCTACCCTGGCCGCACCTCCCGGTGCTGCCCGAGCTGGCCGACAAGGGTGCCATGGAGGCGGTGCTCAAGCAGGTCCATGCCTGGGGGGCCTGGATCCTTATCGGTCTCCTGCTGCTGCATGTGGGCGCGGCCCTGCGCCACCACCTCGTCCTGCGCGACGACACCCTTCGGCGGATGCTGCCCCAAACCTCGCCTCCCTCTGGATCGTCGCCATGATCACCGTCCGTCTCGCCCTCGTCGCCGCCCTGGCTGTTGCGTCCCTGGCTATCGCTTCCCTGGCGCGACCCACCGGCGCCGAGGCCGCCGCCTGGACCGTGGATGCGGCCAAGAGCCGGATCGGGTTCTCGGGGGTCCAGGTCGGCGTACCGTTCCAGGGGCGGTTCAAGCGCTTCACCGCCCGGATCGACTTCGATCCCGCCGCCCCGGAGGCCGGGCACGCCGTGGTCGACATCGATCTGGCGAGCGCCGAGACCGGCGACGCCCAGCGCGACACCGCCCTGCCTCAGGCGGAGTGGTTCGACACGAAGGCGACGCCGCAGGCCCGTTTCGAGGCAACGCGGTTCGTCGCCAAGGGAGGCGATGCCTACGAGGCCGTCGGCACCCTGACGATCCGCGGCATCCGCCGCGACGCGATCCTGCCCTTCCGGCTGACCCGCGCGGGATCGACCGCCCGGGCGGTCGGGCACCTCGACCTCGTACGCACGCAGTTCGGCGTCGGGCAGGGTCCCTGGGCCTCGGGCCAGTGGGTCGCCCTGGAGGTCGGCGTCGAGATCGACCTGACCGCGACGGAGACGGCGTCCAAGCCCTGAGACAGCGTGACCGGGCGTCCCGCTCATCGATCTCGTCAGGTCGCGCTCCGCTTGCGGCAGATCGCCAGCGTCTGCGTAACCGACAGGGCGTAGTGTCATTGCAGTCCGGTCGAGAAACGCGGACCCGGCAAGATGAGCCCGCCTTTTTTGGTGGATTCTCTTCCGGGTATCTGGTCCTAGCACCTGGACATCTCGAGGCTTGCGACGAAATCTGTGGGTATGCTTCCGCTCCGGACGGCCCGTCCGGCCAGCGGCGATGATCTTCGCATCGACGTGGCCAGTTCCACCACGTATGGCGAAGGCCAGTCGAAACCGGGCTCGTCCGCCTTCGCAGGACGAGCGTCATCACACGAAAGACATCGGACCTGACGGCGGAGTTCTCGACCACGCGCTTGATCGTGATCCTGGCCTTCGCGGGCTTCGCCAGCACCTTCGCGGGCCGCTCGATCGAACCGCTCGTCGGCGTGCTGGCGCGAGACCTGCAAAGCGATCCCCATACGGTGGCGCTGCTCTCCACCGCCTTCGCCCTGCCCTACGCGCTGATCCAGCCCATCCTCGGGCCCGTCGGCGACGCCCTGGGCAAGGAGCGGATCATCGCGATCTGTCTCGCCATTCTCACCTTGGCGCTGGCCGGTTGCGCCGTCACCACCAACCTCGACACCCTGTTCGTGCTGCGGATGATCGCGGGAGGCAGTGCCGGGGGTGTCGTCCCGCTCGCCCTGGCGCTGATGGGCGACCGCATCCCGATCGAGCGCCGCCAGGTCGCCATCGGCCGCTTTCTGGTGGCTGTCATCCTCGGGCAGCTCTCAGGCTCGACCTTCGCGGGGCTGATCGAGGGGGTGATCGGCTGGACCGGGGTCTTCGCCATCACCTCCGCGGTGGCGGCCCTGGGCTGCGGCGCGGCCTGGATCGGGTTCGACAGGAGGGACGCCGCGGCGGCCCGGCGTCCCGAATTCCGCACGGCGGTGGCGCGCTACCGCACCATCCTCGGCAATCCGCGCGCCCGCATCCTGTTCGGGGCCGTCTTCATCGAGGCGATCTCGGTGTTCGGGATCTTCCCCCACCTCGCGCCGCTGATCGAAGCGCGCGGCGAGGGCGGCGCCCGCGAGGCCGGACTGGCGCTCGCCGGCTTCGCCGCCGGGGGGCTGCTCTATTCGGTCTCGGTCGGCCTGCTCCTGCGCTTCCTCGGAATGTCGCGAATGCTGATCGGCGGCGGGTTTATTTGCGCGGGGGCTCTCGTCACCCTAGGCCTCGCCGGCACTTGGCAGCTCGACTGCGCCGCCCTGGTGGCCATGGGTCTGGGCTTCTATATGCTCCACAACACCTTCCAGGTGCAGGTGACGGAGGTGGCGCCGACCGCCCGGGCCTCGGCGGTCGCGCTACACGCCTTCTCGTTCTTCTGCGGGCAGGCGTTGGGCGTGGCGATTCTGGGGGGAGCCCTGCAGAGCCTGGGACAAGGGGCGTCCCTCGGTCTCTGCGCCCTGGTGATCGCCATCCTCGGGGTCGTCACGGCCCGGCGCCTGGCGACGACCCCCTCGCGCTAGAGTTTGTCGCGGATCGGTGGAAACCGGTTCTCCCGACCAGACATACGAAAACGAAAGCCTCGGGGGTCTGGCTGGTTCAGAAAGAACCTGACAGACTCTCGGACCCCCTCGCGCGAGCCGGCCCCTACTGGTTGCCGATCGAGGGACCGCCCGAAGTGCCGCCGGTGCCGGGCGGGCCGCTGGTCGGTGTCCCGCCGATGTTGACGCCCGGGGTGCTGCCGGGGACAGAGGTCGGGCTGGGGTTGCCGGGCACCGCCTGAGCCGGGCGGCCGGCCGGACCCGTTGCGTCGGGCACTTCGCCGGGCGCCATCGAGGGCGGCCTCACGCCCGTATTGCCGGCGCCACCGGTGGGCGCCAGCGTCTGGGCGAAAGCGGGTCCGCACAGGCACACGCCCCATGCCGCCGCGTGTACCAGGGTCCGGAAATGCATGGGTTCGTCCGTTTCGGTTGACGTCGGTGACGCAACCGCCGAAACACCCGGAAGTTCATGGGTCTGGACGTTGGTGGCCACGCGTTCCCGGATGGGCGCTCCTGTCTCCGGACCTCCGCGCCACCAGCCCCCTCACGTACCGACGCCTGTCCGGGCCGGAACGCGGTTCAATCCGGGCGAGGCGCCTGGGCTCCGGGTCCGGGTGGCCTGCACAACTGCTGGGCCAGGATTCCGATTTCGGCGGAGACGCCGTTCGCCCTCAGGTCGGCCTGGACCCGCTCCACGAGGGCCTGGCTGCGTGCCCCTTGGATAACCGAGGCCATCAGCTCGTCCGCGTAGGCGTCCGAGCTGAGCCGGTCGACGCCGAGCAGTTCGGCGGCATAGGCCGCCAGCGACTTCACGCCCTGACAATGCGCCAGGAACCGCGCCTCCTCGGAGCGGACGAACCGCATCTCGGCCGCACGCTCGCGCTCCTCGAACAAGCGAGACATCCCCGCCACCCTCCCTGAATATTGGCCAAGTTTTACGCCAAATCCTCTTCGCCTCCATTTACGAGATCGAAGACCAGTTTACCTTCACAAAGATCAAGCAACGGCGCGATCTGGAGCACCCGCAGGGCTTTCCTGGCTTCGACCGGACGCAAGCCGGCGCGACCGGGCCGAGCGCTCTGGATGTTTCGTCATGCTCCCGCGCACTCGGACTTCCGCGCACCGGGAATTGGCGCAGCGGTCGACCTTGGCGTATCTCCCCGCTGGATCGAGGATCGGGAGCGGCGTTGGAACAGGCATTGCTCTCATGGATCGGCGCCCTGGCGTCGATTCCCACCGAGGTCGTCTGGCTTGCGGGCGCCACCCTGTCGGGCCTGATCAGCATCCACATCCTCCTGCGCAAGCGCGAGGTCGGCGCGGCCATCGGCTGGATCGGACTGGTGTGGCTGGCGCCCCTGTTCGGCAGCGCGCTCTACGCCCTGTTCGGCGTCAACCGGGTCACGCGCCGGGCGCAGAAGCTGCGCATCAAGCCGTCGCGGCCCAACCCGGCTGACCGCGCGGAGGAGCCCGAAGGGCCGCCCCTCCCCGAGCGTTTCCGCCCCCTCGACCGGGCGGTCCAGCGCATCACCGCCCTCTCCCTCCAGGCCGGCAACCGCATCGAGACCCTGCGCAACGGCGATCAGGTCTATCCGGCAATGCTGGCGGCGATCGGCGAGGCGCAGCACTCGGTGGCGCTCTCGAGCTACATCTTCCGCAAGGATGAGATCGGGCGCGCCTTCCTGTCGGCGCTGGAGGACGCCCATCACCGGGGCGTCGCGGTGCGGGTCCTGGTGGATGGAATCGGCAGCGGCTACTTCTTCGCCGCCATCTATGGCGGGTTGCGACGGCGCGGCGTGCCGGTTGGCCGCTTCATGCATTCCGTGCTGCCCTGGCGGATGCCGTTTCTCAACCTGCGCACCCACAAGAAGCTGCTGATCGTCGACGGAGCGCTCGCCTTCACGGGCGGGATCAACATCGCCGACGAGAATCGCGTGACAACGAACCCGCCCGAGCCGGTGCGCGACGTCCATTTCCGCATCGAGGGGCCAGTCGTGGCGCAACTCACGGCGGCTTTCGCCAGCGACTGGGCCTTCGTGATGGACGAGGACTTGGAGGGGCCGCTCTGGTTTCCGCCCCTCGGCCCCTGCGGCGAGACCCAGGCCCGGGTCGTCACCTCGGGGCCGGACGCGGACCTGCGCAAGATCGAACTGGTGGTGCTTGAGGCGATCACCTGCGCCCGAACCAGCATCCGCCTCATGACGCCCTATTTCCTGCCGAGCGAGGTGCTGGTCAGTGCGCTCTCCCTCGCGGCCCTGCGCGGCCTCGCCGTGGACGTGATCATCCCGATGGACAGCGACCACGCCGTCGTCGACTGGGCGACGCGGGCCCATGTCGATCCGCTCCTGCGCAGCGACGTCCGGATCTGGCTCGACGATCCGCCGTTCGACCACGCCAAGCTCCTGGTGATCGACGACGCCTGGTGCTTCATCGGCAGCGCCAACTGGGACACCCGCAGCTTCCGCCTGAACTTCGAGCTGAACGTCGAGGCCTACGATCCGGGATTGGCCCGGCACCTCGATGCCTTCATGCGAGAAAAGATGAGCGTTCGGCTGACGCTCGAGGACCTGTCCCGCCGCGACCTCCCCGTCCGGCTGCGCGACGCAGGTGTCCGATTATTGCTGCCATACCTGTAGGCTTGTCGGCCTCCGCGGGGTCCCGCAGGACGGACCCCTGGGTCGGCGCCAGGTGGACGATGATCGGCCGGTGATCCGATTCCCCGCGCGGCAGCACGCTGCGGCCGTGGCAGGTCAGCCCGCGCACGAGGCAGCGGTCGAGCCGCAGGGGCACGACCCGCGCCATGGCGTGCGTCGGCAGGCGCGGACCGACGTCGCGGAAGCCCGGCAGCAGGGTCGGCCCGACGAGGTTGTAGTCGCCGATGACGGCGGCCCGTTCCGGCAGACTCTGCTCGATGCAGCGCAACTGCCGGCGGTTCAGCACCTGCCCGTGCGAGAGATGGACGTTGGCGACGCCGAAGGCGCCGAGATCGATGACCTGACTGACCCGGTCGAACATCGCCCCGGCGGGCAGCGCGATGGCCTTCGGGGCCGTGACGAACGGCGTCGGACTCCAGACCGCGAGGCCATGGATGCGCCCGGGCATCTGGGCCCAGGCATAATGGCCGCCGACTTTGGCCCGCAGACCCTCGATCTCCTTCGTGGCCTCCTGCATCAGCACGAGGTCGGGCTGCTCGCGCTCGATCAGCGCGGCGATGCCGGCGACGTTGGCGCCGACCCGCCGCAACAGGTTCCAGCTGACGATCTTGCGCAGGCCCGGCCTGTCCTGGCTCGGGCGCCCATGGGAGGTCTGGAGGGCACGGGCCGTCAGGCGGGCCAGGCGACGATCATTCAGCATTGTCACATAGGTGGGTCAGGCGCCCGCCTCGGAAAGCCCGAGCCGGCGCGTCGTCGGAACCAGCCCCGTCACGACTCCATGAGGACCGCCACGTGCGCGGCGGTGGATTCGGCGAGGCCGCGCAGGTCATAGCCGCCCTCCAGCAGGGAGACGATGCGCCCATTGCAGGCCTGTTCCGCAATCGTCATCACCGCACGGGTCGCCCAGGCAAAATCTTCCGCTTCCAGCATCAGGTTGGCGAGAGGGTCGCGCCAATGGGCATCGAAACCGGCCGAGATGATGATGAGGTCGGGCCAGAAATCCGTCAGGCGGGGCAGGATGCGCGCCGTGAACGCCTCGCGGAACCGCTCGCCGTCCGCTCCCGGCTTGAGGGGGGCGTTGACGATGGTGTCGTGGTCGCCGGATTCGGAGACCGCGCCGGTGCCGGGATAGAGCGGCATCTGGTGGGTGGAGCAGAACAGCACGGCGGGATCGGCCCAGAAGATGTCCTGGGTCCCGTTGCCGTGGTGCACATCCCAGTCGACGATGGCCACCCGCTCCACCCCGTAGGTGACCTTGGCATGACGGGCCGCGATCGCCGCGTTGTTGAACAGGCAGAACCCCATGGCGCGGGTGCGCTCGGCATGGTGGCCCGGCGGGCGCATGGCCGAGAAGGCGTTGCGGGCCTGGCCCGTCATCACCGCGTCAACGCCCTGGACCGCGGCACCGACCCCGCGCAGCACGCAGTCGATGGTGCCGGGCGACAGCACGGTATCGGAATCGACATGGACCAGTCCCTCGGCGGGGGCGGCCGCCACCATGGCCCGGACCCATTCCTCGGGATGGGCCAGCGCAACGGTCTCCAGGCTCGCGGGCTCCGGCGCCCGGCGGTCGAGGGCCGCGAAAGCCTCCGTCCCGAGCGCGTCCTGGACCGCCTGCATGCGCTCCGGCCGCTCGGGATGCCCATGCGGGGTCCGGTGCCCGAAGGCGGCCTCGTGGCTGAAGAGAAGGGTCATGCGGCGCTCCGAAGCCTGCGTCTACTCGTGGTATACCAGATCGTTCGGTGACGGCCAGAGGCGCATTCCACCTCAGAACGTCGGCGGCGTGCAGGCGCTCACGACCTCGCAGGCGACGGGACCGACGCAGCGGAAGCGATGGGGACGGCGGCTGTCGAACGAATAGGCGTCGCCCGGTCCGAGGATGCGACGCTCCGAATCGACCGTCACCTCCAGGCGGCCGGACAGGATGATGCCGCCCTCCTCGCCGTCATGGACCAGGGGCACGCGGCCGGTATCTGCGCCCGGCTCGTAGCGCTCCCTCAGCAATTGCAGGCTGCGACCGAACAGGTTGTCGCCGACCTGCCGGTAGGAGATCGGCGCCCGGCCGATCTCGGTGAGTTCGTCGGCGCGGTAGAACGCCTTGCGCGAGCGCTCCGGCTCCACCGCGAAGAACTCCGACAAGCCGATGGGAATGCCGTCGAGAATGCGCTTGAGGGCCCCCACGGAGGGGTTCACACCGTTCGATTCGATCAACGAGATCGTGGAATTCGGGACACCGGTGCGCTTGGCGAGCGCACGCTGCGACAGGCCGTGGGCGGTGCGGACGAAGCGCAGGCGCGCGCCGAGATCGATGCTCATCGGAACCCGTGAGTCGGCCCCAGGGCGGAACGCCCGTTAGGGATGTTCAGGATTCACCGACATTGCCCGCAGAGCCCCCGTCTTATCAAGCACTTCGTCTCGCGCAGAAAAGGACTTGTCCGGCCGCGACAATCAGCGCTTCTTCGGACGCAGCGACATCTCTGGGTTGAAGATCTTCATGGACCACCACCCGACAGCCAATGCTCCTGGGCTCGATGCCTACTGGATGCCCTTCACGGCAAACCGGCAGTTCAAGGCCGCGCCCCGCATGCTCGCCTCGGCCAAGGGCATGCACTACACCGCCACCGATGGACGCAGCGTCCTCGACGGCACCGCAGGCCTCTGGTGCGTCAATGCCGGGCATGGGCGGCAGGGCATCGCCTCGGCGGTGGAGCGCCAGCTCACCACCCTCGATTTCGCGCCTTCCTTCCAGATGGGGCATCCGGCGGCCTTCGACTTCGCCGAACGGCTCGCCGCCATCGCGCCGGGCGGCCCGGAAGCCGGGCTCGACCGCGTGTTCTTCACGGGCTCCGGCTCCGAATCGGTCGACACCGCCCTGAAGATCGCGCTGGCCTATCAGCGCGCCATCGGCCAGGGCACGCGCACCAAGCTGATCGGGCGCGAGCGCGGCTATCATGGCGTCGGCTTCGGCGGCATCTCGGTGGGCGGTCTCGTCAACAACCGTCGCGTGTTTCCGCTGCTGCCGGGCGTCGACCACCTGCGACACACCCACGACCCCGAGCGCAACGCCTTCTCGAAGGGCCTGCCCGCACACGGCGCAGACCTCGCCGACGATCTCGAACGCCTCGTGGCGCTCCACGGCGCCGAGACCATCGCGGCCTGCATCGTCGAGCCGGTGGCCGGCTCCACCGGCGTCCTCCTGCCGCCGACGGACTATCTGGAGCGCCTGCGCGCGATCTGCGACCGGCACGGCATCCTGCTGATCTTCGACGAGGTCATCACCGGTTTCGGCCGCCTCGGCACGCCCTTCGCGACGGATTACTTCGGCGTGATCCCCGACCTCGTCACCACCGCGAAGGGGCTGACCAACGGCACCCTGCCGATGGGAGCGGTCTTCTGCGCGCGGCGGGTCCACGATGCGCTGATGCACGGCCCGGAGGCGGTGATCGAGCTGTTCCACGGCTACACCTATTCCGGTCACCCGGTCGCCTGCGCCGCCGGTCTCGCGACCCTCGACATCTACGCGCAGGAGGGCCTGCTCACCCGCGGCGCCGATCTTGCCGACGATTGGTCCAGCGCCATGCACGACCTGCGGGGCGCCGGCCACGTCGTCGACATCCGCACGATCGGCCTCGTCGCCGGCATCGAGCTGTCGCCCCGGCCCGGAGCCCCCGGGGCGCGAGCCTACGACGTCTTCGTCGACTGCTTCGAGCGCGGCCTCCTCGTCCGGGTCACCGGCGACATCGTCGCCCTGTCGCCGCCGCTGATCGTGGAGCGCGACCAGATCGACACCATGGCGTCGATTCTCGGCGACGCCATCGCCCGCGCGGCCTGAACTTTTCCGAAGCGCTTTCTGTCAGGACTTACGATGACCACCACGATCTCCCACTTCATCGGCGGCCGCACCGTCGCCGGCACCGGCACGCGCTCCGCCCCGGTCTTCAATCCCGCCACCGGCGAGGAGACCGGCCGTGTCGCGCTGGCCAGCACCGCGGACGTGAACACGGCCGTGGCCGCCGCCAAGGCGGTCGCCCGCACCTGGGCATCGACCACGCCCCTGCGCCGCGCACGCATCCTCAATGCCTTCCTGCGCATCGCCGAGGACCGGATCGACGAACTCGCAGCCCTGATCACCGCCGAGCACGGCAAGGTGCTGTCGGACGCCAAGGGCGAGATCCAGCGCGGCCTCGAGGTGGTGGAGTTCGCCACCGGCATCCCCCAGCTCCTCAAGGGTGAGGTCACCGAGAACGTCGGCACCCGCGTCGACAGCCATTCGCTGCGTCAGCCGCTCGGCGTGGTCGCCGGCATCACGCCGTTCAACTTCCCCGTCATGGTGCCGATGTGGATGTTTCCGGTGGCGCTGGCCTGCGGCAACTGCTTCATCCTGAAGCCCTCCGAGCGCGACCCCTCGCCCGCGCTGCTGGTGGCGGCCTGGCTCAAGGAGGCGGGCCTGCCCCACGGCGTCTTCAGCGTGGTGCACGGTGACAAGGAAGCGGTGGACGCCCTCCTGCACCACCCCGACATCGCAGCCGTCAGCTTCGTCGGCTCGACCCCGATCGCCCGGTACATCTACGCGACGGCGACGGCCAACGGAAAGCGCGCCCAGTGCCTGGGCGGGGCCAAGAACCACATGATCGTCATGCCCGACGCCGACCTCGACCAGGCGGTGGACGCACTGATGGGCGCCGCCTACGGCTCGGCCGGCGAGCGCTGCATGGCGATCTCGGTGGCGGTGCCCGTCGGCGAGAAGACCGCCGACGCGCTGGTGGCGAAGCTGATCCCCAAGGTGCGGGCGCTGAAGGTCGGGCCGGGCACCGATCCGGATTCGGAAATGGGTCCTCTGGTGACACGGGTCCATCGCGACAAGGTCAGCGGCTACATCGATGCGGGTGTGGCGGAGGGCGCCGAACTCCTCGTCGACGGGCGCGGCCTGAGCCTGCAGGGCTACGAGGGCGGCTATTTTCTCGGCGGAACGCTGTTCGACCGGGTCACCCCGGACATGTCGATCTACAAGGAGGAGATCTTCGGCCCCGTCCTGGCGATCACCCGGGTGCCGGACTACGCCACGGCGGCGAAGCTCATCAACGAGCACGAGTTCGGCAACGGGACGGCAATCTTCACCCGCGACGGGGATGCGGCCCGCGAGTTCGCCCACGGGATCGAGGTCGGCATGGTCGGCATCAACGTGCCGATCCCGGTACCGATGGCGTTCCACTCCTTCGGCGGCTGGAAGGCGTCGCTGTTCGGCGACCACCACATGCACGGGCCGGAGGGGGTGCGCTTCTACACTCGCCTGAAGACCATCACGACCCGCTGGCCCACCGGCATCCGCGCCGGTGCCGACTTCGTCATGCCGACGATGTCCTGAGCGGACCATCGAGCGCCCGCACTCTGTTTGACGACTCCGGCGCGCCGGGGTCGTCGAGGAACGCGGGTGCGATCTCGTCGCCGAGACACAGCGCTGGCGAAGTCACGCAAAGAGTGATGATGGACCGGATTCGGCGCCCGTCCGCAAGTGTGCAGTAAAAATTCACATAGCGGACGTGGCAATCCAAGGTTCAGTCCGATGTGTCGGCTGCTTCAACAGCGGCGGCACGCTTCGAATCTTCGGGATATTAATCTTAACGTTGATTTTCATACCGGCAGGCACAACCTGACATACGTTGGACCACCGTCTCTGAACTAAGAAATCAGTCAACAAAGGTCGACCCGTGCGACTGAAAGCACGAAGTTTTTAAATTCAGGCTGACGGACACCCAGTCATCGCCCCCGGATCTAACCATCAGCACCAATGCTCGATAGTATTACAAGATAACAAAAACTCAGACTTATTTTATTGATGCATACGCGCCTGCTCGGTCTTCCGAAATTTTGACCAGTCTTTACTGTTCTGGCGCCTCGCAGATCGGCTCCGGTCGCCCGGACTCACGCGAGTTCGCGTGCAGTGCGGCATGTTGCTCGCGACCGGAAATCCGTTTATTGAACGCTACGATCCGTCTTATATTCATCCAGATCCGAACGGATTGCGACAGGCCAGCATAATGCTTCATGTGAAGGGTAGTTCTGCATCCTACCTTGATGCCGATCAGGATGCTGGGAACGAAGCCTTCTCGTGGCTTCCGTCGGCGTTCGCCTTCCTCAGACGATCGCGGGTCATCGTTGCCGTTTCAGCATCCTTTCTGCTGGCCCTGGCCATCCTGTATCTTTTCATCGCAACGCCGAAATACGATGCGACCGCGGATATCCTGATCGATCTGCGCCAGGCCGAGCTATTCCGGCAGCAGAACACCGCCACCGATGCGCAGGTGCTCAATGCCATCGTCGAGAGTCAGACCGAGATTTTGAGGTCGAACACCGCTGCCCTCGGCGCGATTCGACAGCTCGGCCCGTCGGTCGACAAGGAGCTGAACGAGAAAGGCCTGCTTCAATCGCTGTTGGGCCCGGTGATGGGGCTGATGGGCAGCGGCCCTCCCCTCACCCAGGAGCAGCTTGAGCTTGCCGCGGCCGAGAAGCTCATGACGCTGTACTCGGTGCGGCGCGTCGGCATCACCAACATCATCGAGGTCTCGGTCCGTACGCCGAACGCAGCGCGCTCCGCTCGCTACGCCAACGCCATCGCCGATGCGTTCATCGCCGACCAGCTCGAAGCGAAGTACGAGACGACCCGTCGTGGACGCGGATGGCTCGAGGGCCGTCTGGCGGAGCTGCGCGACCAGGCGACGGCCGCCGACCGGGCCGTCCAAGACTACAAAGCCAAGATGAACATCGTCGACACCGACAAGGGGCTGATGAGCGAACGGCAGGTCGGCGACCTGAACGGAAGCTTGATCGTGGCCCAGGCCAAGACTGCGGAAGCCAAGGCTCGCCTCGACCGCATCACGGACATCGTCGACAAGAACATCACCGATGGATCGATGACCGATCTCACGCAGAATCAGGTCATTGTTCGTCTGCGTCAGCAATATTTCGATACCGCGAGGCGCGAAGCCGACATCTCGGCCAAGTACGGCACCAACCACGTCGCAGCCGTGAACGCCCGCGCCGAGATGGCGGAACTCCAGCGCTCCCTCCGCAGCGAATTCAACCGCCTCGCGGAAGCCTACAGGAGCGACTACGAGGTTGCGCTCTCGGGTGAGGCGGCCATCAAGAAGCGGCTCGACGGCTTGGTGGCCGATGCGGGAACCAGCAATCGCTCCCGGGTCGAGTTGCGGTCGCTGGAAAGCTCCTCGCAGACCTACCGGTCCCTCTACGAGAACTTCCTGCAGAAATACACGCAGGCGGTTCAGGATCAGTCCTTCCCGATTTCCGAAGCCCGCGTGGTCTCCCCGGCCAGGCCTCCCCTGCGGAAGTCATGGCCGAAGGGTCTCGTCATCATCGGTCTGGCCCTCGTCGGTGGCGTCGGCCTCGGGTTGATGATCGCCCTGTTCCGAGAGCTCGTTCGAAGCAGCCTGCGGACGCCGTCGGCCGTGGAACAGGTGACGGGCCTGGCTTGCGTGGCGATGATCCCGCGCGTCGAGACCTTCAAGACCCTCAAGGATATCGTGCCGAGAGCCTTGGCCGCGCTGGGCTTGCGGCCTCCCCTGGTCTCGAGATCCATGCTGGTCGACGCCGTGATCAATCCGAGATCCGGAACGGCGGCGGCCATGCAGGAGGTCAAGATGCTGCTTGATCGCCCGTCGAGCCGCGCCGGGAATGGCGGTCGGGTGATCGGGATGATCTCGGCGATTTCCGGCGAGGGCAAGACGATGGTCGCATCGAACCTCGCCCATTATCTCGCCCATTCCGGAAAGCGCGTTCTCCTTCTCGATTACGACCTTCGCTCGCCGTCGATGTCACAGGCCCTCGCCCCGGAGGCGGAGACCGGACTTCTCGAGTCGATCAACACAGGACGGCTGCAAGGCCTGGTGACGCTGCAGGCCCGCGGCACTAAGCTGCACATGCTGCCGACGGTCGCCGACCCTCAGCTCGATCATGCGTCGGAGATCCTGCGGTCTCCCAACAATGTCGCCCTGCTGAACGCTCTGAGATCATCCTACGATTTCATCATCGTCGACTATCCTCCGGCCCTCGACTTCCCGGATGTCCGTGCGACCGACGAGCTCATCGACGAATACCTGATGGTGGTCGGATACGATCGCCCGAGCCGACGTGACCTCGCGGAATGCATTCTGCGCGACCGGTTCGACACGACGCGGGTGCTGGGGATCGTCTTCAACCGGACCGATCCGAATCGGCATACCAAGCAGCGCTCGCGGATTGGACGGTACATGCCGTGGAACTCCGAGGGTGGCTCGCGCTACGTCGGCAATACGACGGCATCGTCCTGATCGCCGTTCCCGTCCCGGGCATCGTCAGTTTTCGACGCCCGGGCACGGCCCATGAGCCAGCCACAGACCGCGGCAGCGTTGGCCAGAGTTCGATGGCCGAGAATCGATCTTCGCATCGCGAAACGGTTCGGTCGCACACACATCCGATGACCTCGCGGACTCCCGCCACGGCGACGTCGCCGCTGGCCGGTGCGCCGCGGCATGACCCGACAGGCTGATCGATGGACGCTCCCTCGAAAGCGGCGCGAACGAGCCGGACGATTGCGGCGCCCGATCCAGGTGGGACCCGCGAGGCCACCGGCGCCCCCCGCATTTC
This sequence comes from Methylobacterium sp. 37f, assembly GCF_023093475.1. Taxonomy (NCBI): domain Bacteria; kingdom Pseudomonadati; phylum Pseudomonadota; class Alphaproteobacteria; order Hyphomicrobiales; family Methylobacteriaceae; genus Methylobacterium; species Methylobacterium sp. 37f. The sequence continues at coordinate 49,001 of NZ_JAGHKN010000023.1, forward strand.
CGTGATCATGGCCAATTATTGCGGTCGGGATCATCTGGCGGACGCGATCGAGAGCGTTCTCGCGCAGACCCTGACCGATTTCGAGCTGATCGTGGTGGACGACCGGTCTCCCGACGACAGCGTCAGCGTCATTCAGCGTTACGCCGAACGTGACCCACGCGTTCGCCTGATCGCACTCCAGGAAAACCTCGGCCCTGCAGGCGCGCGGAATCGCGGGTTCGACGTCGCCACGGGGGACTGGATCGCCATCGTGGACAACGATGACCTGATCCACCCGTCTAGGCTGGCATTCCTGCTCGATGCAGCGCTCGCCGACCAGGCCGATATCGTCGCCGATGATCTGCTGATCTTCAACGACCGAAGCCCCGGCATCACCACGATGCTGCCGGAGGCAGCCGATGCGCCGTTCTGGGTCGATGCGGCGGGCTTCATCCGATCCAACGTAATCTATGCCCCACGGCCCTCGCTCGGCTTTTGCAAGCCGATGATCCGGCGGCAGGCCCTCGGCGCCCTGCGCTACGACGAGACGCTCCGGATCGGTGAGGATGCAGACCTCCTGCTGCGCCTCGTCGTCGCCGGACGCACCTTCCGGATCTACCCCGAACTCCTGTATTTCTACCGCAAGCACAGCGCCTCGATCTCCCACAGGTTCAGCGAGGATGATTCCCGCCGCCTGATCGACGTCGAGCAACGCTTGATGCGCGAGCATGCCAAGCTCGGTGCCGATGTCGTTGCAGCGCACCGGGAGCGGCTCGCATCCCTGGAGCGTGCCGCGGCATTCGCGATGCTGGTCGCCGGCCTGAAGGCGCGATCGCCGGCGGCCGTCCTCGGGGCCGTGCGCGCCGCGCCGGCGGCCTTGTGGCTGCTTCGACTGCCGCTGAAGGCCGCCCTGAAGCGGCGCCTCGGAGCCTGGAAGCGCCCCCCTGCCCTTCAGACCGAGCAGCCCGGAATCCTGGTGCTGAGCCGCCAGCGCATTGCGGGTGCCACCAACGGAAGTTCGGCCTACCTCATCAGCATCGCGCGTTTTCTGCGCCAGCGCGGCTACCGGGTCAGCTACCTCTCGCCCTCTCCGACCACGTTCGGCCGGTGGCCGTTTCTTCGAGTGGTCGACGAAACACGATCGGCGTTCGACGCCTTTGTGGTCCGCGGGAGCGTTCGCGTCGGAAGCTATCTTCTGGTCCGGGATCCCAAGGTCTGGCTGCGGGCCTGCCTGTCGGTGGCCGAGGATCTTCTTCTGCGAGTGGGGATCGTGGCGCGCCGGCGGATCGCGAGCGCGCCGTACGCGGTGAGCCAGCCCCTGACCCGGCAGGATTGCCTGTTCCTGGCGCGACAGGGACGCCAGGGCAACGATGCCATGTTGCTCGACTATGCCTTCCTGGCATCGGCGCGGCCCTATGTGCTGCGGCCGGACGCCCGCTCGCTCATCGTCATGCACGACCTGTTCTCGAGCCGTGTCGCACGCTTCGACAAGGCCAGCGCCCAGGATTCCGTGGCACTTCTCGATGCCGACCAGGAATACGCCCTGCTCGCCCAGTCCGACGGCGTCGTGGCGATCCAGAGCGCCGAAGCGGAGGCCGTTCGGGCGCAGTTGCCCGACCAACCCGTCATTCTCGCGCCCATGGCGGTGTCCGTCGTGGCCGAACCGGCACCGGGGCAGGACGGAACCCTCCTGTTCGTCGGCAGCAACACAGCACCCAACGTCATCGGGATGCAGTGGTTCCTGGCGTCGGTCTGGCCCACGATCCGCGCGCGGCATCCGACCGCCACCCTGCAGATCGCGGGCTCGGTCGCCCGGAGCCTGTCCAGCCTCCCAGAGGGAGCGACGTGCCTCGGCGTCGTCCCGGACCTCGCCCCTCTGTATCGTGAGGCCGGCGTCGTCATCTCGCCGCTAACGGTCGGGTCCGGACTGAAGATCAAGTTGATCGAGGCCATGGGCTTCGGCAAGGCGATTGTCGCGACATCGACGACAGTGGAAGGTGTCGAAACTCTCGTCGAGGGCGCCGTGGTGGTGGCCGACGAGGCGGCGACCTTCGCGGTGGCGGTGTGCGATCTCCTCACGGCGACGGCGCGTCGGACCCATCTCGCCCGGGAAGCCCTTGCCGTGGCCCGATCCTCCTTCGCAGCGGAAGCGTGTTACGGCCCCCTGCTTCCTGCCTTGTTCCCGAATCGGGAGACGACGCGACCGGGGCTCAGCGCAGAGACCACAGGTGGCTTGACGGGATGACAGACGCCGGACAGGGATTGATCAGCGCTTGCATCGAGGCTGACTGAACCGTTTGACGCCCTCGACGGAACGGCAAGATCCATCCGTTGCCACCTAAGTAATAATCTTCTGTTTCCGAATCCAATCCGACGAACCGACACGACTTGGAGAGTGGATTTGGATGAATAGACAATGCAAGGCGTTCACGGACGCGCTTATCAGCAAATTTAGGAACCTACCTTGAAACTACGATACTATCATACCAAGGTTCCCAACTTCGGCGATGATCTGAATGCCAAGCTGTGGCCGCATTTTGCCCCCGATCTATTCGACGACAGCACGAAAGAAGCGTTTGTCGGCATCGGTACGATCATCGGCTTCCCCTGCGCGCCGCAAACCAAGCTGAACGTCTTCTCCAGCGGAGCCGGGAACGATCCGCTGAGCCGCTGGTCCGGCCTCGACGTCACCTACTGGTGCGTGCGCGGGCCCTTGTCCGCCCGGCATCTCGGTCTCGCCCCGGATATCGCCATTTCGGATGGGGCGGTCATCACTCCCCTGGCCGAAGGTTTTCCGCGCAAGCGCGTGAGCGAGCGCGGCGTGCTGATAATCCCGCATTGGGAAAGCCTGAATGATCCGAGCTGGAACGAGATCGCGCGCCTGACCGGATTCGAACTCCTAGACCCGCGCGGCTCACCCGAATCCGTCATCGGTCGCATCGCCGAAGCGCGCTGCGTTCTCACGGAGTCCCTGCACGGTGCCATCCTGGCTGATACCTACGGTGTCGAATGGGCCGCGTTTGCGACAACGGGCAACTTCCAGATTTCCAAATGGCTCGACTGGGCCATGTCCTGTGGCCACAAACTCTCGGTCACGATCGTCCCGCCTCCCACCGCTCAGGGGATCCTCAAGTACGGCCGACCGGGAGCGCCGTTCGGCGACACGATCGGCATCACCGAGGGTGCCGCGATGGAGGAGATGCGGCGACGAACTTCGGAACCCAAACCGCCGCGTCTTCAGGATCGCGCGAAGGGATGGATCAAGCAGACCGGTGTCATGAGCCGTTTTCTGAACATGTCGCCGGAGCGGACGGCGCAAGCTCTGATTGACCTCTCGTCGCGCCTGACAGCGCCCAGTCGTGAATCGACCGTGAAGACGCTTCAGGAACGAATGCTCGATCGCCTCGAGCAGTTGCGGCGCTCCGCGCGCTAACGTTTTCAGGGCTCTTAGACACGTGAACTCGATGCTGCGGACCGTCTCCATCCCTTACCCGGCGGGTGGTCCGTGCGTGACATAGGCTCGACCGGCAACCGGCTCAATCTCGCGATGCCGATGTCGTCGAGGTTGCGTTCATCCGCCCGCTCCAATGCACAGCGTCGGCCGTCAAGGTTAATTTGATACATCGCCGCAGAATTACATAAAACATTGACGCACCAATTAATATTTCGTAAAAATTACACGTTCGAAGGCTGGAGCAGTGAAATGTCATCACCGGATGATGGAGTTATTGTCGTCGTTCCAGTGTTGAACGAGGAAAAGCACCTCAAGACCTGTATCGACGCGCTCCTGCGCCAGGATTGCAAGGCCATCACCGCCATCGTGATCGCGGATGGCGGCAGCACGGACGCGACGCGCCAGATCGCACGCGATCTCTGCAGCGCTCATGCGGTTGTTAGATTGGTGGAGAATCCCAAGCGCATCCAATCCGCCGCGGTCAATTTGGTCGCTGCCTCATCGATGCCGGGTGCAATCCTGGTGCGAGCGGATGCGCATGCCGATTACCCGAACGACTTCGTCTCGCTCTGCGTCGAGGCCCTGCGCGACCATGAGGCCGAAACCGTGGTCGTTCCCATGCGTACGGTGGGCCTTCAGCCTTTCCAGCGGGCTGTGGCGGCGGCCCAGAACAGCCTGCTGGGGAATGGCGGTTCGGCCCATCGGCGCAACACCGAATCCCGATTTGTCGATCACGGGCACCATGCGGCCTTCCGCAGGTCCTTCTTCCTGCGCATCGGCGGCTACGACGAAACCTTCACCCACAACGAAGATGCGGAATTCGATGTGCGGGCGGTCGCGGCGGGCGGCCGGATCTGGCTCTGCGCCGAGGCGATGATCACCTACTATCCGCGCGGACGCCTCGACAGCCTCTCGAAGCAATACTTCAATTACGGCCGGGGCAGAGCGCGAAACATGATCGCACACCGCAGCCGGCCCAAGCTCAGGCAATTGGCGCCGCTGCTGATCAGCGGCTCCGCACTTGCCAGCCTGATCGCGATCCCGGTCATTCCAGAAGCCGCCCTGGTGCCGATCGCCTATGCCTGCCTCTACTCCGGATGGTCAGTCTTCGCGTCGGTTCGCACGCGCGATCCAGCCGTTCTCGGCATGGGGGTCGCCGCAGCCGCCATGCATGTGAGCTGGTCGGTGGGATTCGTCAAAATGGCAATCGAAGCCGGGCTTCGGCGCAGCGCCTCGGCGTAACGACGCTGAGGCGCCAGCCCCGATTCGATCGATCGCCCAATCGATAGACGGCAAAGGCAACCAATTTTTTCGAAGCGGGCGAGACCAGCGGAGGCCGCCGCGCGCCCGTCGAGGGCTTCGCTCACTCGGTCCATCGATGTTGTTCGAGACGTGTCTGCTCCGATGCCGGGCGACGGGTTTACCGTCTTAAGAACAAACTCCGATCGACTTTGGCTGTCAGTTGAGCCGAAACGCAACATCAGTTATCGATCCTGCTTTGCCGTTTTCAGGATTCAGAAGCGACATCGTTTTTCAGACACGTTCCTATGCCCTTGAAGAAATCGGGTCCTTAATCGGATTCGCAAGTAGAGAACACCCACTCTTGAGTGACCCGCGGAGGGTGCGCTTAATCTTTTCGTGAGCTACATTTCCAGGTTCGCAGCTCGGCTCCGTTCGTCGGTACAAGTTCCAAGTGAGGTCAGGGTTGTGCATAAGACGTCGGATACCCCCGAGATAACGGCAGCCATCAGCAAATGCCGCTTGGCATTTCTGTTCGTGGCGATTACCAGCGGCCTCATCAATATTCTATACTTGACCGCATCGTTCTTCATGCTCGAAGTCTACGATCGCGTCATTCCCAGCCGATCGATTCCGACGCTGGTCGGTCTCGGTCTCCTGGCCCTCGTCCTGTATGCCTTCCAGGGTTTGTTCGAGATGCTCCGGACGCGAATCCTCGGTCGAATCTCCGGGGCGGTCGATGAAGCGATCGCCCACCGGGTTTTCGACGTGGTTGCGCGTGCGCCTCTGCGGGGCCCGTCCGACCATGACGGGTCGCTGCCCATGCGCGACTTCGATCAGGTCCGATCCTTCCTGGCGGGACCGGGTCCAAGCGCGTTCTTCGATCTGCCCTGGATGCCGGTCTATATCGTCATCTGCTCCCTGTTCCATCCGCTGATCGGCGTCGCTGCCATCGTCGGTCTGGTGATCCTCTTCCTGCTGACACTCTTGAGCGACTGGACCACGAGCCGGAAGATCAAGTCGAGCGTGCATTACGGATCGCGACGCTACCTCCTGGCGGAAGCCGGACGGCGGAACGCGGAGGTTCTGGCCGCCATGGGCATGCGGCGCCGGTTCGGCGCACGTTGGGCTCACGTCAATCGCGAATACATGGATATTCAGCAAAACGTTTCGGACCTCGGCGGAGGCGTCGCCTCTCTCACCAAGGTGTTCCGCATGAGTCTCCAATCCGGCGTCCTCGCCCTGGGCGCGTTCCTGGTGATCAACAACCAGGCGACCGGCGGCGTCATCATCGCGAGTTCGATCCTGGTCGCACGGGCCCTCGCGCCGGCCGAGATGGTCATCGGAAACTGGAAAAGCTTCATCCAGGCGCGCCAATCCTGGAAGCGCCTCTCGGATGCGCTGGCCCTCAATGCCCCCGAGAAAAACCTGCAGGTTCTGCCGGCCCCCACCCAGACCATCGCCTTCGAGAACGTAAGCATCTCGCCGCCCGGCTCGCGCCGCGTCGTCGTCAAGGGCGCGACGTTCTCCCTTGAGGCCGGACAGGGCTTGGGGATCATCGGACCGTCGGCCTCCGGAAAGTCGTCGCTGGTGCGCGCACTGGTCGGAATCTGGCCCTGCGCGAGCGGGTCGGTCCGCATCGATGGCGCATCGCTCGATCAATGGACGTCGAACGAGCTCGGACCGCATGTGGGCTTCCTGCCGCAGGAGGTCGAACTGTTCGCCGGCACCATCGCGGAGAACATCGCGCGGTTCGAACCGGACGCGACGTCCGAGAGCATCATCGCCGCCGCACAGGCGGCCGGAGTCCACGCCCTGATCCTGCGCCTGTCCGAAGGCTACGAGACGGCGATCGGAGATGGCGGCATCGGCCTCTCGGCCGGGCAGCGCCAGCGCGTCGGACTGGCCCGCGCGCTCTATCGCGATCCCTTCATGGTCGTTCTCGACGAACCGAACGCGAACCTCGACCATGAGGGCGAAAACGCCCTGACGTCGGCGATCATGAGTGTTCGCGAACGGGGCGGCATCTGCGTCGTCGTCGCGCATCGGCCCAGCGCCCTGGCGGCGCTCGATACGGTGATGCTGATCTCCGAAGGTCAGATCCAGGCGTTCGGTCCCAAGGATGATGTCCTGAAGCGGATTCTGAAGCCCACGTCGCAGTCCGATGCATCCGAGGCGGAATCCGATCGGAATCGACCACGGCCCACGGGGCAGTTGCGGGCCGATGGCGTGCCCGGCGCCCTGACCCTGCAGGAGAGTGCGTGATGTCCTCGACGAGCGTTCCCTCCCTGAGACCGGGCACCGGTATCGCCCGCTTCGCGCCTCCGCGCTCGCCGGTTCAGCTTCCGCCGGCCCGAGCCCACGGATCGCTGAACCGCCACATGATCCTCCTGGCGCTGAGCTGGGCGGTCCTGGTATTCGGCGTCGCCGGCTGGGCGGTCCTCACGAACATCTCCGCCGCTGTCATCGCGCCCGGCCAGCTCGTGGTCGAATCCGATGTGAAGAAGGTCCAGCATCCGACCGGGGGCGTGATCGGCCAGCTGCTCGTGCGCGAGGGCTCGAAGGTCAAGGCCGGCGACATCCTCATCCGTCTGGACGAGACGCAGACCCGCTCCAATCTGGAGATCATCCTGAAGGCGTTGGATGAACTGGATGCCCGCCGTGCACGGGACGAAGCCGAACGCGACGGCGTCCGGGCCGTCGTCTTTCCACCGGACCTGATGGAGCGTGCGGCGACCGATCCATCGGTGGCGCGCCTGATCGACGGTGAGGAACGCCTGTTCAGCACGCGGCTCTCCGGGCGTGAGGGGCAGAAAGCCCAGTTCCGCGAGCGCATCGATCAGCTTCGCCAGGAAGTGAAGGGCCTCACCAAGCAGACCTTTGCCAAGGACCGTGAGATCAGCCTGATCACCCAGGAACTCAAAGGTGTGAATGAGCTCTTCGCGAAGAACCTCGTGCCGTATGCCCGCGTGACCTCGCTCGAGCGCGATGCCGCCCGTCTCGAGGGCGAGCGCGGCCAGCTCTCCGCCTCCATCGCCTCGGCGCAGGGCAAGATGACCGAGATCGAGCTCCAGATCTTTCAGGTCGATCAGGATCTACGCACGGAGGTCAGCAAGGACCTGTCCGAGATCCGCGGCAAATGGTCGGAACTGAGCGAGAAGAAGGTGGCCGCGCTGGATATGCTGAAGCGGATCGATATGCGCGCGCCCCAGGACGGAACGGTCCATGAGCTGACGGTGCACACCATCGGCGGCCTCGTGGTTGCGACCGAACCCGCGATGCTGATCGTTCCGGAAGCGGACCAATTGGTTGTCGATGTGAAGATCCAACCCCAGGACATCGACAATGTGCGCCTGGAGCAGAAGGCCCTCCTCCGATTTCCGGCTTTCAACACGCGCACGACGCCCGAAATCAACGGCGAGGTCTCACGCGTCGCTGCGGATGTGACGCACGACGCCAAGACCGGTGTGAGCTACTACTCGGCGCGTATCCGAATCCCGGAGGATCAGAAGGCGCGTCTGAACAATCTGCGCCTCGTTCCGGGCATGCCCGTCGAAACGTTCATGCAGATCGGCGAGCGCACAGTCCTCTCCTACTTGACCAAACCGCTGACCGACCAGATCGCCAAAACCTGGCGGGAACGGTAGACCTGACGGGAACGCTAGACATGGCGAAAGCGATAGATAAGGCATGAGGGTCAGGCGCCTCAGCCGTGCCGCCCATGCGACACGGCACCTTGAGATCGCGAGACAATGACGGTGCGTAGGTTTTTCTTGAGGCACGCCGCACCGCCAGCCAGGCTCCGGTGCGGCAGGGATGCAGATGGTATGACGGTCTTCGAGCGGTGGACAGTAAGGTTGAACGGACAGCAGACATACGCCACGGCAGCGTCGAAGCGTCCCGCTCATCCGGTGCGGTCCCTTGCGCTGGCGGTCCTTGCTGCGGTCACCGGCTTCACATCACCCGTGAGCGCAGCCGAATACAGGCTCCAGCCGGGTGACACCCTGGAACTGTCGGTGGCCGGCATTCCCGAACTCCGCCAGCGCCTCCCCGTCACGATCGACGGTGATATCTCGGTTCCCCTGGCCGGCGACATCAAGGCCCAAGGCAAGACGGTCGCGGAGGTCAGGGATCTGGTGCGGGAGGCCCTGCCACGCCAATCGCTGAACATGCGAACCTCGGGGAACGGTGAACAGCAGACGGTTGTGGCACCGGGCGAGATTTCGCTGGTCATCGCGGATTATCGACCGATCTACGTAACGGGCGATGTCAGCAAGCCCGGTGAGCAGCGCTACACGCCTGGCTTGAGCGTGCGTCAGGCCGTGTCGCTCGCGGGCGGCTACGACCTGCAGCGCTTCCGGATGGACAGCCCGATCCTGGCGACGGCTGACCTTCGCGGCGAGTACGAGAACCTGTGGATCGACCTCGCCCAGGGGCAAGCAACGATCGCCCGGCTGCGGACGGAACTCGACGGAAAGCAGCAATTGGACGAGACCGGCCTGGAGAAGCTGCCCATTCCGGCCTCGACCCAGGAAAAAATCCTCCAGAACGAGCAGGGCCTGCTGAAGTCGCGGCTCGATGATTATTCCAAGGAAACCGCACACCTCAAGAATGCGCAACGCATCACCGAAGAGCGTTTGACGGCTATTCAGGATCAGTATCGCAAGGATACCGAGGCGGCGAAACTCGACGTCGATGAGATCGAGCGTATCGCCGATCTCAACAAACGCGGCGTGGTTCCGTTGACTCGCGCAGTCGAAACGCGGCGCCTGAGTCTCACGACAGCCACGCGGGCGCTTCAGACGGGCGTCGAAACCGAGCGTGCGAAGCGGGATCTGCTGGAAGCCCAACGCAGTGTCGCGCGGCTCTCCGACCAGCGCCGGGCCGACCTGATGCGCGACATTCAGGATGCAACCGTCAAGCTCGCCCAGACCCGCAGCAAGCTCTCCGCGGTCGGCGAGAAACTGCTCTACACCGGCGTCGTCCGATCACAGATGGTGCGTGGGACCGGCGGAAAGCCTCAGGTAATCATTCACCGTCGGGGCGGTTCCGGTGTCGAGATCCTTCAGGCGGACGAAGATGCGTCGCTTCAGCCCGGGGATACGGTCGAGATTGCGCTGAAACTCGAGTACGAGTTCAAGCCATCCGCCAAATAACGCTGCCCCCCTCTCGACCGTCTCGCCGTTTCCACAACTGACGTGGCTCGGTGCGCAGTGCTCGACGATCGGGCTCATCGATGAGACGGTGTGACCAGCTCTTCCACGAGTTCCTATAGGGCTTTGCGCATGATGACAGCGCGGGCCTTGCTCGATCAGGAGTACAGGGACGGGCGCGTTATTCCGGTTTGGATCGGCCTGTGAGCGCGCCTGCTGGGCCGATACGGCTCGGTGCTAATGGGTATTTGCCAGTTGAAGATGCCGGCCCGACCCGGCCTGGCTCAGCAGCCGCGCGAAGTTCTTGCGAATCTCCTCGGCGAGGGAACTGGTCGGGCCCTTCTCACGGTCCTTCGTGCGCTCGGAAACCTCAGTCGAGATTCGCTCCAGATCGATCTCGTTTGCGGCCGCGAGCACGCGCTCTTCGTAGCCCACGAGATCCGAGAAACTCGAGACGGCTTCGCAGAGGGCCTTGATCAGGCGAGCCGACAGCATGCCGGGCTTATTGTTGTTCGTCTGCGTCACGCACCGGAGGGCAATGACCAGATCGTTACGCTGATGCCGACGCAAGCAGGCGCGCAACGCACCCACGGCCATCGTCTGCCCGGGAACCTGACGGTCGGTTGCAATTGGATAGCGCAACAGGTTCACGTCGGCCTCGGAGCAGACATCGGTGATTTCGATCGCCCAGGTTTCGCGGGCCGTCAACGCGGCCGCATACAGAGCCATCGGCGTGATCGGCGTGATCACGCCATTGATCGCCTTGAAGGCGGCCGCTTGCTCTTCGTGAGCCGCGATCACGACCTGACAGGGAACTCTGTCGAATCCGCAGAGTGCTGCCGCCGTCGTGCGGTGCTGCCCGTCGATAATGGCAAACTGGCCGCCCTCTACGGGCGACACCACGACCGGCGCAAAAAAGGTCCAGCGGAAATCCCGAGCAATCCGGGCAACGTTGATTCGCCCACGGCCGACGATGGGGCGCTGATAGGACATATCAACGACGAGATCTTCGATCTTGAGCCATTGCAGCATCGGCGCTGGACCCGGCGCCGGAGCCTGTGGCGGCTCGAACCCATCGACCGAAATTTGGCGCACAACGTCACCCACTGTTCCCTAACCAATCCACGGGATATACATAAAATTTAGAACCATCAAGAATACGAACCTGTTACCCACTGAGCGGCCTGGTAAACTACTTAGTACCGCCTTGCCCTGCATTGAATCGCCATGCAGGCAGTTTTGGTTGTCCGGCAATCAGACGACAGGTGTCCGGGTCTTTTTCTAATGATTCTGAGCAAAGATCAATCCGTCCGCCTCATCATAATGATATCTACAAATTATCGGCTACAGAGTCAGCAATCAATCCAGCTTTACTATTTGTAAGTATCTTATTACATACTTGTAAATACAATAATCAATACATAACAGAAAATTTTGTACGTCTAGGACCTGCCCCTGCTTCGCCGTTGGTCAAACGCACTTGTTTCGAGGAAATCCACACATCGATTGGAAGCTGACGTTTGAAACTGGCGTGTCGCCGCCAAGATCCCAGACCGTGAAGCACCGTGCGGAAGAGGCTGAGCGGTCAGCTTGTCGGGAGATATGGTTGACAGTCCCCCTCGAAGGTCCAGAAAGCTGGATGAACCAGCAGACTCGGAACCGCGCATGTGGGAATCCAAAGAATCTCTGCAGCGAGACGATCGGCCTCACTCACGAGAGAGTGTCGGCGAAGGGGACGGGCCTCTGCTGGTCTCCCGATCTCGCTCGTCAATTGGTTGAAAGGCGCGCCATCGCAGCACAGGCGGCCCTTCGGATACGATCGACGTCCGATGCTGGAGGGATGCTTCGCAGTGCCGATCCGCGATGACATCGATCCGCGGCGATTGGCGGAGGCCTCATCCATCTTCCGCGTATGATCTTTTCTCGACGAGAACGAAATAGCAACAGAGTGAAATTCCGCGGCTGTCCGCATTTAGAAATCCGCAACGCTCTCCGCCGCTCGGCCTCAAGTCCGACAGAACGTCGGCACCGGTGGCAGCGACACCACCATGGGTGGAGAGATAGCAATCTGATGGCTTGGCGATGCTCTTCTTGGTCAGGCACCCGGGCGACCAGCCGAGTCTGCGGAACCCTCGCAACCGCGCAGCGGAGCCTTCATCTAAAGATTCGGTTGCCACTGACAAAGCTTCCTCGGTGAGCCATCGCGGAACACGTTCACCATTCTGCCAGCAAGAATGGTGGGCTCCGAGCAGGTGGAGTTCCAGCGCTCGCACAGGCTGAATGGGGTGAGGGGATTCTACACCTTTCCTGGCTTACTCAGGGTTGCGGAGCGGTCTGCGTGGAGCAAAGCGGCGCGTAGGTTCCCCTTACGTCGTGAGACATCCCTGTCGACAGCTCAGACGAATGCGAGGAAAACACCCGTCCGAACCTGGCACCGTGGCGGCTCTCGTCACCAGGTCTCCTGCGGCGCATCGATTGCGGAAGGCGCGACATTGAAGATCGCATATTTCGTCCACGATCTAACGGATCCGGCTGTTAAACGGCGCGTCAGCATGTTCAAGGCTGGCGGAGCGGAGGTTCTGCTCACCGGCTTTCGTCGCGGGGCAGTCCCGACATCCGTGGACGGCATCGTGCCTTACGATCTGGGCCAGACCGCCGATGCCCGTTTCGTCGCACGCCTGAGCGCAACGATGCGTCACGCGCTCCTGGGACGCCGGCTCCGGCACCGTATTGCCGGCGCGGACGTCATCGTTGCGCGAAATCTGGAGATGCTGGCCATCGCTCAAAGTGTCCGAGGCCGCCGAACCGCGGTGCCCCTGGTCTATGAATGCCTGGACATCCACCGCCTCATGCTTTCCCCGGGTCCGGCAGGCGTTGCATTGCGCACAATCGAAGGGGCGCTTTCCCGGAACGCCAGTCTGCTGATGACCAGCTCACCGGCCTTCGTCACAAACTACTTCGAGCCGCGCTCAAGTGTGAACCTGCCGGTTGTTCTCGTGGAGAACAAAGTGTTCTTGGGTCAGGCAGACGTGCCTGATCCGCCGCCCGGGACCAGAGCCGATACCGGCTCATGGAAAATCGGCTGGTTTGGCGCGATCCGATGCGCGAAAAGCTTTGCGATCCTCTCGGCGGTCACCCGGCGACTTGAGGGCCGCCTGAGCGTGATCATAAGGGGTCGGCCGGCCAACTCCGAGTTCTCGAACTTCGATGCCATGGTCGCTGCGGAGCCCTTCATCTCGTTCGAGGGTCCGTATCGCAATCCAGACGACCTGATGGCGATCTACCAAGAGGTCGACTTTGCGTGGGTGATCGACTTCTTCGAGGAAGGCCTGAACTCGGAATGGCTCCTGCCGAACCGCCTCTACGAGAGTGGCTGGGCCGGAACGATTCCGATCGTGCGGGACGCGACCGCCACCGGACAATGGCTCGCGCGGCAAGGCGCAGGCGTTCGCCTTCCGAATGACCTCGTCGAGAGCCTCGTTGGATTTTTTCGGGAACTCGCGCCCGCTCAGATCGATCGGCTCACGACCGAACTCGCTCAGATCGATCCGAGCAACTGGATCTGCACCCAGGCGGAGTGTCGTGATCTGGTCGGACGCCTGATCACGCGAGATCTGCACGGCTCGCGCCCCACGACTTAAGTCGAACGTCGCGGGAGGAAGGCCGTGCGCCGGCTCCTCCCTGAGCGGTGAGAGGACGAGCAACGCGAGCGTTTTCAGCCGCGTCCGGCATTCAGGGGCGCGGAACGTGCTCTGCCAGCACTCCCGATGCAGTACCCTCGTGAAGGCTCAACCCAAAATACGAAGCTTTCATGGAAAGCTCTCGTGTGTCGGTTTTTGCGCCGCTTGTCGGCCTGCCAGTTGGTCCACTACGTGAGCCAAGTCTCGACTCTATCTTTATTTTATAAACAGTCATCTTGCCAGCATCTACTGGGATGCAATGCATCTCACTGCATGCGCCAGCAATGATTAAGCGGAAGGATGTCCACTGTTATCCTCATGCAAGCTGGTCGGCCGCAGTGCGGCGCCGCTTGCTTGGTTAAGATTCACAGACACAGCCCTAGCATTGCTGAAAATCTGGGAATTTCAGAACTGATGCAATTCAGTAACTACGCCATTTGGCTGCGCCAAAACTACCTAGATGCCCATTTGGATGATTGACTCGGTGTCGCCCCCTAGTTAACACGCCGTTAGGGACGTTTCAGTAAATGAACGCCTCTTTCATAGTGCACAAATTTCCTGATTATTGATCATCGTTGCCACGGATGCCGTGCGCACAAGCTCTCGAGGATACGACAATGGCAATGGTTGATGGTGTTACCACCGCTCCCGACGCGAATGGTAAAATTCAGGGTAATGGCGGCGACGTAGACAAGATGGCCGGTGGAAGCGGTAACGATCAGCTTCAGGGGCATGCCGACTTCAACCAGTATTATGGCGGCGCCGGCAACGATACCTTCGTTCTGGCTGCGAAGTTCGGTCAGGAAACGGAGGTCGCATCCAAGGATTTCGGGACCCTGGCGACCTACATCACCGACTTCCGCGGCGCGGGTGGCCCTGGCGCCGGCGAGCAGGACTTCATCAATCTGAGCGGCTTCGGTTCCGATGCCAAGCTCGACCTCCTCGGCGCCGGCGCTGAGACTGCTTCGGGCGCGAAGGTGTATTACTACAGCATCTTCAATTCCGACACGGGCGACTACTACAACTTCGCTGTAAACTCGCTGAACGGCAAGGCGCTCGACACCGGCGACTTCAATTTCTATGCTCCTGCTCACGTGGCCTGAAAACGGCCTAGCCTACCAGAGGTAGGAACGGCTTGTCGAAAAAGGCGGCGCATGCGCCGCCTTTTATCGTTCGTTTTCTCATGTGTTTTTGTTGATGGGAACGCCTGATCCAATCGATTGCTTGCACCGGGCTGGGCGACAACCAGGATATGGTTGGCATCATCGGTCGCTGGGGCGTCATATCTGGGATGGTGACGGCTGCAGGCGGCCCGTAGCCCCAGTACGGGTTTCAGCTGGATCCAATTGTCCGGATTTTTGCGAAAGCTTGATCACGGGTCGCGTTTCCTCGAAAGAGGATGGGTAGCGTCCACCGCGCGCATGCGTCCCGCAGCTTTCGTCATAGGACCGGTCAGTCAGCGTTGTCCCATGCCGATCCGGCCGTTAGGCCCGGGATCAGGCGACTCCTCTTGGAGACGCATTCGCGGAGCGCTTGAAAGAGTGTCTCGCCACGAGGACCTTCGGTTCGAGGCAGTGTGCAGCGGATGGGCCCGGAGATGCCGCGCAGATGCATCGCGTCAGCCCGCGCCAATCACGCCCAGCCTCCTCGCTGGTCGGCAGGTTCGGTAAAGGGCGCTGCATGCCGTGGTGCTTATCAGCGGCCTGTTCGGCGTGGCGCTCGCAAGACGCCTGAGCTCTCCCGGGTTCGATTGCTGGCATGCCGGCGTCGCCCGGAGGCGGGTGGCCTTTCCGCCACGACGTCCGGCACTCCCCGTTTCGACAAAGACCGATCGGCGACGTCCTGCTCGAGGCCGTCGCGTCTTCAATCCCTTATCATTTCGGTGCAGCTCGGGATCAAGCCGCGGCCCAATTACAAGGCACCCGCCGGATTCTTCGGGCGAGAGAGATGGAGCAGGCGTCGTGCTACCCGTGTCATCGGTATCTCGAGGGTCCGATACACCAAGAGAGCCAGCGTAATTGATATCGCGTATATGACTAAGATAACTAACAAGCTCAAAAGGAGCGACAGGGGCTGAAGTTTATTCGACAGCTTAATGACGACTTGGGCAACGAACGGATGCGTAAGATAGAGTGAGTAACTTGCATCACCGATCGCCACGAGAGGACGCCAGCTCAGGGAAAGCCCTCCCCGATCCATGATGAGCGCTGCAACGACCAGAACGGCCGCAGGGATCCCGGCAATCGGCAGCATACTCGATGACAGGACGGCGGCGAGCAGCATCGCCGGAAGAGCGATGATTGCGAGGCACAGTGCGATGACGGCCGCCCGCTTGCTGTGCGGGAGGATCGCATAGATTCGGGCAACGATCATGCCCAGGGCAAACTCAAGGATGACGGGCCGCGTAAAGAAGAGAGCTGGGACATTCTCAAAGGCGATGGCCTGACCCAGTACTGTCATTGAGACGAGCACCCCGATCGCAACCAGGACCCTCAGATTCAGATTTTTGATGAAGAGGCAAAGGGCAAACACAGCATAAAACATCATTTCATAATTTAACGTCCATCCCAGAAACAGTAGCGGCGCAACTTTTCCGTCGTCTCTCAAGTAAGGCCAAAAAGCCAGGGAGTTCACGAGATTCAAAAGGCTTGCTTTGGTTGCTCCGAGCAGTTGGGGTTGCAAAACCGCAATGGCGAAGATCGCGATGGTTAACAGCCAGTACAGAGGAGCAACCCTGGCCACGCGATTTGCGAAGAAGCCGAGGGGGGTCGGGCCATTTCGGTCCGACGTATAAACCATGATGAAGCCGCTAATAACGAAGAACAGATCAACCCCCGTGCTCGCGGCGATCCCAATATAATGAAAATTTCCGAACGACTTTATGATCGCTTCGCAGTGGACAATAACGACGAGGAGGGCCGCCAATCCTCGAAGAACCTGAATATTCTGAATCATTGGGCCACCCTCATTACACTCGCATAAAGCGACAGCGCTTCCACCTCTACCAACATCAGGTCGGCTTCGCCGGGGATCGCTTTTCTGCGATCTTGACGCGCACTAGGTTCGAAATCTTCGAGAGATCTCGCCGATAGATCACGAGGACGGACGCCATCGCTACAACAGAACTGAGGGCGATCATCAGAACTGACGCAGGGATACCGTGGAGTCCTGTGGGCGCCGATAGGGCGACGGCGCGCGTCGCGCCTGCAGCAATGAGAGAGAACAGCAGCAAGGGAGAGAGCACGTTCCAAAAGCAGGTGGCGATCACCGGCCCGGTTTCCCGGCGGGTCAGATAGGCGGACACGAGATAGAAGACCCAACTCTTCACCGCGATGGCCAAGGCAACCCACACGAGGCCGTATCGCGAGAGCAATACGACCGAGCCAAGTCCGACAATCATCGAACACAGCGCGTAGATGAGGAGAACGTGATTCCGCCCGCTGACCGAAAGCAGTGAACCGTAGATGCCGCCATAGATCCGTGCCAATCCGGACAGTGCGAGAAGCGCACAGACGGGCGCAGCATTGAGCCAGCGATCCCCGAACACCCATCCGACCCATTCCTCGGGAAAGGAGACGAAGATGATGATCGGCAGTCCGAACAGCACGGTGGTCAGTCGCATCGCGGTCGTAACGATTTCAGAACGCGGCGCCGCACCCCGGCTCGCGAAGAGCGGTTGATACATGATGACCGAGAAGGATGATGAGGTGCTCATCAAGACCGTCTCGATGCGCTTCGCGAGATTGTATGTTCCGACGAGCGCGGCAGACACAAAGCCTGAGACGACCAGCGTATCCGCATAATTGTTGGCCGCGGCGACGATGCGAACGGCGGACGAGTAGCCGGCCTCGCGAAACAAGGCTTTCAGGGGCGCTGTCCCGAGCGTGGGTCTGACGCGGCCCATCTGGCCCCGAGCCACCAGGAAGAAGTTCAGCATCGACTGGAGGAGATAGTAGAGGATCAAGCCCTCGAGGGCGTGGCCCGCAAAGGCCAGGACCGATCCCACGCCCGCCGCGACGAAATTGGCAATGACCGTCCGCATCGCCAGGCGTCGGAAGGTGAGTTGTCGCGCGAGGGCGGCCTGCGGCTGGACCGACGTGACGTCGAACAGCAATTTCGGCGCGAGGAGAAGTAGGATTGGGCCGATCGCCTGAAGATCGGGCATGTATCGCCCGACCAGAACGATCACGCCCATGTAGACCGCGGTTGCGATCAGACCACTGAGAAGGAGCAGTCCCAGGGAGGCGCATTCCTCTTCGCGCGTCGTCTCCGGACGTAGCAGGACCTCATACAGCCCCTGGGGACAAAAGGTCTTGAGAATTTCGAGGATCGAGACGGCGATACCGACCGCGCCCACCTGGTACGCCTCGCCGGTGCGAGCAAAAATAATGAACAGCAGGAAGGGGATGACCACCGTCGCGGCGGTATTCAGAAGCGACCAGATCACTGGGCCGAGCATGTCTCACCAACTTTCGCGCCACCATCGGGATCGCCACGGTCCTGTTAGCCCATGTTTCCAGGGAAGGCGATGAAGCGGTGCGCACGGGTTCGCAAGCGGATTCCGAGCCTGCGCGGCGCAGCCGTAGGCACCGGAACCAGTGTCGATGCTGGATCGGCAGCGGCCAGGATGACGCCGCTCCAGAACGCCTCCGCAGGCGCGAACCGAAGCCGTGGAAGACCATTCAGCCGAGCGGATTTGGTAGGGTTTTCGATTTGGTAGGCATTTGCATCATCCCACGAGAGCAACGCTCGCAAATGCTCCGATGCAAGCAATTTGATCGATCGATCGAACGTTTATTTCGAGCGGATACAACCAGATGTCCTCATCGCATTGAGGACGACCCCGGTGGCCACATATCTCAACTCCGCTGGAAGCACGCTGTCGACGGGCGGGGCAACCAGAAAAGGGTTCATCGCACCTGCCAAAGAGACTCTTGCCGGAACAACCGGAAACGATGCTCTGCGGACAGGCGGTGCCAGCACCCTCGTTGGCGGCCTCGGCGATGACACCTATTTTGTTTATGGCAAGAACGACATCGTTGCTGAGAAAAGCGACGAAGGAACCGATACGATCAACTCGACGGCGAATTATTATGTTCTGCCAGCGTTCGTCGAGAACTTGATCTTAGCAGGGCTCCATTCGAGCGGCAAAGGCAATGCGCAAGACAACATCATCGTCGGCACAGGTTCCGGCAATCAAACCCTGAATGGCGGCGCCGGAAACGACGTGCTGATCGGTAGCGCCGGGAAAAACAGCTTCATCATCGCCAAAAGCGAAGGCTCGGATGTCATCGTTGGATTCGATCACACGAAGGACGTGATCGAGCTTGATAACTATCAAAGCTTGAATAGCTTTGAAAAACTCAAATCGGCGATGTCCCAGGTCGGGGCGGATACAATCATCAGGCTTGAGACAGGCGAGACGCTGACCCTGCGCGATCACAAGGTCGAAGATCTATCCGCGGCGAATTTCCGCCTGCCCGTCGATCTGTCGAAGTATCAGCTTACCTTCTCGGACGAGTTCAACACCTTTTCGGGATCCGCGACCGGAGTCGCGACGACGTGGCAGACGAAGTATCCGCAGGCCGGACTCCGGACCCTGCCCAGCAACAAGGAAGATGAATACTATTCCGACAGCTCGGTCGGGGTGAACCCCTTCAGCGTCAAGGACGGCGTCCTCGATATCACCGCCGCGCGCGCGACCCAGGGCGTCGAAACCCCGCTCGGCTCGGGCCTGGATTGGACCTCCGGCGTCATCACCACCTACAAGTCCTTCTCCCAGCTGTATGGCTACTTCGAGGTTCGCGCCCAGCTTCCCGCCGGCAAGGGCTTCTGGCCCGCCTTCTGGCTCCTGCCGGCCGATCTGTCCTGGCCGCCCGAACTCGACGTGTTCGAGGTGCTCGGCGACGAGCCCGGAACGATCTACGCCAGCACCCATTCCAAGGTCGGCGGTCCCAATGTGACCGAGACCCAGACCGTCTTCGGAATCGACACTTCGAAGGGGTTCCATACCTACGGCGTCGACTGGCAGGCGGATACCATCACCTACTACGTCGACAACAACGCCGTCGCCAGGCTTACGACGCCGAGCGACATGAACAAGCCGATGTACATGCTGCTGAATCTCGCCGTCGGCGATGCAGGCTCGTGGCCCGGGGCCACGGACGCCACCACGCCTGCCGAAGGCCACATGCTCATCGATTATGTGCGAGCCTACACAACCAAGCGTGATGCCACCCCGGTATCGCCTTCGCTCACGCCCCCGGACACCGGAGTGCCGGTCACCATCAGCGCGTTCAAGCTTGCCGGGCTCACCCGGGCCGCCGGT
Organism: Methylobacterium sp. 37f; assembly: GCF_023093475.1. Classification (NCBI taxonomy): domain Bacteria; kingdom Pseudomonadati; phylum Pseudomonadota; class Alphaproteobacteria; order Hyphomicrobiales; family Methylobacteriaceae; genus Methylobacterium; species Methylobacterium sp. 37f. The sequence continues at coordinate 68,834 of NZ_JAGHKN010000023.1, forward strand.
GGGGCGGCCGATGGCGAGCTGGCGGGAACGGCCAGTGGCGGCGCGCTGGTGACCATCTACGATGGCAACAGCATCGTCGCGACCGCGAAGGCCGACGACAAGACCGGTGCCTTCGCGGTGACCTTGAAGGACCTCGGGGCCGGCAGTCACATGCTGACGGCGAAGGTCGGTCCAACAGCGGTCAGCAACGAAGTTCTGATCGTGGTCGGCACAGCATCGTCGGTGGTCGCCCAGTTACCGGCTCTCCAGGCGTCCGGAAAACTGGCGGCGATTTACCTGTCCGATAGCCACGTCCTCCCGGTCGCGTCCATCGCAGCCATGACCAGCCTCCTGACCGACAGCAAGGAGGCTTTGGCCGCCATCAAGGACGGCTACAGCTTTGCAGTCACGACCACGGCCGGCAACAACATCAGCGTGGTGAGCTACGATGCCCTCGGTCGGATGACATCGACGGCGACAACGAGCATTGTCGACGGCCAAGTCACGCGCTCGGTCGAGACGAAAGCGGATGGCTCCAGCACGACGCTGGTCTACGCCAAGGGCATCGTCGTCAGCGAAACGCATGTCCATGCCGATCGGACGAAGGACGTCCTGCTCACCAACATCGTCGGCAAGACGTATGTCGCCGAAACCAACAGCTACGATGCGGCCGGAACCCTGATGTCCACCAGTCGGACGCATAGCGACGGCTCGAAGGACTGGGAATTTTCCTTCGATAAGAAGACCGGCATTAAGACAAGCACATCCTTCGATAACGCTGGCGCTGTGGCTATGCATACCATTAATTCGGCTGACAAGATGGTCGAGACCAAATACGTCGATAATCTCAAGACTTCGGAATATACATATTATACGCCAGGATCCGCCGATATCGCCAAGCTGAAGATCTTCACGGCCGGCGTCCTGACCTATGAGACCGTTCGGCACAGCGACCAAACCAAAGACAACTACACCTTTTCGCTCGACGGAAAGAGCTTCGCCGTCAAGCACGAACAGATCGACGCGACCGGTAAGACGGTCATGATTGATCTGACCTTCCAAGATGGATCGCACGCCATCACCGGCCTGAAGGGGAATCTGACGATCGAATCCACGGCGAAGACCTCCGATACGTTGAAGGGCGCAGGAGGCGATACCTTCCTGGTCGAAAGAGATTCCGGCGCTGATACCATCGTCGGCTTCCATCCCGGCAGCGGAATCGGACACGACGTCATCGCGATCGACCATTCCGTGGCCACAAACATGTCTCAACTAGCCCTCAAGACGGTTGGCCAGGATACGGTCATTCAAATCAGTGCGACCGACAGCATCACGCTTCAGGGCGTCAGTCACACTGCGCTGACTCAGGACAACTTCTGGTTCACCTGACCGGCATTACTCGGAAGCCAACTCCGGTTGTCGAGATCGACCAAGACTCCGGTGTTGCATTCTGATGGTCTGGAGCCTGTGTTGAAGTTCGCACCTGATGCCATCCTCGGATCAGACCCTGAAGGCGCGTTCGGCTGTCGCGCCCCAAAGGCTCAGGCTCCGGAGCATTCGGAGGCTTCCGACGTCCGATGGGAGGGTTCCTCATCGACCCGTTTGAGCTTGGGCGATCAAGCGCAAATGCCGTCGAAATCGGCGCAGGTCTGTGTTGTATCAACACCACTTCACACTTCCGTGGAGCGAAAAACTCGAATCCGGAAGACATCCAGGCGGCATAGCTTTAGTTGTGGCGCGACGACCCTACTCGGCCCGGCTTCGGGCGTATCTCCGGGAGGCGGTGTTTGCGCCGTAGCTTTCATTCACGTTCGATCGGTGCTGCGGTAATGGCATTCCCCGCCAAGGATCACGACGCCGCCCCGCGTCAGGGTGGACGCCTGCGTTTCGTTTTTGCGGCCCTCGCCCTTTCAGTTTCGGCCGCTTTGTCCGCTTGCACCTTCGTTTCCAGCGATGGCCCAAACCGGGGCGAAGTGCGAGCGAACGCGGCGTTGGAGACGGCGCCAACGCCTCCAGTCGGGTACGTCGTTCTCGATCTGAACGCATCCGTTCTGAGGGCGGCCAACGCCAACACGGAGGCGATGGGTCCACGCTTTGCCCGTGTCCCGGCAGGATCCACCGCCCGGCAGGGGGTGATCGGCATCGGCGACATCATCAACATTACGATCTTCGAGGCATCGGCCGGCGGCTTGTTCATCGCTCCCGAGGGTGGAACCTCGCGCGGAGGAAACTTCGTCGCGATCCCGCCGCAACAGGTGGAAACCAGCGGAACGATCACGGTCCCCTATGCAGGCCGCATCCAAGCGGCCGGGCGTACACCGCAGCAGGTGTCCAAGGAGATCGCCACACGCCTCAACCAGCGCGCCGTGGAGCCGCAGGTTGTCGTGTCCATCGGCGAGCGTCGTTCCGGCAACGTCAGCGTTCTCGGTGACGTCACGCTGCCGAACCGGGTCAACATCGATCCCGGTGGCCTTCGTCTGCTCGATGCAATCGCCCGGAGCGGCGGTCCGCGCAGCCCCCCCTATGAAACCATCGTCACGCTCAAGCGGGACAACCGGACGACCCAGGCCCTGCTGAGCGCCGTGATCAAGGTTCCGGGGCAGAACCCCTACCTCGAGCCCGGCGACACGGTCTTCCTGACCAAGGAGCCACGCTTCTACCTGACGCTCGGAGCGACCCCGGCCCCCGGATCCATCGGCGGAACGAACAATCGTCGCTTCAGTTTCGAGAACGACACCATGAGCCTGGCCGAGGCCGCAGCCAAGTCCGGCGGCCTCGATCCATCGCGGGCGGACCCGCGCGCCGTATTCCTTTACCGGGTCGAGTCGCGCAAGGTTCTGGAGGACCTGAACGTCGACCTCGCGGGCTATACCGGCGAGTGGATCCCGACGATCTACAACACGGATATGAGCCGTCCGGACGCCCTGTTCCTGGCAAACGACTTCGCGATCCGCAATCGGGATATCATCTTCGTTTCGGAAGCGCCGTCCGCCGGACTTCAGCGCTTCACGACCGCCCTGTCAGGGTTGACCGGCAATGCGAGTGCGGCCGCGGCCGTCCGGTAGGATCGACGGCTTTCTCGTGAGAGCCGCGTCAGAGTCACACCGATACCGAGACGAGGGACACGGGCATGCCTTGGTTTCTGAGCCTACTCCTTCTCAGCGGCGTGCTCATCGGCGGCGTTCAGGCCAAGGAGGTCCGCCGGACGGTGGACGGCAAGGCCGGACAGGATGCGCGGATCGGCTTGTTTGGGAGCATCACCCCGGACTGCAAACCCGAACGGACCCCGCCGGTCCGAATCGTCCAGCCTCCGACCCATGGCACGATCATCGTCGGAGCGGGCCAGACTCAGGTTCCGGCCTCTGGCGGAAGTTGCGCCGGCAGCGCCTTCCCGGTACTGGCGATTTTCTACCGTCCGGCGGCGGATTTTGCAGGTGAGGATACGACGATCCTCGAGTTCGATAGCGGCCTGCCGGAGAAGCAGGTTCAGATCGTGGACGTCATCATCCGGCGCTGACCGTCTAAGGACGCCGAGCGAGACCGGGCCAACAAAGTCTCGTTCTTGAGATTCTGCGCTCGATGCTCGGCGTGCCGTAGCGCGAGGGTGGCCGTGCCTATACCGGGACGAACGGATCACCGCTGACGGGTCAGTACATGGTAGCCGGGACGTCCGATCTGGCTGAGCGTCATCCGTTCTCCTTCGAGCAGACCGACGAACCGATCGCCGCCAAGCTCGAAGACGATCATATTCTCAGTCGTATTGAGAATATGCAGCGCGTCCCATTCAAAAGGCCGGGTCGGATTGCGATTGGCCTGCACGGCATCCTCATCGATCGTCAGCGTATAGTCGTCACCGATCCAGCGCCCCTCCAGCGCGTGGCGGCGCCGATGATCGCTGAGAGCGCTGTGTGAGATACCGGGAAGGATCAGACAGGCCGCGAAAACGAGCGGCCGGAACCCGGTCCTGCGCTGCCCTCTGGCGAACACGCATCTCGCCGCCATGGCTGGCCTCTCCCTCTCTGTCGGCTCTGGACTCATAAGCTTTAGCAGACCGTTGCCGCCCCGCAGACAGGGCAGCGAGGGCATGATGCAAGGGGTCCGGTTGCGATGGAGCGGGGACGAGTTGTCAGGCGTGAGTCCCGCGGTCCAAGCCTGCCGGCGAAGCAGATCGGTGTCGAACCCCGTGTCATCCGGAAGATTGAGTGGCGGGCAAACGCTTCGGAAACTGGCCTCGCAATGGCGATCTGCACACGCTCTGCCAGCGCGACAACCCTGCTGCAAGCGCCTGAACGAATGGGGGAGCCGCGCCACAGAGGCTGCGCGCGAAGGCTTCGGACCCCGCATGATACGGACGAGCCAGGGAATTGCGTGATCGCCGCCAGAAATCGCCGAATCGGCCCTCCGGGTTGTTGCGCATGAATAAACACACTTAAAATTGCAATGTCGTCGCTGGATAGACTCCTTAACACAAAGACGTGAAGACTAAATTCACAGCCCTGCAATCAAGAATTGGAGAGAACCAGTCAGATATTCTCATTTATCTGGCTTGTAGCCTATCGTTAACCATCTTTGGGTATTACCCCCCGCAAAGCATAAGGGGGAATTGGCAAAAATGGCGGATACAGTCTTTTCGACGGCTCAGTACACCTCCGGTACAGCCGGTGCGGACCGGATCGATCTGTCATCGCGCGGGACGCGCGCGCAGCTGATCGCCGGACGGGATGGGACCGACACCATCATCGGGGCGTTGGGCAACGACACCATCAACGGCGGCGCTGGCAACGATGTCATCACCGGCGGGCTCGGCGTGGACAGTCTGACGGGTGGAGCCGGAGCCGACCGCTTCGTGTTCAGCAAGGCGGATCTGTCCGGCTCGGCCGGCCTGACGGGCACGGCCCTCGACCGGATCACCGACTTCCAGGGGGCCGGCATCTCCGGCGGCGACACGCTGGTGTTCCGCGGCTTTGCCGCCGATGCCGATGTGGTCGAGATCAGCACGCAGGGCACGCTGCACACCTACGAGATCCGCGAGAACGGCACGGCCGTCGGCCGCTTCACCGCCATCCATGGCGGAGAGGCGCTCACGTCGGGCGACGTCGTCTTCGAAAACTCCACGACGACGCCTGTCTCACAGCCGCCCGTCGTCGTTGCGCCATCATCGGGGACGGGCGAGGCAGCCCGGGCGAGTGCCACGCCGACCCAGACGATCAAGGCTAACAATGCGGTCCAGACCCTCAGCGGCACGGCCGGGCACGACGACATCTGGGGCTGGGACAAGGGCAATGCTGTCCTGAAGGGCGGCGCCGGCGACGACACCTACCACATCTGGCAGTCGAGCGATCAGGTCGTCGAGGCGCCCGGCGGCGGCGTCGACACGGTCATCATTGCCTGGCGCGACTACACCCTGCCCGACAACGTCGAGAACCTGATCTTCAGCAACGCCAAGAGCGGCACCGGCAACGGCCTCAACAACATGATCACCGGCGATGGCGGCGCCCAGACCCTCAACGGCAAGGCCGGGAACGACATCCTGACCGGCCGCGGCGGGGCCGATATCTTCGTCATCGCCAAGGGCGAGGGCAGCGACGTCATCACCGACTTCACCTCTGGCGTGGACAAGGTCCGCATGGAGGGGGTCAACCTGCACAGCTTCGCCGAGCTGAAGATGGCAGCCAGTCAGGTCGGGTCGGACACCGTCATCGCGCTCGGCGGCGGCGAGACGCTGACCTTGCAGAACGTGGCGCTCACGAACCTCAAGGCCGGCGACTTCGCCCTGCCGGCGGACCCGTCGCATCCGGGCATGAAGCTGAGTTTCGCCGAGGAGTTCAACGCCCTCAGCGCCTCGGCGAATGGCAACGGCACCGTTTGGAAGACGACATACGGCATCGGCAGTCAGGATCGGACGCTAGGAGCGAACCACGAGGCGCAGTACTACTCGGACAGCTCGGTGGGCACGAACCCGTTCTCGATCTCGAACGGCGTCCTGAGCATCACGGCGGCCCCGGATCACGACGGCAATCCGCTGGGCCTGGCCTACACCTCGGGCGTGCTCACCACGGCCAAGTCGTTCGCCCAGACATACGGCTACTTCGAAATCCGTGCCGAGCTGCCGGCGGGCCAAGGCATGTGGCCGGCCTTCTGGATGCTGAACGCCGACGGTACAGGTACGACCGAACTCGACGTCATGGAGTTCCTGGGCCACGACAAGGACACCGCCTACGCGTCGGTGCATTCCACCGTCGCCGGCCAGAGGCTGACCAGTACGCCGGTGCAGACGGCAGATCTGACGGAAGGATTCCACACCTTCGGGGTCGATTGGCAGAAGGACACGCTGGAATGGTACATCGACGGTGCGAAGGTGGCCGAGATGGCAACACCGGCCGACATGCACAAGCCGATGTACATGCTGGTCAACCTGGCGGTGGGTGACACTGGCAGCTGGCCGGGCAAGTACGACGCCTCCATGCCGACCACGCACCTCGACGTCGATTACGTCCGGGTCTGGGCCAACGACGCCATCCACTGAGACCAACTAGCTATCGAGTGCGTGTCCCCGCGATGAAACGCGGAGACACGCACTGTTCGTCAGTGGAAATCGTAGTCCAGGTGCAGCATCGCCCGGGCCGTCGCGCCGGTATCCAGCATCGCACTGTTCGTAACGGCCAACGCACGTCCGCCGGCGTCAACCACAGCGTCGAGGTAGAGGTTGTGATCGCCCGTGCTGCCCCAGCTGTCGCTCAGGTAGCGAACCACGAGGTTATGGTTCCCGGCACTCAGATCGGCATGCAAGTTCACGACGTCCGAGCCCTGACCATGAAGCGCTGACCCGGTCAGCGTCGAGCCAACCTGTTTTCCGTCGAGATAGACGGCGTAGAGCGCGTTACCGACCACGGCATCCTGGCTGACGTAGAGCTTGAGAGCGGTGTTGCCGGTTCCGATATCGTAGGTCTTGCTGACCCCTTCGGTGGCGGGTGGCGGCGGGGGTGGTGG
>NZ_JAGHKN010000024.1:0-73583 GCF_023093475.1 Methylobacterium sp. 37f
GTCCCTCTTCTGAACCCCGGAGACGAACCCCATGAAGACCGCGACTGCCGTCCTCGCCGCCCTCGCCCTCCTCGCCCTGGCGGGCACCGCCCCGGCCCACGAGGATCATCATCACGACGACGGGCACGACCACGCCCACGGCACGCCGGGCCACGCCCACCCGGCAAAGCCGGCCGGCGCGGTTAAGGCCGGGGCCAAGGCCGGGACTGGGGTCTCGCCCTCCACCAAGGCGTTCCAGGACGCCGCCATGCGGATGCACGGCGACATGGAGATCCGCTATTCCGGCGACGTCGACCGCGACTTCGCCGCCGGCATGATTCCGCATCATGCCGGCGCCATCGCCATGGCCCGGGTCGCCCTGCAATACTCCAAGGATCCGGAAGTGCGCGCGCTGGCCGAGAGCATCGTCAAGGCCCAGGACACCGAGATCGCGCAGATGCAGGCGATCCTGAAGCGCAAGGAGACCGAGAGCAAAGACGCTCAGGGGAAACCGGCCGAGGGGGCGGCCCCGCGCTGACAGCGCCTCCCTTGACCACGCCCCCCTTAACCACGCCCCCTTGACCACGCCCGCCTGACCACACCCCCTGGTCGGGAACCCCGGCGGTTCTATCTGGATCGGTTCCAGACAGGCCACGGCGGAGACAGCCCGGCATGAGCTTTCCCATCACGCTGACCGTGAACGGCACGGCCCGCAGCATCGTCCTGGAGGATGCGCGGGTCACCCTCCTCGATCTGCTGCGCGAGCGCCTCGACCTCACCGGGGCCAAGAAGGGCTGCGACCGGGGCCAGTGCGGGGCCTGCACCATCCTGATCGACGGGGTGCGGGTGAATTCCTGCCTGGCGCTGGCCGTCAGCCACGACGGCGCGGCGATCACCACCATCGAGGGATTGGCGCAGAACGAGGCCCTGCATCCCGTCCAGGCCGCCTTCCTGGAGCATGACGGCTTCCAGTGCGGCTTCTGCACGCCGGGCCAGATCCTCAGCGCGGTCGGCCTGATCCAGGAGGGCCAGACCGGGGGCGACCCCGAGCGGGTGCGCGAGGGCATGAGCGGGAATCTCTGCCGCTGCGGCGCCTATGCGGGCATCACGCAAGCCGTGCTGACGGCCCACGCGCAGATGACCGGGCCGGACGTCCTGCCCGGCCGCCAGATCGCGGAGGATGCGGCGTGAAGGCCTTCGACTATCTCCGCCCGTCCAGCGTCGCCGAGGCGGTCGCGGCCGCCGGCCGGCCCGGTGCCGCCTACCTCGCCGCCGGCACCAACCTCGTCGACCTGATGAAGGGCGGCGTCACCCGCCCCGACACCCTCGTGGACATCACCCGGCTGCCCGGCCTCGACCGGATCGAGCGCCGCGCCGACGGCACGACACGGATCGGCGCCCTGGTGCGCAACGCCACCCTGGCGCACGATCCGGTCATCGCCCGGCGCTACCCGGCGCTCACCGAAGCCCTGCTCTCGGGGGCCTCGGGCCAGCTCCGCAACGCCGCCACCACCGCCGGCAACGTGCTGCAGCGGACCCGCTGCGCGTATTTCACCGACACCGCCAGCGCCTGCAACAAGCGCGACCCCGGCACCGGCTGCGACGCGCAGGGCGGCGTCACCCGTGCCCACGCGGTGCTCGGCTGGAGCCAGCACTGCATCGCCACCCACCCGTCGGATTTCTGCGTGCCGCTGGCCGCCCTCGACGCCGTCGTGGAGATCGAGGGGCCGGCCGGTCCCCGCAGCGTGCCCCTGGACGCGTTCCACCGCCTGCCGGGCGACCACCCGGAGCGCGAGACGGTGCTGGAGCCCGGCGACCTCGTCGTCGCCGTCACCCTGCCGGCAGAGGCCGAAACCTTCGCCGGCCACAGCCGCTACCTCAAGGTCCGCGAGCGCACCTCCTATGCCTTCGCGGTGGTATCGGCGGCCGTCGGCCTGCGCCTCGACGGGGACCGGATCGCGGAAGGCCGCATCGCCCTCGGCAGCGTCGCCCTGAAGCCCTGGCGCGCCCGCGAGGCGGAACACCTGCTCGCCGGCGCGGCGCCCACGCCCGAGATTTTCGCCAGGGCGGCCGAGGCCGCTCTGGCCGACGCCAAACCCTCGGGCGACAACGCCTACAAGATCGAGCTTGCCCGCCGCATCGTCGTGCGCGCCCTCACCCTGGCCGTTGCCGGCACCCCGGACCGCGTGCCCGCGCTCCCGGCCAGTCCCTTCGCCACCCCTTCGGCCGGAGTCTCCGCCCATGCCTGAGCGTCAGCGCCACGGCGCCTCCATCGGCCAGCCGCTCACCCGGCGCGACGGCCCCGACAAGGTCACGGGTGCGGCCCGCTACAGCGCGGATTTCAAGCCCGAGGGCTTGGCCCACGCGGTGATGGCGGTGAGTTCGATCGCGCGCGGGCGGGTCACGCATCGCGACATCGCGGCGGCGCAGGCCCATCCCGGCGTGATCGCCGTGATGACGCCGGAGAACGCGCCGGCGCTCGCCAAGTCGCCGGACCAGAAGGACAATCCGTTCACCTTCCGCCTCGACCTGCTGCAGAACGACGGCGTGCGCTACGCCAACCAGCCCATCGCGGTGGTGATCGCCGAGACGCTGGAAGCGGCCACCGAGGGTGCCGCCCTGCTGGCGCCCCGCTACGAGGCGGAGCCGGTCAGCGTCGCCCTCGGAGCCGGCGAGATCTTCAGCCCCGACACCATCGGGGCCGGCTCGGCCACCGACGAGGGGTCCGGCGATCTGGCCGCCGGCCTGGCGGCGGCGGAGACGCGGATCGCGGCCACCTACGACACGGCGGCGCAGTATCACAACGCCCTCGAACCCCATTCCTGCGTGGCGGAATGGGACGGCGACCGCCTGACCCTCCACACCCCGACCCAGGCCCTCTGGATCGCCAAGGGCCGGATCGCCGACCTGTTCGGCATCCCGCCGGAGAACATCCACGTGGTCTGCCACTATCTCGGCGGCGGCTTCGGCTCGAAGGGCTTCATCGCCGCGCCGCAGATCCTCGGGATCATGGCGGCCAAGATGGTGGGACGCCCGGTCAAGCTGGTGACGCGGCGCGAGCAGATGTTCGGCCCGGTCGGCCACCGCGCCGCCACCCGCCAGACCCTGAGGCTCGGCGCATCGCGGGACGGGACGCTCACGGCCCTCGACCACCACACCCTGACCCTGACGAGCCGGCACGACGACTTCGTCGAGCCCTCCGGCATCCTCTCGCGCCACCTCTACGCGGCGGGCGCGATCGCGACCACGCACGCGGTCTCCCGGGCCGATATCGGCACCCCAATCTTCATGCGGGCTCCCGGCGAAGCCTCGGGCAGCGTCGCGGTGGAGAGCGCGCTGGACGAGCTGGCGCTCGAACTCGACCTCGATCCCCTGGAAATCCGCCTGCGCAACTACGCCGAGGTCGAGCCGATCACCCATCGGCCGTTCTCCTCGAAGGCGCTGCGCGAATGCTACGCCCAAGGCGCGGCACGCTTCGGCTGGGCCGCCCGCCCGCGCCAGCCGCGCCAGATGCGCGACGCCGACGGGCTGCTGGTGGGCTGGGGGCTCGGCACCGCCACCTACCCGGCCGGGATGATGCAGGGCGAGGCCCGGGCCACGATCCGGGCCGACGGCACGGCCCTGATCGAGACCGCCGCCCAGGACATGGGCCAGGGCGCCTGGACGGTGCTGGCGCAGATCGGCGCCGACGGTCTCGGACTGCCCATCGCCCAGGTCGAGCTGCGCATCGGCGACTCGAACCTGCCGAACGGCGGGCTGGCGGGCGGCTCCACCGGCACCGCCACCGGCGGCACGGCGGTCCACAACGCCGCGCAGGCGGCGATCGCCGAACTCGCGGACCTGGCCGTCAACGACCCGGCCTCGCCCCTCTACGGCGCCGGCAATGCCGGCGTCACCACCCGCGACGGACGCCTCGCCCGCAACGACGACCCCGCCCGCTCGGAAGCCTTCTCCGAAATCCTGGGCCGAGCCGGCAAGGCCTCGGTCGAGGCCAAGGGCGCGGGCGCGGGCGACCCCGCCTCACGAAAAGCCTACGCGATGCACGCGCACGGGGCGGTCTACGCGGAGGTGAAGGTCGATCCGGACTTGGGCCAGATCCGGGTGACGCGCCTCGTCGGCGCCTTCGCGGCCGGGCGCATCGTCAACCCGCACCTCGTACGCAGCCAGTATTACGGCGGCATGATCTGGGGCGTGTCCCTGGCCCTGCACGAGCACGCGGTGCTCGATCCGCGCTCGGGCCGGGTGATGAACGGGAACCTGGCCGAGTACCACATCCCGGTGAATGCCGACGTGCCTGCGATGGAGGCGATCCTGGTGGAGGAACACGATCCGCACGTGAACCCGCTGGGCATCAAGGGGGTCGGCGAGATCGGCATCACCGGCACCGCCGGCGCCATCGCCAACGCGGTCTGGCACGCCACCGGCGTGCGGGTGCGCGACATCCCGATCACCCTGGACAAGCTGCTGGGGTGAGGCCGGGCGACCGGTCCCTCCGGGTCGCCGGCGCCGCCTCGCGAATCAGGCCTATTCGCGAATCAGCTTGCCCGAATACACCACCGGCCCGGTCGGGAGGCCGGTGGGGGAGCCCCCCTCCGGCTCGACCGAGACCGCGAAGGTGCCGCCCGCCAGGGCGTCGGCCTTGGCCGGCAGAATCAGGCCCTTCGCGTCCGATCCGACGAGCCCGAGGGTCTTCGGCGGTTCTCCCGCGCCGACATACCAGAGTTCGAGGCTGTGCCCCGCGGGCGCCTGCGCGCCGACCGGGCGTACGCGGGCGGTCCCGGCCCGGGTGTCGATGCTGACGAGGAGCGCGGGGGCCTCGCCGCCGCTGTTGACCACGGCGATGTAGCGCCCGTCCCCATCGCCCGGGCGCGGCTCGCCCACGGCGATGAACAGGGCCAGCCCGGCCGCCAGGGCGGCCGCCGTGCCGGCGGCGAGGCGCCAGCGCCACACCGCGCCCTGCAGGGCGCCGATGCGGTCGTCGTTTGCGGCGGCGGCGCGGTGTCCCGGCCCATCGCCGGCCACGGCCCGGGCGATCGCCGGCCACACCTCCGGCCCCGGCGGAACCTCGGGCGCCGCGAGGGCGAGGGGCGCCAGGCGACGCTCCCAAGCCTCCCGCGCCGCCCGGGCGGTCGGGTCGACCGCGAGTTCGAGGTCCACCGCGGCCCGTTCGGCCGGCGGCAGGGTGCCGAGCACGTACTCGGCGAGGCGCAGGTCGCGCTCGTCCGGATCGGGGGTCATGCGACACCGTCCAGGCAGCCGCGCAGGGTCGCGAGACCGCGATGCAGCCAAGTCTTGATGGTGCTCACGGGCCGGTCGTAGCGCAGGGCGAGGTCCTCGCGGGACTGGCCCTCGCAATAGGCCAGCACGATGCAGTCGCGGTGCATCGCCTCGAGCCGGCCGAGACAGGCCCGCAGGGCATCGCGTCCCAGGATCGTGCCCTCGCTGTCGTGGGGATCGACCAGACGCTCCACCCAATCCTCCCCGTCCTCGGTGACCGGCCCCTGGACCTCCTGGCGCCGCCGCACCCCGTCGATGGCGCGGTTGCGCGCGATGGAGCACAGCCAGGCCAGGGGTCGCCCGGCCGCCGGGCTGTAGGAGGCGGCCTTCTGCCAGACCCGCAGATACACCTCCTGCAGCACGTCCTCGGCCATGCCGCGATCGGTCTGGATACGCAGGATCACCCCCAAAAGTTTCGGCGCCGTCCGATCATAGAGGGTCCGCAGGGCGGTTGCGTCGCGCCGGGCGATATCGGCGATCAGGTCCGCGAGGGCGACGTCGGTGCGCGAGGGATCGTCCGCGACGGCACCATCACGCAGGGGGCTGGCACGCAACGGCTGGGCATCCTCTTCCCGGGCGCGGGTTGTCCCCTGCACGACGGCGCGGCCTCGGATCGATTCGGTGCGATCCGCACAATCGCGCCCGCATCAGTTAATCGAGGTCGGCGCCGCGCGCCACCGGACGCCGTCGCCGACCGCGCGATCGATGGGGATATTCGGTCCGGCCGGGTGAAACGGCCTCGCCGTCAGCGGCGCTCGTAGAGCAGACGCGCCCGGATCGTGCCGTCGAGCGCCCGGATCTCCTCCAGCAGGCTCTCTGCGTCGGCATCGGTCACGTCGGTCTCCACCACCACGTAACCGACCTCGCCGTCGGTCTGGTAGAACTGCGCCGCGATGTTGACCCCGCGCCGGGCGAAGGTGTCGTTGAGGCGCCCCAGCATGCCCGGGATGTTGCGCTGGACGTGGATCAGGCGCGTGCCGGTGGGGCGGGCGGGCAGCTGCACCTGCGGGAAGTTCACGGTGCCCACCGTCGAGCCGATATCGGAATAATCGACGAGCTTGCGCGCGACTTCCGAGCCGATGCGCTCCTGCGCCTCCTCCGTCGAGCCGCCGATATGCGGCGTCAGGATCACGTTGGGCAGGCCCTGGAGCGGGCTGACGAAGCGCTCCTGGTTGGAGCCCGGCTCCACCGGGAACACGTCGACGGCGGCCCCCCGCAGGTGGCCGTCGCGCAGGGCACCGGCCAGGGCGTCGAGATCCACCACGGTGCCGCGGGCGTTGTTGATCAGGAAGGCGCCGGGCTTCATCGCCCGGATCTCGGCCTCGCCGATCATGTTGTGGGTCTCGGGCGTCTCCGGCACGTGGAGGGAGACCACGTCGCTCTGGGCCAGCAGGGTCTCCAGGCTGTCGGTGGGCTCGGTGTTGCCGTGGCGCAGCTTGTCGGTCTGGTCGTAGAACACCACCCGCATGCCCATCGCCTCGGCCAGGGTCGAGAGCTGCGAGCCGATATTGCCGTAGCCGACGATGCCCAGCGTCTTGCCGCGCACCTCCTGCGAGCCCGTGGCCGACTTGTCCCACGCGCCCGCATGGGCGCCCACCGAGCGCGGCACGATCCGGCGCAGCAGCATCACGATCTCGCCGATGACGAGCTCGGCCACCGAGCGGGTGTTGGAGTAGGGCGCGTTGAAGACCGGGATGCCGCGGTGGCGCGCGGCCTCGAGATCGACCTGGTTGGTGCCCACCGAGAAGCAGCCCACCGCCAGCAGGCGCTCGCCATGGGCCAGGGCCGCCGCGTCGAGCTGCGTGCGCGAGCGGATGCCGAGGATGTGGGTGCCCTTCAGGGCCTCGTGCAGGGCCTCGCGGTCCAGGGCCTTGGCCACCCGCACGACGTTGGTGTAGCCGGCGGCGGCGAAGAGCTCGGCGGCGCTGTCGTTGATGCCTTCGAGCAGCAGGACGCGGATCTTGTCCTTCGGGAAGGAGAGTCGTTCGGCCATGGTCGTGTTCTTCTCGGATCTCGCGCCCGTGTCGGGCGGATGGGACGCCGGACCCGTCGGGCCGCGCGACGCGGTCGGGCCCGTGGCGCCAGCGCCCGAATGGGCCGTGTGAGAGGCCAGTTCGCCGGGACGGTCAAGGCCCGGCCTTGAGCATCGGCGGCGATTGTCAGGCCGCCCCCTTGACCCGGGCCGCCGCCGTCGGGATGCCGGGGCGACCCGTTTTCGCAGATGCGGCCCGGGCCCCCGCAGGAGGAGGCCGCCGAGGAGCCCGCCGAGGAGCCTGCTGATGAGCCCGACCACCCTGCCCGCCGATCTCCTCGGCCGGCTGGATTCCTGCCTCGGCCGGGGCGGTCTGCTCACCGCCGCGGACGATCTCGCGCCCTACGCGGTCGATTGGCGGGGCCTGTTCCCGGGCCGGCCGGCGGCGGTGGCGCGCCCCGCCACCACCGCCGAGGTCTCGGCCGTGATGGCGGCCTGCCACGCGGCCGGCGTCGCGGTGGTGCCCCAGGGGGGACATACCGGCCTTGCGGGCGGCGCAACCCCGGACGCCTCCGGCGGCCAGGTGGTGCTCTCGCTCGCCCGCATGAGCGCGATCCGCCGGGTCGATCCCCTCGGCCTCACCCTGGAGGCGGAGGCCGGCTGCATCCTCAAGGTGGCGCAGGACGCGGCGGAGGCGCAGGGCCGGCTCCTGCCCGTCAGCCTCGCGGCGGAGGGCTCGGCCATGCTGGGCGGCATCATCGCCACCAATGCGGGCGGCATCAACGTCGTGCGCTACGGCATGACCCGCAACCTCGTCCTCGGGCTCGAGGTGGTGCTGGCCGACGGGACCGTGGTCGACGGACTGCGCGCCCTGCGCAAGGACAATGCGGGCTACGACTGGAAGCAGCTCTTCATCGGCAGCGAGGGCACGCTGGGCATCGTCACGGCCGCGATCCTGCGCCTCGTGCCGCGCCCGCGCCACACCGCCACGGCGCTCCTGGCGGTGCCGGACCCGGCCGCCGCCCTGCGCCTCCTGCGCGCGGCCCAGGACGCGCTGGGCGACACCATCCAGGCCTTCGAGCTGATCGCGGGCGAGTCCCTGGCGCTGGTGGCCGAGCATGCCGGCCTGGCGAGCCCCATCGCCGCCGCGGACTGGACCGTGCTGATGGAAGCGGGTTCGAGCCTGCCCGGCCTGCGCGAGGCGGTGGAGACGCTGCTGGGCGAGGCCCTGGAGCGGGGCGACGCCACCGACGGCGTGCTGGCCGAATCCGGCCCGCAGGCAGCCGGCCTCTGGGCCCTGCGCGAGCACATCACCGAGGCCGAGGCCCGGGCCGGCAAGAGCGTCAAGCACGACGTCTCGGTGCCGATCCCGGCGATCCCGGACTTCCTGGCGGCGGCGGGCGCGGCGCTGCGTGCGGGCGCGCCCGGCACCCGGCCGAACATCTTCGGCCACATGGGCGACGGCAACATCCACTACAACGTGCTCATCGGCCCCGAGCACGGCCCGGAGGCCATCAACCGCATCGTCCACGACGCGGTTGCGCGATTCGGGGGCAGCATCTCCGCCGAGCACGGCATCGGGCAGTACCGGGTCGACGAACTCGTCCGCCACCGGCGCCCGGAGGAGATGGCGCTGGCCCGCCGGATCAAGCAGGCCCTCGACCCGCAGGGGCTGCTGAATCCCGGAAAGGTGCTGCGCGCCGCGCATTGAGCGGTTGCAACGTCGCTCCAGACTGTCGAAATTCGAGCCGGCGACCTATCTCCGGTCTCATCGACACGACACGACGGCAGGAAAGACGCTCCCATGGCCTCGCCCGGAGACTGGAAGATTCCCGCATCCGCCCAGCCCAAGGCCGCCGATTACGGCTACGACCTCGAGCAGGCGCTCACCGCCATCGTGGCGCTCTCGACGCGGGTGCCGCCGGAGGCCTTCACCGCCGAGACCCTCGGCACCGAGCGAGCCGGCAACGGCGTCGTCATCGGCGAGGACGGCCTCGTCCTCACCATCGGGTACCTGGTGACGGAGGCCGAGTCCGTCTGGCTCACCACCCATGACGGGCGCTCCGTGCCCGGCCACGTGGTCGGCTTCGACGCGGTGACCGGCTTCGGCCTCGTCCAGGCGCTGGGGGACCTCAGGATCAAGCCGCTGAAGCTCGGGCGCTCCGCACCCGTCAAGATCGGCGACCGAGCGGTGATGGCCGGGGTCGGCGGACGCGCGCGCAGCCTCGCGGTCGAGGTCGTCGCCCGCCAGGAATTCGCCGGCTACTGGGAATACGTCCTCGACGAGGCCCTGTTCACCGCGCCCTCGCACCCGCACTGGGGCGGCGCCGCGCTGATCGGGCCGGACGGGTCCCTCCTCGGCATCGGCTCGCTGCAATTGCAGCAGGGCAGCACGGCCGGGCCGAAGACCATCAACATGATCGTGCCGATCGACCTGCTGCCGCCGATCCTCGACGACCTCACCACCCGCGGGCGGGTCGACCGGCCGGTGCGCCCCTGGCTCGGCCTCTACGCCAGCGACGGCGAGGAGGCCGTGGTGGTGATGGGGCTCGCCGACGATGGCCCGGCCGAGGCGGCGGACCTGCGCCCGGGCGACGTCATCGTGGCGGTGGCGGGCGAGCCGGTGGCCGACCTCGCGGGCTTCTTCCGTCAGGTCTGGGCGCTCGGCGAGGCCGGGGTGCGGGTGCCCCTGACGATCCAGCGCGACGGCAAGCCGCTCAAGCTCTCGGTGACCTCCTCCGACCGCGAGCGCTTTTTGGCCTCCCCCCAGCTCCATTGATCCGAGGGTCGGGCGGGTCTATCCCGTGGCGATGACGGACAGCGCGGACTCCTTGCCCATCCATATCGTCGGCGGCGGCCTCGCCGGATCGGAGGCCGCCTGGCAGATCGCCGAGAGCGGCCACGACGTGGTGCTCCACGAGATGCGCCCGGTGCGGGGGACCGAGGCCCATCACGGCTCCGACTTCGCCGAACTGGTGTGCTCGAACTCGTTCCGCTCGGACGATGCCAACGGCAACGCGGTCGGGCTCCTGCACCAGGAGATGCGGACCCTCGGTTCGCTGATCCTGCGCGCGGCCGACGCGCATCAGGTCCCGGCCGGCGGGGCGCTCGCCGTCGACCGCGAGGGGTTCGCCAGGGCCGTCACCGCCGCGATCGAGGCGCATCCGCGCATCACCATCGTGCGCGAGGAGGTCGAGGGCCTGCCGCCCGAATCCTGGGGCCGCACCATCATCGCCACCGGTCCCCTCACCGCCCCGTCGCTGGCGCAGGGCATCCGCGAACTGACCGGCGCCGAGTCGCTGGCCTTCTTCGACGCGATCGCCCCCATCGTGCACCGCGACTCGATCGACATGGGCAAGGCCTGGTTCCAGTCGCGCTACGACAAGGTCGGGCCCGGCGGCACCGGCGCCGACTACATCAACTGCCCGATGAACCGCGAGCAGTACGACCGGTTCATCCAGGCGCTCGTCGAGGGTGAAAAAATCGGGTTCAAGGAGTGGGAGGCCTCGACCCCCTACTTCGACGGCTGCCTGCCGATCGAGGTCATGGCCGAGCGCGGCTCCGAGACCCTGCGCCACGGCCCGATGAAGCCGGTCGGCCTCACCAACCCGCACGACCCCACCGTGAAGGCCTGCGCCATCGTCCAGCTGCGCCAGGACAACGCGCTCGGCACGCTCTACAACATGGTCGGCTTCCAGACGAAGCTGACCTATTCCGAGCAGGTCCGGGTGTTCCGCACGATTCCCGGCCTCGAGAACGCCGAGTTCGCGCGGCTCGGCGGCCTCCACCGCAACACCTATCTCGACAGCCCCCGCCTCCTCGACGCGACCCTGCGGCTGAGAGCGCGGCCGAGCTTGCGCTTCGCCGGCCAGATCACCGGCTGCGAGGGCTATGTCGAGAGCGCCGCCATCGGGCTGATGGCCGGCCGCTTCGCGGTCGCCGAGGCGCAGGGCCACACCCTCGAACCGCTGCCCGCCACCACGGCACTCGGCGCCCTGATCGGCCACATCACCGGCGGCCACATCGCGGCCGAGGACGTCGGCACCCCGCGCTCGTTCCAGCCGATGAACGTGAATTTCGGCCTGTTCCCACCCCTCGATCACGCCCCGAAGGGCGAAGGCGGCAAGCGCCTGAAGGGGCCGGAGAAGGCGGTGGCCAAGAAGAAGGCGCTGACCGACCGGGCCCGCGCCGACCTGGCGGCCTGGATGGGACAGGGCGCGGCGCGGATCGCGGCCGAGTAGGGTCCCGCTGCGGCGTCCCGAACACGCCGGCCGCATTGAAACCTTTGGAAACCCTTGTGACCCCGCCGGCCCTAGCGCTCGCGAAAAAACATGCCCACCCTGGGATGAACGGCCCAGGGCCGGGCGTATCAGGCAAGGACCTCCGATGGCGAGCCATCCGGATCACGACCAGGGCGGCTCCCGGGCCTCTACCGTCCTGCGGGTGACGAGCGGCAACTTCCTGGAGATGTTCGACTTCTTCGCCTTCGGGTTCTACGCCACCTACATCGCCAAGGCGTTCTTCCCGAGCGAGAGCGACGTCGCCGCGCTGATGCTGACCTTCATGACCTTCGGGGCCGGCTTCCTCATGCGGCCCCTCGGAGCCGTGCTGCTCGGGGCCTATGTCGACCGGGTCGGCCGCCGCAAGGGCCTGATCGTCACCCTGTCGATCATGGCCGCGGGCACCATTCTGATCGCCCTGGTGCCCGATTACGCCAGCATCGGCCTCGCGGCGCCGGTCCTGGTGCTGATCGGCCGCCTGCTCCAGGGCTTCTCCGCCGGTGTCGAACTCGGCGGCGTCTCGGTCTACCTCGCCGAACTGGCGCCGCCCGGCCGCCAGGGCTTCTACGTCGCCTGGCAATCGGGCAGCCAGCAGGTGGCGATCATGGCGGCGGCCACCATCGGCTACGCCCTCAACCGCCTGTTGATGCCGGCCGAGATGGGCGCCTGGGGCTGGCGCATCCCTTTCCTGATCGGCTGCCTCCTGGTGCCGTTCCTGTTCTACATCCGGCGCTCGCTGCAGGAGACCTCCGCCTTCCGCGCCCGCAAGGTCCACCCGCCGGTGGGCGCGGTGCTGCGGACCCTGGCCCGCAACTGGCGGATCGTCGGGCTCGGGATGCTGATGGTGGCCATGACCACGATCGCGTTCTACGCGATCACGGTCTACACGCCGACTTTCGGCAAGAACGTCCTCCGGCTCTCCGACACCGACAGCCTGATCGTCACCTTCTGCGTCGCGGTCTCGAACCTGTTCTGGCTCCCCGTGATGGGGGCGCTCTCCGACCGGATCGGGCGGCGTCCGATCCTGCTGCTGTTCTCGGGGCTGACCCTCGTCACCGCCTACCCGGCGCTGGCCTGGCTCGTGGCGCATCCGAGCTTCGAGACCATGCTGGCGGTGCTGCTGTGGCTGTCCTTCCTCTATGGCGGCTACAACGGCGCCATGGTGGTGGCGCTCACCGAAATCGTGCCGCCGGAGGTGCGCACGGCCGGGTTCTCCCTGGCCTATTCCCTGGCGACCGCGCTGTTCGGCGGGATGACGCCGCTGATCGCCACCTGGCTCATCGCGGAGACGGGCAACAAGGCGGCGCCCGGCCTGTGGCTCGCCCTCGGCGGCGCCTGCGGACTCCTCGCCACGCTCATCATCTATCGCCGGAGGGCGTCGGATCTGCCGGCCCCGGTCACGTCCGCTCCGTTCGTTTCCGCCCCCGTCACGCCGGCGCGAACGTGAAGATCCGGCGTCCGGGCAATTCGCCCGCATCGCCGGTGTCGCGGAATCCGACCTTGCGCAGGAGACCGGCCGAGGCCGCGTTTTCGGGACGGCACTGGGCGATGATGAAGCGATGGGGGAAGCGCTCCCGCAGCAGGCCCACGGCGGCGGTGACCGCCTCGGTGCCGAGCCCCTGCCCCCGGGCCGCGCCGCCGACCCAGTAGCCGACCTCGGCGGCATGGTCGCCGCGCAGGTGCAGGCCGATCACCGCCGCGAGGGCGCCGTCCGACCGCAGCCGTGCCCCGAGGAAGCAATCCTTGGTCACCTTGGCCGGGCCGATCAGCCGGCGCGCGTCCTGGAGGGTGAAGGGCGTCGGCAGGAAATCGACCACGCCGGTGATGGCCGGGTCGTCGGTCAGCGCCCGCACTGCCTCGGCATCGGACGGCACCAGCGGCGCGAGCCGCAGCCGGGCCGTCTCGACGGGCTTGAGGTTCGCGAGGCTGTAGCGCGAGGCGAGCTTGCGGAAGAACATGCCCCGGATTTGCGCCCGCGCGGCCCGGGACACAAGCGGCATCGCGCGCCGCCGGGTACCCTCACCGAAAAACCTGCCCCGGATCGCCTCCGGGGCAGGCACCGGCATGGAAAAAACCCGCCCGGACATTTCCGGGGCGGGCACCGGCATGAAAAAAACCCGCCCCGGACATTTCCGGGGCGGGCTCTGTCGTCAGGGTGTCGGGCGGGTGACGCCTAGGGGTGGATCACCATCGCGCTGAAGGGATGCACGTAGGCCTGCAGCATCACCAGGCAGCCGACGAGGCAGGCCAGCACGATCGAGTGCCAGAACACGAAGCGCAGGATCTTGCCCTCCTGGCCGAAATAGCCGGTGGCGGTGGAGGCGACGACGATCGACTGGGCGTCGATCATCTTGCCCATCACGCCGCCCGACGAGTTCGCCGAGGCCATGAGGATGCCCGACAGGCCGAGCTGCTCCGAGGTGATCTTCTGCAGGCCGCCGAAGAGCACGTTCGAGGCCGTGTCCGAACCGGTCAGGGCGACGCCGAGCCAGCCGAGCAGCGTGCCGAAGAACGGGTAGAGGATGCCGGTGCCCGCGAAGGCGAGACCCAGGGTGGCGTCGACGCCGGCGTAGCGGGTGAGCACGCCGAGGGCCAGCATCGCCGCGATGGTGATGAGCGAGTAGCGCAGGACCCAGATCGTCTCGAGGTAGGCCGTCACCAGGCGCCAGGGCGAGAAGCGCATGATCAGGCCGGAGATGATCGCGGCGAAGAGCACGCCGGTGCCGGTGTAGGACATGTAGGTGAAGGAGAAGACGGCCGCTTCCGGGTGCGCCTTGGCCACCACCGGCGGCACCTTCATGATGACGTTGTGCAGGCCCGGGACCTCGTACTTCCAGGTGAAGAGCGGGTTGACGATGCCCTTGAACCAGCCGGTGCCCCAGATCGCCACGATCACCGAGAGGATGATCCACGGAACCCAGGCCATCATGATCTCGCGGGAGGTCGCGGTGCGGCCGCCCAGATCGACCTTCGGCAGGTCGCCGGGCACGGCGGCGCCGAGGGAGACCGGACGGCCCCCGTTGACGTAGCCGATCGACGGGTCGTTGCCGCGCAGCGCCGGGGAGGTCCAGATCTCCTTCGGCTGCCAGACCTTGAGGAAGGCCACCAGGGCGGCCATCGAGATGAGGGAGGCGCCGATGTCGACGATCCAGGGGTTCACGTAGTTCGAGATCAGGAACTGGGCCGCCGCGAACGAACCGCCGCAGACCAGGATCGGCGGCCAGATCTTGATCATGCCGCGGAAGCCCGCGAACACCCAGATCAGCCAGAACGGCACGATGATCGAGAAGAACGGCAGCTGCCGGCCGATCATGGCGCCGAGGATGTAGGGATCGTAGCCCGTCACCGAGGCGAGGCCCTGGATGGGCGCGCCGAGGGCGCCGTAGGCCACCGGCGCCGTGTTGGCGATGAGCGAGAGGCCCGACGCCGCCAGCGGCGAGAAGCCGAGGCCGATCAGGATCGCGCCCGTCACCGCCACCGGGGTGCCGAAGCCGCCCGCGCCCTCGAAGAAGGCGCCGAAGGCGAAGGCCACCAGCAGGAGCTGGATGCGCCGGTCCGTGGTGATGCCCGCCACCGATTGCTGCAGGGTCGCGAACCAGCCCTTCTCCACCGTCAGGCGATAGAGGAAGATGACGTTCAGGATGATCCAGCCGATGGGGAACAGGCCGAGCGCCACGCCGTAGGCGGAGGCGCGGGTGGCCAGATCCGCCGGCATGCCGAACAGGAAGACGGCGACACAGAAGGCCAGCACGAGGGAGAGCACGGCGGCGATATGTGCCTGCACCTTGCCGCTCGCGATCATGCCGAGGAGGGCGATGACCGGCAGCGAGGCCGCCAGGGTCGAGAGCCAGGGACTTCCGAACGGATCGTAGACCTGATTCCAGGTGGTCACTGTGTTCACGGGCGCCGTACTCCTCCAGGGCAGCCCGATCTCCCGCCGGGCCTTGCTTCGTTGCTAGCAGAGCAGTTCGGCGGGCTCAACGCGGTTAATCATGTATTCAGAGGGTGTTGCATGCGGATATCAGCGCGCGGCGCGACGGGGCTGACAAATGTTGCCCCGATTTAGGACACCGAGCCGCACATCATCGTGGTGCCCGAGGGGAACATGCCCCTCCGACGACCCGTTCCCGGTCGAGACCCCGAGCGACCGGAACCGGAGATTTAATCTATGTTTATGCGCGTCGACAAGCTACAGGCCGAGCTTCCCGCCCCGAAGCGGAAAGATCCCAACGCGGCTGCGGCCCTACAGGAACTCCTCGGCGGCAAGTATGGTGAGATGTCGACTCTGGGAAATTACATGTTCCAGAGTTTCAATTTCCGCAGCAAATCCAAGCTACGCCCGTTTTATAGCTTGGTTGCCGCCATCACGGCCGAAGAACTCGGCCACGTGGAGCTCGTCAGCAACGGCGTGGCGATGCTCAACAACGGCCCCGACAACGACGGCGACGCCAAGGACGGCGGCGACATCTCGAAGGCGCCCTTCGAAGACATGAAGGATATCCGGCTCGCGGCCGCCTTCCTGTCGAACGGCGGCGGCGTGACCCCGGTCAACAGCAACGGCGCCTCCTGGAACAACGACTTCATCACCACCACGGGCAACGTCGTGGTCGACCTGCTGCACAACTTCCATCTCGAATGCGGCGCCCGCCTGCACAAGCTGCGGGTCTACGAGACCCTGAAGGACCCGACGGGCCGCGAAGTGTGCGGCTACCTTCTGGTGCGCGGCTCGGTCCACGCCCATGCCTACGCCCTGGCGCTGAAGAAGATCACCGGCGTCGAGATCGAGAAGTTCCTGCCGACCCCGAACATCAACCTCGACAAGATCCCCGAGTGCCAGAAGTACCTGCAGGAGGGGTCGCATCGCCGGCTCTACACCTTCAGCCCCGGCGACTACACCGAGATGGCCGGCATCTGGGGCAATGGCGAGATGGCGCTCCCGGGTGATCCGCCGGGCGAGCTCAGCGTCGTCGAGGGCATGCCCGAAGGCGGCAAGATCCACCAGCTCACCGGCGTCCCCTCAGCCTTCACCCCGGACTACGCGCCCGAGGAGATGTTCGAGATCGCCGAGAAGCTGACGAAGAAGGCCCGCTGACGCGGACCTTTCTTCGAAGCCATCCTGGGGCGGTCCCTTCGGGGGCCGCCCTTTGTCATGCGCCGGCCGGACAGGAGCCGGCCGGGGCTCAGCCGCGCCGGGAGGCGCGCCAGAGCGCCCACAGGCGGCGCCAGCGCGGGATCTCGATCACGGTGTTGAGGGGATCGTAGCCCGGCCGCTCCATGGCGGCGAGATAGGGCTCGACCAGGGCCACCGGCAGGAAGGCGGGACGCGCCGCCGGCGCGATGGTGGCGCGGGCCGCCTCGTAGGCCTTGAGATGGCTGCGCGCCAGGGCCCGCAGGTCGGCGGCGGCGCGCAGGAGCCCGGGGCCGCCGCGTCCGGTGACGATGTCCTCGCGGGTGACGCCGTAGGTCTTGAGGATGTCGGCCGGCAGGTAGACCTGGCCGGAGCGGGCGTGCCACGGCAGGGCCCGCAGCAGGCCGGTGACCCCGTAGGCCACGCCGGCATGACCGGCGGCGGCGGCCCCGCCGGGCTCGACCCCGTCGCACAGGACGAGGGCGCCGAGCCGGATCAGGGATGAGACGGTCTCGCCGCAATAGCCCTCGAGATCGTTCACCCGGGGCATCGGGTCCTCGTAGAGGTCGAAGACCCGGGCATCGATCAGATCGACGAAGGGCTGGCGCCCGAGCTTGCGCCGCACGATCGCATCGTCGAGGGCCGCGGCGACCGGGTTGGCCTTCACGTCGCCACGCGCCTCGCCCTGGAGGGCATCGCGCCACCATTGCAGGCGGATCTCGCCGGCCATCGGGTTGGAGGCGGCCTCGCGGACCCGCGCGACGGTGAGGCTGAAGGCGATGAGGGCGAAGAGATGGGGCCGGGCGCTCGCCGGCGCGAAGAGGGTGGCGAAGTAGCGGTCGGGGTCGCCCTCCCGCACCAGGGCCTCGCAATGCTGGAACGCGAAGGCGAGGTTGCCCTCCGCCGTGGCGGCGCGGGTGTCGGACTCGGTCATGTCCCGGCCCCCCTCACGCGACCGCGATCAGGGCGGCGGCGACCTTGCGGTTCTCCGCCATGAGGATGTTGTAGGTGCGCGCCGCCGCGCCGGTCTGCATCACGTCGAGTCCGATGCCACCCTCCTTGAGCCAGCGCCGGAGCGCATCAGGGAAAGGCGCGATGTCGAGCCCGGTTCCGACGAGGAGCAGGTCCACCGCTCCCGCCTCGGCGAGAATCGGCCGCAGGGCATTGCGGTCGATGCCGCGGGGCTCGGTCACGTCCCAGGCCCGAATGCCCGAGGGCGTGACCAGGATCGAGCCGCGATGCGACATCTCGGCGAAGCGGAAGCCGCCATTGCCGTAGGCGTCGATCAGGTGGCGCCCGGGAACGAAGCCGTCGTGCAGGCTGCCGGAGGACGCCATGGCCGCTCCCTACTCCGCCGCCTGGGGCAGGCGCCCGCCGGTGGGGCCGTTCCCGCCGGTCGGACGGGCCTGCGCCTTCACGCCCGAGAGCATCAGGCCGAGATAGATCAGCACCGGCGTCGAGACGAAGATCGCCGAGTAGGTGCAGATCACCACGCCCGCCAGCATCACGATGGCGAAGCCCTTGATCGCCTCGCCGCCGAACAGCACCAGGGCCAGCAGCGACAGGAAGGCCGAGGTCGCGGTCATCACCGTGCGGGACATGGTGGAGTTGATCGAGAGGTTGAGGAGTTCCACCGTCGGAATGGTCTTGTAGCGCCGCATCAGCTCGCGGGTCCGGTCGAACACCACCACGGTCTCGTTGAGCGAGTAGCCCACGATGGTGAGGATCGCGGCGATCGAGGTCATGTTGAACTCGATGCGGGTGATGACGAAGACGCCGAGCGTCAGCACGATGTCGTGCAGCGTGCCCACGATGGCGCCCAGAGCCAGCTCCCGCTCGAAACGGAACCAGAGGTAGAACAGCACGGCCAGCACCGAGAGCACGACGCCGATGGTGCCGGACTGCACGAGCTCGCCCGAGACGCGCGGCCCCACGGTCTCGGTGCGGCGGAACTCGTAATCGGCGTCGAAGGCGGCATGCGCCTTCTGCATCACGGCGGTCTGGCCCTGCTCGCCCGGCTGGAGCGGGAAGCGCACCAGCACCGTGCCCTCGCCGCCGAGTTCCTGCACCTCGGTCTCGCCGAAGCCGAAGCCGTTCGCCGTATGGCGGACGGTGCCGACATCGGCCGTCTTCGACTTCGCCTGCAGCTCCACCAGGGTGCCGCCCTTGAAGTCGATGCCGAAATTCAGCCCCACCGTCAGGAACAGCACCACCGTCGCCACCGACATGAAGGCCGAGAGCGGGAAGGTGAAGCGCCGGAAGCGCATGAAGTCGACGTGCGACTCGTCGGGCCAGAGGCGGAGCAGGCGCATGATCGGTCTTTCGGCGATGAGGTCGAACGGAGGCCCGATGATCGCACACGCTGCCCCGGGCTCGGCGTCATTCCGGGGCGCCGAAGGCGAACCCGGAATCCAGAACCACGGATGGCGCCGGTCCTGCCGCGTCGGTGCGTCTGGATCCCGGACTCCGCTTCGCGGCTCCAGGATGACGCGGTGACGTGACGACCGTGCGGATCACGCGAAAACCGGATCGACCTCCCTTTGCAAGCAGTGAACGGACGGACAGCGAAGTTCAGAACGGCCAGACTTTTAGAACGGCAGAGCCTTTGGAACGGCAGGGCGTCTAGAACGAAAGAACCTCTAGAACGGAAGGGCTTTGGGCCGGGCCATGTTGTACCACAGGGCGATCATCATGCGGGTCAGGGTCACGGCGGTGATGACCGTGGTGAGGATGCCGAGGATGAACACCACGGCGAAGCCCTTCACCGGGCCGGAGCCGAGGAAGAACAGGATCAGGGCGGCGATCGCCATGGTCGAGTTCGAATCGATGATGGTGGCGAAGGCCTTGTCGAAGCCGGCCTGGAGCGCCGACACGATGGAGCGCCCGGCCCGCACCTCCTCGCGCACGCGCTCGTAGATCAGCACGTTGGAATCCACCGCCGTGCCGATGGTGAGCACGATGCCGGCGATGCCCGGCAGGGTCATGGTCGCCTCCAGCACCGACATCAGGCCGAGGATGAGGCCCACATGGACGATGAGGGCGATGTTGGCGAAGAAGCCGAACACCCCGTAGGTGGCGAACATGAAGACGACCACGAGGGCGCCCGCCACCAGGGTCGCCAGCTTGCCGGCCTGGATCGAGTCGCGGCCGAGGCCGGGGCCGACCACGCGGCGCTCGACCACGGTGAACTTGGCCGGCAGGGCGCCGGCCCGCAGCAGCACCGACAGGTCGTTGGCCTGCTGCACCGTGAAGTTTCCGGTGATCTGGCCGGAGCCGCCGGTGATCGGCGTGTTGATGCGGGGGGCCGAGACCACCTCGTTGTCGAGCACGATCGCCATGCGGCGGCCGACATTCTCGGAGGTCGCCTGGCCGAAGCGCTGGGCGCCTTTCAGGTTGAACTTGAAGCTGACCATCGGCTCCTGGGTCTGATGGTCGAAGGCCGGCTGCGCGTCGATGAGGTCGCCGCCATCGGCCATGATCCGGCGCTCGACCGGGACCCGGGCCCCCTTCTCGTCGCGGGATGGCAGCAGATCGACGTCACCCGAGGGCGAATCGGCCAGCATGCGGAATTCGAGCTTGGCGGTGGAGCCGAGGAGCTTCTCCAGGCGCTCCGGGTTCTGCTCGCCCGGCACCTGGATCAGGATGCGGTCGGCCCCCTGCTGCTGGATCGACGGCTCGGTGGTGCCGGTGGAATCGAGGCGGCGGCGGATGACCTCGATGCCCTGGCTCACGGCGCGGCGGGTGCGCTCGGTGATGCCGGCCTCGGTGAGGGTCATGCGGATCAGGCCATCGGGCTGCTCGGCGATGTCGAGGGTGCGCCCGGCGCCCTGGCCCACGAGGGGGTTGGCGATCGGCTGGGCGAGTTCGCGCAGCTTGGGCAGCAGCTTGGCGCGGGCGGCCGCGTCGGTGACGCGAACCTGGACGCCGCGCGGCAGGAGCTGGATGCCGCCCTCGGCCCGCACGCTCTCCTGCTGGAGGATGCGGCGGACATCGTCGCGCAGGGCCTTGGCCTGCGAGGCGACGAGTTCGTTCTGGTCGACCTCCAGCAGCAGCTGCGAGCCGCCCTGGAGGTCGAGGCCCAGCACGATGGCGCGCTGGGGCACGATCCAGCTCGGGAACCAGCCCGGCAGCGAGGCCATGAAGCCCTTGCGCTGCTCGGGCGAGAAGAAGCTCGGCACGGCGAGGCTGAGGCCGATCAGGATGACGGCCAGCGTCGTGACGATCTTGGTTCTCGAGAAGCGCAGCATCCGCCGGTACCGTCCTGTGTCCGTGGGTTCAGTGGCGATGCGGGCCGAGGGCGGCGCGCATCGCGGGTCTTGAGCCGTCAGGCGGCCTTGACCGGCGCGCCCTTGACGCGGACTTCGGAGATCATCGCGCGCACGACCTTGACGCGGACGTTGGGGGCGATCTCGACCTCGATCTCCGAGGCCTCGTCGGCGACCTTGGTGACGCGGCCGACGATGCCGCCGGTGGTCACAACGGTGTCGTCGCGGCGCACGTTCTTAACCATGTTCTGATGCTCCTTCACGCGGCGCTGCTGCGGGCGGAGGATCAGGAAGTACATGATGACGAAGATGAGGACGAACGGCACCACCTGCAAGGCGATGTCCGCTCCGCCAGCGGCCGAAACGGCCCCTTGCGCGAAGGCGGGGGTGATCAAGCGGGTGACTCCTCAAGGATAGGGCCGGGTCCGCCAGACCCTCGTCGAGGGGGCGTCCGGGCTTGTCAAAAAGCGCGCGGACTATAGCCAGGGACTAAGTGAAAGCAACGCCGCCCGGGTGAGGCGAATGGGTCGAGCCCCCGAAAGGGGCCGTCCGCCGCGCGATTTATCGGGTTCATGCCGATGGCCCGGCGCCGTAAAGGACCGGATCTTCCGCGATCTCCGCCCGCTTCCAGCCCGTTCGAGGAGCCCCCCATGACCGCCACACCTCCCGCCGCCACGCCTCCCGCCGATGCCGCGACCCTCGCCGCGGTCCTGCCCGTCCTCGAGCGGATCGCCGCCGCTCTGGAGCGCGCCGCCCCCGTTCCCCCTGCCCCCGTCGACCTGACGGCGGCGGATGCCTTCCTGTGGGGGCCCGAGCGCCGGCTGATCCCGGTGCCGCGGGTCAACCGGGTGGCGATCGGACTCCTGACCGGCATCGACCGGGCCCGCGACACCCTGGTGGAGAACACGAGGCTGTTCGCCGCCGGCCTGCCGGCCAACAACGCGCTGCTGTGGGGGGCGCGCGGCATGGGCAAGTCGTCGCTGGTCAAGGCGGCGCATGCGGCCATCAACGCGGCCCGCGCCGACGGCGCCCTGCCCCTGAAGCTCGTCGAGATCCACCGCGAGGACATCGAGGCGCTGCCCGACCTGATGGCGACGCTCCGGGCCGACGCCCATCGCTGGATCGTCTTCTGCGACGACCTCTCCTTCGACGGCGACGACACCTCGTACAAGTCCCTGAAGACGGCGCTGGACGGCGGTATCGAGGGACGCCCCGAGAACGTGCTGTTCTACGCCACTTCGAACCGGCGCCACCTGCTGGCCCGGGACATGGTGGAGAACGAGCGCTCCACGGCGATCAACCCCGGCGAGGCGGTGGAGGAGAAGGTCTCGCTGTCCGACCGCTTCGGCCTCTGGCTCGGCTTCCACAAGTGCAGCCAGGACGAGTACCTGGCGATGATCCGCGCCTACGTGGCGCGCCACGGCCTCAAGGCCGAGCCCGACCGGGTGCGGGCCGAGGCCCTCGAATGGGCCACCACCCGCGGCTCGCGCTCGGGCCGCACCGCGTTCCAGTTCATCCAGGATCTCGCCGGGCGCCTGGGGCAGCGGCTGGAGGGGTGAGGCCCAGTCTCATCGTCACGCTCGCGCTGCGCCCGCTCAGAGACCGGATCATCGCGCCGCGCGGCCGCAAGTCAGGGCGATTGCAGAGGCTGATCGGCTCATCGGAAACCCACGCGTAGCACCGCGTCATCCCGGGGCCGCGCAGCGGAGTCCGGGATCCAGAAACACTGGTTTTGCAAGGTCTTGCACTGTCGGCGGCTCTGGCTTGCACGCCGCTGGCGCGCGCCTTCAGCTCCGGACTCACCTGCGGCGCTCCAGAATGCCGGCGCGCCACTGGGCGCAGGCTCCGTCCGGTCTGCCGCGGATCGCAGATCGAACCTCCGACCGAGCCACACCGTCTTTATCAAGCCGCGTCCATCACGCAGCCATCCGTCCCGTCACGGCACGCGGTGACACAAAAAAGGGGCAGGGAACGCTGTCCCCTGCCCCCTGGGGCGCGGCCCCCATTTCAGGCCGCGCCGAACGTCGGATAACCAATCAATCCTTGAGGTCGGCCGGCACCTTGCCGCCGTTCTCTTCCAGCTTCTTGATGACCTGCTTGTGCAGCCAGACGTTCATCGTGGCCGAGTCTTCCTTGTCGCCGGTGTAGTGCAGCTCGTCGGCGAGCTGCTTGCGGGCGGTGAGGCTCGAATCGAGGTCGAGGAGCTTCATCAGGTCGACGATCGAGGTGCGCCAGTTCAGGCTCTGCGAATTCTTCGCCGCCATGCCGTTGAGCACCTGCTCGACGTCGACGGGGCCGCCGGCCGGGGCGCCGGTGCTGGTCGGGGTCGAGGCGGGGGCATCCGAGCCGCCGGCGGAGGGCTGCGCGTTCGCTTCCGACGGCTTGGCCTGGGCATCTCCGCCGCCGAAGGGATGGAGGATCTTGCTGACGATGCTGCCGAGGAGGCTCATAACAGGTGTTCCCTCAATCTCACGTCGGCGGCCGGTGCCGCGACGGGGTGACAACGGGGTGAGTCCGGACGCGTTCCCGTAACGGCACAGATCACCGGGCGACGCGGGCGAATCCCAGGGGCTGCCGACCTTGCCGGGCAGCCCGCTTCCCTTCGATGGTGGGAGATTCATCTTCTCTCCCGGGTATTCCACGGAGATGAAAACGCTAAACATCCGGGCTGGAACGTCGAGACCGGAGCGGATTCTTGCGCTGCGGCCCCGTGCATGCCACTGCGCGGCATCCTCCTTGCCGGCCCCACGCCGCCGCACGCCGTCCCGCCGCGTGCGCGCCCGGGTTCGGCCCGTCCCCGACCGGAACCCCCCGATGCGCCCCACCCGCCGTACCGTGACCCTCGCCGCGACTTTTGCCGCGTCCCTCGCCGCCGGAGCGGGCCTGCTCGCCGCCGGCCCGGCGGCGGCGCAGACCGCCACGCCCGTGCCGGTCCGCATCGGCGTCATCCCGGTGATCGGCGCGGCGCCGGTCTTCGTGGCCAACGGCGAGGGCTGGCTCAAGGAGGCGGGCCTCGCCCCCACCTTCACCACCTTCGAATCCGGCCCGAACATGATCCAGGCCCTGGCCTCCGGCACCATCGACGTCTACGTCGCCGGCGTGGCGCCGCTGGCCGTCGCCCGCACCAAGGGCATCGACGTGCGGGTGGTGGCCGCCACCGCCATCGAGGAGATGGTGTTCGTGGCCGGCCCGAAGCTCGCCCCCTACTTCGCGAATGGCGCCGACAAGGCCGAGGCCTTCGCGCAGTTCCGGGCCAAGGAGGGCAAACCCGCCCGCCTCGCCACGCAGCCGCCGGGCTCGGTGCCCAACACCACCCTGCAGCACTGGCTCTGGCAGGTGGCGAAGGCCGACAAGGCCAATGCCGAGGTGGTGCCGATGGGCATCGACGCGACCCAGCAGGCCATGCTGGCCGGGGCCGTCGACGGCGCCTCGATCCGCGAGCCGGCGCTGACCATCGTGCAGATGCGCAACCCCGCCATCAAGCTGATCGCCACCGGCGGCGAGATGTTCCCGGACCAGCCGGGCACGGTGGTGGGCGTGTTCGGCGCCTTCGCCGACAAGAACCCGGCCGCGGTGGAGGGCCTGGTGAAGGCCGTGATGCGCGCCACCGAACTCCTGACGCGCGATCCGGCCCGCGCGGCCAAGCCGGTGGAAGCGGCGCTCGGCAAGGGCATCACCGACATCGCTACCATCACCAAGGCGCTGACCTCGCCGGCCGCGAAGTTCACCGCCGACCCGCGCCAGATCATCGCCGCGACCAAGGCGATGCAGGCCTACCAGGTCTCGATCGGCACCCTCGACAAGGACGTGCCCCTCGAGGGCCTGTTCGAGCCGAAATACTACGAGGCCGCCACAAAGCGCTGACGCATCCCGTCAGCCCCGGTCCCGGGCGCGCTGCGCCTGGGTGAGCCCGCCATAGCCCCAGGCTTCCGCCGGCACCGCGTCGACCACCACGTAGGTGGCGAGGGGCAGGCCCGCCCCGAGAGTCCCGGCGAGCAGCCGATGCGCCGCCGCGATGAAATCCGCGATCGGCGCCGGGCCGTTGCTGCCGGCCGTGATCGTGGCCACGAGATGGGCCGCGACGGCCACGGGCACGGCCCCGACGCTCCAGGCGCCCGGCGCCGTGCCCTCCACCACGACCGCCGTGAGGTCGGCGCGCTTGCCCAGAACCTCGGCCATCAGGGTCGTGACGCCGGCTTGGAGCGCGGCCACGGCCTCGTCGCGTGGAGGTGGGCCGGCCAGGGTGATGCGGACGAACGGCATGGAAGTCTCCCGGGGCTGTCGCTGCACGGCGGGTCCGTGTTGACGCCCGCAGGCTTAGGCGCGCAGAACACGCGCGAAAATCGCGAAGATCCGAACGGATCGTTTGGGAAACCCGAATGGTCGCGCCGACCGCCCTCGACCTCGATGCCCTGCGCAGCTTCGTCACCGGGATCGATCTCGGCAGCTTCGCCAAGGCCGCCGACCGCCTCGCCCGCTCGCCCTCGGCGGTCAGCCTGCAGCTCCGCAAGCTGGAGACTCAGGTCGGCCGGCCGCTGACCCGGAAATCCGGCCGGGGCCTCGCCCTGACCGAGGCCGGCGAAGCCCTCCTGGGTCCGGCCCGGCATCTCCTCGCCCTCAACGACGAGACCCTGGCCCGGCTGCGCGAACCGGCGCTGGCCGGCAGCGTCCGCCTCGGCCTGCCGCAGGATTTCGCCGAGACCTGGCTGCCGGACCTCCTCGGTCCGTTCGCGCGCCAGCATCCTGCGGTGCGGGTCGACGTGCTGGTGGACGGCAACACCGCCCTGCTGGCGGGATTCCAGGCCGGGCGTCTCGACCTTCTGCTGGCCTGGGACGCCGTCGCCGCGGATTCCGGGGCTTCGACGGCGGCGCTCTGGCCGGGTCCGGCCCCCCTCGCCCGGCGCGATCTGCCGATGGCCTGGATCGGCCCGCGCGACGGCTTCGTGCGCGATCCCGGCACGCCCCTGCCCCTGGTCGCCTTCGCGGCGCCGTGCCTGTTTCGCCAGGCGGGTCTGCGGGCCCTCGACGGGGCCGCGATCCCGTGGCGGGTCGCCTTCACCTCGCCGAGCCTGAGCGGCCTCTGGGCCGCGGTGGGGGCCGGTCTCGGCATCGCCCTGCGGGTGCCGCACGGCCTGCCGCCGGGATTGCGGGCCCTGGAACCGGACGCGGCGAACCTGCCGGCGCTGCCCCGGATCGGTCTCGCCCTGCGGGTCTCGACCGCGCGCCGCTC
Source organism: Methylobacterium sp. 37f (assembly GCF_023093475.1). NCBI lineage: Bacteria > Pseudomonadati > Pseudomonadota > Alphaproteobacteria > Hyphomicrobiales > Methylobacteriaceae > Methylobacterium > Methylobacterium sp. 37f. The sequence goes on from NZ_JAGHKN010000024.1 coordinate 26,132, forward strand.
CCCGGCGCTGGACCGCTTGGCAGAGCTGCTGCGCGCCGCGATGGTTCCAAACCTGTTCGGCTAAGCGTCTGTTCGGCCGAGAGGCTGGTCGCCCGAGGGCCTATTCGGCGGCGAACAGGCCCGGCAGGCCGGATTCCTCGGCCGGCGGCGATGCGGCCGGGGCGCCGAATTTGGTCTCGACCGGGGCCTTCGGGTCGCCCGGCGCGGTCTCGCAGGCCAGGGCCGGCAGGGCGACGATGCGGTTGCCGCGGTAATCCATGCGGCACACGATGGTGCCGCGGGTCTCCACATAGGCGAGCAGGCGCCGGGCCCGGCCGGGCGAACGGCTGCCGATCGCCCGGGCCAGGGCCTCGTCGCCGGGGCAGGGCTCGCCGGCCAGCGCCGCGCGGGCCAGCAACAGGAACAGGCCCTGGACCTCGTCCGGCAGGGCGGCCGCGGCGGCCTGCGCCTCCTCCCAGCGCGCGTCCACCGCGCCCGGGGCGTCGTCGTCCGCATCGAACCCAGCGCGGGCGACGCCGAGGCGGCGGCGGAAGGCGGCCAGGCTCATGGCCTCGCCGTCGAGGCCGCGCATACGGCAGCGCACGAGGAAATCCTGGTAGATGACCGCCACCGGCTGGCCGCCGGCATCCGGGTCGGCGGCGATGCCGCGCAGGACCGCGTCGAGCCCGGCGCGGATCTCCTCCTCGCTCATCGGCGCGGGCGCCTCTACCGGCTCCGGGCGGTAGGCGCTGAGTTCGCGCATCAGGTCGGCCGGCGTGGCGCGGGGGGTCGGCGGCGTGCGCGGGGCCGGCGCCCAGCCCTGCGCCGGCTCGTCGGGCGAACGGGTGAGGATCAGGGCGCGCAGGTCCGCATCGGCCGGGGCGGGCAGCGGCACCAGCTTGGGCGAGCCGGAGCGCGCCGAGGTCGTCACCGGACCGATGCGTAGCGCCAGGGGCCGCCGGCTCAGGGCCGGCCCCAGAGCCACGAACTCGCCGCGGGACAGATCGCGAAACCGCTCGGCGCCGCGCCGGTCGAGGCCGAGGAGGTCGGCGGCGCGGGCCATGTCGATGTCGAGGAAGGTGCGGCCCATCAGGAAGTTGGTGGCCTCGGCCGCCACGTTCTTGGCGAGCTTGGCGAGGCGCTGGGTCGCGATGATGCCGGCCAAGCCCCGCTTGCGGCCCCGGCACATCAGGTTGGTCATGGCGCCGAGCGACGCCTTGCGGGCCTCGTCCGAGACGTCGCCGGCCGCGGCGGGCGCGAAGATCTGGGCTTCGTCGACCACGATCAGGGCGGGGTGCCAGTGGGTGCGCTCGGCCTCGAACAACCCGCCCAGGAAGGCGGCCGCCGCGCGCATCTGCGCCTCCATGTCGAGGCTCTCGAGGGTGAGCACCACCGAGACCCGGTGCGCCCGCACCCGCGCGGCGATGGCCTGGAGGTCGGCCTCCCCGTGGGCGCCGTCCACCACCACGTGGCCGTAGGCCTCCGCCAGGGTGACGAAGTCGCCCTCGGGATCGATCACCACCTGCTGCACCGCGCCGGCGCTCTGCTCCAGCAGGCGCCGCAGCAGGTGCGACTTGCCCGAGCCGGAATTGCCCTGGACCAGGAGACGCGTCGCCAGGAGTTCCTCGAGGTCGAGGCGCGCGGGCTCTGCCCCCGGCCCCATGCTCAGACCCATCTCGATGCCGACCGTCATGCCTGCTCCGGCTCCCGCGCGGGGGCTGTTCCGCCGCGCCTCCTGGCTCTTGCACGAAGGTCTTAACACGCGGGCCGGCCGGCCGGTCCGTCACGCGAGGCCGGCATCCACAGGCCAGGGGCCGCACCCCGGGCGGGGGCTGAGCCGGCGAATCTTTTCTTGTTCCGTTTTCGTTCCAAAGGCACCGAAAAGGTATTATCTTTAATCCTAGGATATAGAACCTGTGCTCTTTGTCCTAGGTATCTTGACCTATATCACCTGCGCGAGGGCGTCGATGGCATTCCGTATGGAACAAACATGGAACGATCGCCGGCACGGAGACCTGCCGTCACGGAGACCTGCCGGGAGGGAGACCTGCCGGCACGACGATCGACAATCGTCACAAGTTCGGCAGGCTTGAGGAAGAGTCGCAGGCCTTCAAAGCCACCCGCGGCAAAGGCAGCCCTTGCCGCTCCGCCGGCCTGTTCCAGTTAATCCCGTCATGAACCCAGTCCTCGTCGTCGCCCTCGTCTGCGCCTCCACCGTCCAGGCCCCGGATTGCTCGCGGGAAACGGCGCTCGACATCATCACGGGCCCCGCCCACACGCTGCAGGAATGCCTGATGCAGGGACCCGTGCTCGCCGCCAATGCGGGGCACGGCAACGACCAGGGCACCTACGTGAAGACGCGGTGCGAACCGCGGCGCTGACGCCGTGCGGAAGGGCGGGACACGCCAGGAATACCGGACACGCCAGGAATACCGGACACGCCAGGGATACCGGACACAGCATGGATGACATCGATCCCGAACGCGCGGTGATGATCCGCCTGCGCGCCCGCCTCGCGGTGGTGGAGCGCGCGGCCTGGTTCGGCCTGGTCCAGGCGATGCGGACGCAGCCCGCGGAGACCGAAGCCTATCTCACGGCCGAGCGGGCCAAGTGCGCCGAAGGCTTCGGTCAGCGCGGCTGGGCCGCCGACCTGACGGAGGCCGAGCGCCGCATGCTCGGCGCCGAGGTCGATGCCGGCCTCGCCGGCCTCATCGCGGATGCCAAGGCCGAACTCGGCCAAACCTGATGCCCAAGGCCGAACTCGGCCCCACCTGATGCCCAAGGCGGGGCTCGGCCAGACCTGGTGCCCAAGGCCGGATTCGGCCCGATCCAATGCCAAGACCGGGTCTGAACCGGTCACCCCCCGAACCGGTCGCGCCAGGCCGGCGGTCCGGCGAATCCCGGCGGGGTCGTGGCGCGATGGACGCCGATCGCCACGGCGCGCGCCAAGGTCCGGGCGGCCGCGTCGCCGATGCGGGCGAGGTCGATGACGGGGTCGGCGAGCGCCACCCGCCCGGTGGAGACCGCGAAGACGACGTCGCCGTCGAGCGGCGTGTGGATGGGGCGGATCGCCCGGGCGAGACCGTCCTGGGCCATCACGGCGAGGCGGCGGGCCTGGGCCTTGGTGAGGGTCGCGTCGGTGGCCACCACCGCGAGCGTCGTGCTGGCCCCGGCCGACCCCTTGCGCGGGGGCCAGGTGAACGCATCGGCCGGCATCGCGGCGGGACACCCGAGGCCCCCGAACTCGGCGCCGATCTCGTCGGCGCCGGCCCAGAAATGCGGCCCCTCCCCCAGCGTCACCCGGCCGAAGGCGTTCACCGCCACCAGCGCCCCGACCCGGACGGGCCAATCAGCAGGATCGAGGCCCGTGGGATCGAGGCCGGCGACCTCGGCCGAGGCGGAGCCGATCCCGCCCTTCAGGTTGGCGGTGGCCGCCCCGGTCCCGGCCCCGACCGAACCGAGGGCGAAATCCCGCGTCGCCGCTACCGCCGCCGCATGGCCGAGATCGCGATAGGGCGCGTACCGGCCCCAGGCCTTGTCGCCGCCATTGAGGAGATCGAACAGGATCGCGGCCGGCACGATCGGCACCCGGGCCGGGCCGATCGCGAAGCCCCGCCCGGTCTCGGCGAGGTGGGCGACGACGCCGGCCGCCGCGTCGAGGCCGAAGGCCGAGCCGCCGGACAGCACCAGGGCGTCGATGCGCGCCACGGTGCGCTCGGGATCGAGAAGGTCGGTCTCGCGGGTGCCGGGACCGCCGCCGCGCACGTCGATTCCGGCCACCACGGGCGCGTCGAACAGGAGCGCGGTGACGCCGCTGGCGAGCCGCAGATCGGTGGCGTGGCCGACCCGGAGGCCGGCGATGTCGGTGATGCGGTTGGTCAGCATGGCGCCTCCCCGCGGGTCGCTCGGCGCGGGCTCCGATCGGAGAGCCCGCAGGATTCAGGACCGCGCGTCGCCGGGCTCTACCTGGGCCGACGCCGCCGGTGCGGACCTGAGATAGGCGAACATGTGCGGCACGTAATCGGCCTTGCCGATTGCGATCCCGTGGTTCCGCAGGATGGCGTAAGCCGTGATGACGTGGAAGTAGAATTGCGGCAGCGCCCAGTCGCGCGCGTAGGTTTCGCCCGTCATGTCGAAGGTCGGGCCGCCCGGAAGCTCGATCGCGATCGGCGCCGTTGCCCCCGCGTCGAGCGCGTCGTCGGCCAGATCGTCCAGATGGGACAAGGCCTCGCCGATCCGGCCCCGCGCCTGGGCGAAGGATCCGGGAACGTCGCCGGCCTGACGCCCCTCGGCCGCCACCGCATCGAGCGACGAAGGAATGGGCTGCCCGCGCAGGCGGAAGGTCGCTTCCTGCGCCAGGAAGGCGGCGAATCGCAACTGGGCCGCCAGCGGCAGCATATCGGTGGCGAGGCGCGCCGACAGCAGGCTTTCGGCCCGGGTCGGCGCCTGCCGTTCGACCGTGTCCAGCAGCCCGGCGAGGGTCGCCAGCATGTTTCGATAGGTCGGCACGAGAAGCGCGGTCAGCGACATGGCGGTCTCCGGAATCGGCCGTGCGTCAATCCTATGCGAAACCACAGGGCGGATCGAGCGGTGACACGACGGCGTCCGGGGTCCGCTCACCCGGACGGTCCTCAGGCGCTCCGCGCCTGCCGGGCGGCACGGGTGGCATCGGCCGCGTAGATCGCCAGCGCCAGCCAGATCAGCCCGAACAGCACCATGCGGTGCGGCTCCAGCCGCTCGCCGTACACGAGGGTGCTGAGGACGAGGAGGCAGGAGGGGGCGAGGTACTGCATCAGCCCGAGGGTCGCCAGGGTGAGCCGCTCGGCGGCGGCCGCGAACCAGATCAGCGGCAGGGCCGTGGTGGCTCCCGTGAGCAGGATGAGCCCGGCCCGCACGGGGTCGCCCTGGATCACCGGCGGCGCGAAGACCGCGAGATAGACCAGCGCCACCGGCAGGAGCAGCAGCGTCTCGGCGGCGAAGCCCACCATGGGGTCGACGCCGACGACCTTGCGGGCGAGCCCGTAGAGCGAGAAGCTGCCGGCCAGCGCCAGGGAGACCCAGGGCAGGCTGCCCGCCAGGACGACGGCCAGCAGCACGGCGCCGGCGGCCAGCGCCACGGCCGCGGCCTGGACCGGGCGCAGGCGCTCGCCGAGCACCACGGCGCCCAGAGCCACGCTCACCAGCGGGTTGATGAAGTAGCCGAGGCTGGCATCGAGCATGTGCCCGGATTGCACGGCCCGGAGATAGAGGAGCCAGTTCACGCCGATCAGCCCGGCCGACAGGACCAGGAGCCCGTGCCGGCGCACCAGGGGGAAGGGAGAGCGGATGCGGCGGCGGAGCGCCACCAGCAGGCCGGCGACGAGGAGGCTCGACCAGACGATGCGGTGGGCCAGGATGCTCGGGGCCGGCACGGCGTCGAGCAGGCGGAAATGCACCGGGACCACCAGGCCCCAGCTCAGATAGGCGCCGAGCGCGTAGATCAGACCCAAAGGCCGCCTCCCCTCGCGGGCCCGTCGGCCCGCCACGGCCCGGAAGGGGACCGGGTGGGGCTTATAGCAAGCCCGTCAGCCCGCTTCGCACGGCCGCGCCGGTGCGGGACGGCGCAGGGTGCGCGAGCGCACTCAGCGGCTACGCGCCAGCGTGACGGTGGGGTCGCCGCGCATGAGGGCGTTCAGGCGCTCGGTGTCGAAGCCCTCGGCGGCCTTCCTGGCCGGCTTCGCGGGCGCCACGGCGGCGACCTTGGCCACGGGCTTGGCCGGGGGCCGGCCCGCCGCCTCGCGGGCGGCCGTCTCGCGTGTGGTGGTCTCGCGGGCGGTGGAGGCCCGGGGCACCGGCGGACGGGTCACCGTCGCGCGGGCGACCGGGTCGCGCCCGAGGATGTCGCGGATCGAGGGGCCGGTCTCCACCGGCAGCGATCCCGTCATGCTTGGCTCGGGCAGGCTGAGGCGGGTGAGCGCCGCCACCGGGGCGGTGGCGCGGACGGGCGCCGGATGGTCGAGCCGGTCGACGCAGGCGAAGGCGATGACCAGGGCGCTGCCGCCGAAGATGCTGCCGACGACGATGTTCCGCAGGATACGCAAGCGACGAGCTTCCCGAATACGCGAGTGCGAGACAGGATTTAGCGGGTCTGCGTTAACGAACCGGAGCACACGTCTTCGCGAAAACTTCCTGCGCCGGCACAACTCCCGTGCCGCGCTGGCGCGGCCTTCCAACCAAAACGGTTTCGCGCTGGCGCGGCCTTCCAGCCAAAAAGGTCGCGCGCAGGCGCGCCCCTGACCGCCCCTCAGAGAAGACGCGCGAGAAAATCCCGAGTGCGGGGATGCTCGGGCCGGTCGAAGAACGCGTCCGGCGGCGCGACCTCGACGATCTGGCCCTCGTCCATGAACACCACCCGGTCGGCGACGCGGCGGGCGAAACCCATCTCGTGGGTGACGCAGAGCAGGGTCATGCCGCGGGCCGCCAGGTCCGTCAGGGTGTCGAGCACCTCCTGCACCATCTCGGGATCGAGGGCCGAGGTCGGCTCGTCGAACAGCATCACCGCCGGGTCGAGGCAGAGGGCGCGGGCGATGGCGACCCGCTGCTGCTGCCCGCCGGAGAGCTGGCCGGGATGGCGCGGCGCCAGATCCGCGATGGCGAGACGCTCGAGTTCCGCGCGCGCCCGGGCCTCGGCCGCCCGGCGCCCGATCCCGCGCCCGTGGATCGGCGCCAGGGTGCAGTTCTCCAACACGGTGAGGTGCGCGAACAGGTTGAAGTGCTGGAACACCATGCCGACGGCGCGCCGCACCGCCGGAATGCGGGCCGGGGTGAGATCCTGGCCGGCGACCCGGAGGGTGCCGCCCTGATAGGATTCGAGGCCGTTGACGCAGCGGATCAGGGTCGACTTGCCCGAGCCCGAGGGGCCGCAGATGACGATTTTTTCCGATTCGGCGACCGTGAGGGAGACGTCGCGCAGCACGTGGGTGGCGCCGAACCACTTGTTCACGCCGTGGAACTCGAGTGCGGGCGGGGCTGGATCGGCGGGCGTCATGCCCGGCCCCGCTCGCCGGCGGCCAGCCGCCGCTCGATGAAGGCGGCATAGCGCGCCATCGAAAAGCAGACCGCGAGGTAGAACAGGGCCGCGAAGGCGTAGGCCGTGGCGGGAATGGTCGGGGCCGACCAGCGCGGATCGGCGCGCGCCGCCTCCAGCACCCGGATGAAGTCGGCGATGCCCACGATCGAGACCAGGGTGGTGTCCTTGAACAGGCCGATCAGCGTGTTGACGATGCCGGGCACCACCACCTTGAGGGCCTGGGGCAGGATGACGAGGCGCAGGGTCTGCGCCCGCGTCAGTCCCAGCGCCAGGGCCGCCCGCCCCTGTCCCTCGGGTATCGCCTGCAGGCCGCCGCGCACCACCTCGGCCATGTAGGCGGAGGCGAACAGCGCGATGCCGATGAGCGGGCGGACCAGCCGGTCCACGGTGAGGTCGCCGGGCAGGAACAGCGGCAGCATCACGTTGGCCATGAACAGCACGGTGATCAGCGGCACCCCGCGCCAGAACTCGATGAAGCCGATGCAGGCATAGCGCAGCACCGGCAGCGCGGAGCGCCGCCCCAGCGCCAACAGGATGCCGAGCGGCAGCGCGGCGACGATGCCGACCAGCGAGACCACCAGGGTCACCAGCATGCCGCCCCACAGACTGGTGGCGATCGGGGCGAGGCTGAGGAATTCGGCGCCCGAGAGCAGCCAGAACGACAGGATCGGGCCGACCAGGAAGACGAAGACGGCCCCGAGGCCGCGCTTGGGCGCATCGAGCCACAGCATCCAGACCGCACTGAGCGCCACGAGCCCGAAGAACAGGTCCGGGCGCCAGCGCTCCGCCGCCGGGTAGGAGCCGTAGACGAGGTAGTTGATCTTGTTGCCGATGAAGGCCCAGCAGGCGCCGACCGGGTGCCCGGCGATTTCCGGCCGGCAGGCCTCGCCCGACGTCCCGCTCCAGACCGCGTCGGTGACGAGGAAGCGGATCACGGGCGGCAGCAGGAGCGCCAGCCCGGCCAGGATCACCAGCGTGGTCAGCGTGTTGCCCCACCCTTCGAACAGGTTCTGCCGCAGCCAGCCGAGGGGGCCGCCGGTCCGGCGCGGCGGCGGAGCCGGGGGCAGCAGGGTCTCGCGGATCACCGTCATCGCGTCACCGGTTTCATCGGCTCACCGGTTTCCATCGGCTCACCGGTTTCATCGCGTCACCGGGGCCGCACGGCGGTTATAGGCGTTCATCAGGGCGGCGAGGCCGAGGCTCAGGGTCAGGTAGACCGCCATGGTGATGGTCACGACCTCCACCGCCTGGTTGGTCTGATTGAGCACCGTGCCCATGAAGACGTGGACGAGGTCGGGATAGCCGATCAGCACCGCCAGCGACGAGTTCTTCGTGATGTTGAGATACTGGCTGGTGAGCGGCGGCACGATCACCCGCATGGCCTGCGGGATGGTGACGAGCGCCAGGGCCTTGGCCCGGCTCAGGCCGAGGGCCGCCGCCGCCTCCCCCTGTCCGCGATCCACGCTGTTGAGGCCGGCGCGCACGATCTCGGCGATGAAGGCCGCCGTGTAGGTGGAGAGCCCGAGGAGCAGGGCGGCGAATTCCGGCAGCACCCCGAGCCCGCCGTCCGGCCCGTAGGGACCGGGCGCCGGCCACGCGACCGGCACGGGATGACCGGAGAGGCCGAGACCGATCCAGGCCAGGGCCGGCAGGCCGAGCACCAGGGCGAGGCCCGGCCCCGCGACCGGACCGGCTTCGGCCCCGGCCGCGACGCGCCGGTTGGCGCGCCGGGTCCAGGCGACCGCCGCGCCGATCCCCGCCACGAAGGTCAGGGGCACCAGCCAGGCAACCCCGGAAAACTCAGGTCGTGGCAGGACCAGCCCGCGCTGGCTCAGATACGCCCCGCCCCAGGCCGCCGGGTCGCGCGCTTCGGGCAGGGCCACCCGCACGGCCACGTACCAGACGAGGAGCTGCAGCAGCAGCGGCAGGTTGCGCAGGGTCTCGACGTAGATCGCCGCGAGCGTCCGCGCGAGCCAGTTCGGCGAGAGCCGGGCGATGCCGACGGCAAAGCCGATGAGCGTGGCGAGCCCGATGGCGAGGCCCGAGACCAGCAGGGTGTTGAGGAGCCCGACCACGAACGCGTCGCGATAGGTCGAGGTCGCGGCGGCGTAGGAGATCAGCCGCTGGCTGATGTCGAACCCCGCCGGGCGCCCGAGGAAGCCGAACCCGGCGGCGATGCCCTGGCGCGCGAGCTTTTCGGACGCGTTGGTGGCCGCCGCATAGGCCAGCGCCGCCAGTGCGAGCACGACGAGAGCCTGGAGCGCGAGGGCGCGGGGGGCCTTACGCATGTGCCGACCTGCGGAGCGCAAAACCCTCCCTCTGCGGGGGAGGGTGGTCGCGGAGCGACCGGGAGAGGGGCTGTGACATGTCCGGTGAGGTCGCCCCCTCTCCCGCCTGCTCCGCAGGCACCCTCTCCCGCAGAGGGAAGAGGGCTTGCGCCCATGGGTCCCGTCTTGCCCCCGCCCTCACCGGATCGGCGGCCCGTAATGCAGGCCCCCGTTGGTCCACAGCGCGTTCAGCCCGCGCGGGATCTTCAGGGGCGTCGCGTCGCCGAGGTTGCGGGCGAAGACGTCGCCGTAATTGCCCACGTGACGGACGATCCGGTAGGCCCAGTCGGTGGTCAGCCCAAGGCCCTGCCCGTAGGTGCCCTCGACACCGAGGATGCGCTTCACGTCCGGACTCAGGGTCTCCGTCCGGAGCGCCTCGACGTTGGCCTGGCCGATACCCGCCTCCTCCGCGTCGATCATGGCGTAGTGGGTCCAGGCCACGAGGTCGCGCCAGGCATCGTCGCCCTGGCGCACGCCCGGCGCGAAGGGCTCCTTCGAGATCGCCTCCGCGAGGATGACATGCTCCTCCGGATGCGCGGTCTTCAGGCGCTCGCCGTAGAGGGAGGACTTGTCGGTGGAATAGGCGTCGCAGCGGCCGGATTCGTAGGCGCCGAGCGTCTGCTCGCTGTTGGCGAAGGTGACCACCTGGTAGGTCAGCCCGCGGGTGCGGAACCAGTCGGCGGTGTTCAGCTCCGTGGTGGTGCCCTGCTGCAGGCAGATCGTGGCCCGGTCGAGCTGCTTGACGGCCGTGATGTTGAGGGATTTTCGGACCAGGAATCCCTGGCCGTCGAAGAAGGTGATCACCGGAAAGTTCATCGCGGCGGTGTCGCGCGACAGGGTCCAGGTGGTGTTGCGGGCGAGCACGTCGATCTCGCCCGATTGCAGGGCGGTGAAGCGCGCGGCCGAGGATTGCGGGATGAAGCGCACCTGGTCCGGATCGTCGAAGATCGCGGCGGCGAGCGCCCGGCAGAAATCCACGTCGAGCCCGTGCCAGCGCCCCTGCCCGTCCGGCATGCTGAACCCCGCCACCCCGCCGCTGACCCCGCAGACGAGGTGCCCGCGCGCCTTGACCTGGGCCAGGGTATCGCCTTGCGCGAGCGCCGCAGTCCGGGTCAGCACCGGAGACGCGGCGAGCAGGGCGACGAGAAGCGGGATCGACAGGGATCGCATGCGCGCATTGCAGGGCATCGCGCGCCGGGGTCAAGCCGGGGACCACGGCGTCGGGTCCGAGACCACGGCGTCGGGTCCGAGACCACGGCGTCGGGTCCAAGACCACGGCGTCGGGTCCAAGACCAAAGGATCGGGCCGCGTGGCTTGTCCGGCCGGCGCGCGCCGGATATCCTTCGCCCATGTCCGTCGAAGTCTTCTATCTCCTGCGAAAGGACGAGCCTGGGGTCGATCTCAGGGAACTCGATGACGTCGTGCTGCTGGCCGACGCGCGGACGGATGACGGAACCCTGATCCAGGCCGGCACGGAGGGCACCGTGGTGGCCGTCTGGCAGGACGGAGCAGCCTACGAGGTCGAGTTCGCCGAGCCCGAAGGCGCCCTCGCGACGGTTCGGGCCACCGGAATCAAGCGGATCGGGCGCCGGGCGGCTTGAGCGGGCCGGCGGCCTCTCCGACGCGGTTCACGATCCGCAACAACAAGCTCGTCGACTACCTGTTGGACCTCTCCCATCCACGGGGCGGCTCGAAGGCACGCTTCTTCCTGACCTTCGGCTTCAGCCTGGACAGACCGATGGAACTGGCCGACGCCCTGGCCGACCACGTCCTCAGGACGGAGGGACGCCCGCAGAATCTGACGGAAAACGGCCCGACCAAGCTCGTCTTCGAAGGGCGGCTTCGCGCGCCGAACGGCCGGGAGCCCTGGGTGCGCTCGGTCTGGCAAGTCGAGGCCGATGGCGTCGCCAGGCTCGTGACGGTCGTTCCCCTGAGGCGCACGGACGAGGAGGCCTGATCCGCCCGCCCGGCTTGACGCCGGCGCGTGCGGCGGGCTTCGGTCGCCGCACGCTCACCCCTCGCCCGCCGGTACCGATGTCGAACACCCCTCCCCGCGACCCCGCCCGCTTCGGGGCGAGCACCCGCCTCGTCCATGCGGGGCGCGATCCCTCCGCCCAGCACGGCTTCGTCAACACGCCGATCTACCGCGGCTCGACAGTGCTGTTCCCGACCTACGACGACCTCCAGCACCGGCGCGGGCGCTACGATTACGGCACCTCGGGCACGCCGACGACGGATTCGCTGACCCAGGCCTGGAGCGAGCTGGCCGGGGCCGCCGGCACGGTGCTGACCCCCTCGGGCCTCGCCGCCCTCACGGTGGCGCTGATGGCGGTGGTCTCGGCCGGCGACCATCTCCTCATCAGCGATTCCGCCTACCGCCCGACCCGCATCTTTTGCGACGGCGTCCTGAAACGCTTCGGGGTGGCGGTGGAATACTACGATCCCCTGATCGGCGCCGGCATCGCCGACCTGATGCGCGACACCACCAAGGCGGTGCTGGTCGAGGCCCCGGGCTCGCAGAGCTTCGAGATGCAGGACGTGCCGGCCATCGCCGAGATCGTGCACGCGCGCGGGGCGGCCGTGATCATGGACAACACCTGGGCGACGCCGCTGCTGTTCCCGCCCCATGCGCGCGGCGTCGACATCGCGGTCGAGGCCGGGACCAAGTACCTCTCCGGCGGCTCGGACCTGCTCCTCGGCCTGACCTCGGCCAACGCCCAATACTGGCCGGCCCTGCACCGGACCTTCGAGCATTTCGCCATGTGCCCCGGCCCGGAGGACGTGTTCCTGGCCCTGCGCGGCCTGCGCACCATGGCGCTGCGCCTGCGCGAGCACGGCGCCCAGGGGCTCGCCATGGCGCAGTGGCTCCAGGCCCGGCCGGAGGTGGCCCGCGTGCTCCATCCCGCGCTCCCCGACGATCCCGGCCACGCCCTCTGGAAGCGCGACTTCGCCGGCGCCTCGGGCCTGTTCGGCGTCATCCTGAAGCCCGCCCCGGAGCGGGCCGTGGCGGCCCTGCTCGACGGCCTCGAACTGTTCGGGATGGGCTTCTCCTGGGGCGGCTTCGAGAGCCTGGTCATCCCGTTCGACTGCAAGACCTATCGGACCGCCACCCGGTGGAACCCCGGCGGCCCGGGCCTGCGCTTCCACATCGGCCTGGAAGACCTTGCGGACCTGCAGGCGGATCTCGACGCGGGGTTTGCGCGGTTGCGCGCCGCGCTGTGAATTTTTGCTCGACGAGCGCTGCCGGACCGGTGAACCCGCAATTCCACCGGGCCGTCGCGAATTTTCTCCGGTCGGGCGCCGGCGGCCCCACCGCCAGACCACCAAAAAACATTGACAATATTCCTATTCCGTGGTTCAGTGCGGGCACTCACCTCCCACACGGGAGGCCCTCCGGCGGACCGGGTCGGGGGGCTCGGGGGAGGAGACGGCGCCCCGCGTCGATGGCCCGGTTTCGCCATCGCCCCGGGCTGCATCGGCGACGCAAGGCGTCTCGGACGGGTAGGCCGCAAGGCTGGACCCGGTCCCCTGGGACGCAACGAGAGATCGGACGGTCCGCCCACTACGAGGCGGGCTCGGAGCCTCGGGCTCTGATCAGACGGCCGCCGGACGCCGCCGCCCGCCAGGGCGTCGGAGCCCGGAGGGGGGCTGCCATGAGCCGGGTCGCCGATGCCGAGAAGACGCCGTGACGAAAAGGGTCGGCCCCGCGAGGGGCCGGGCCGAGGGACGCCGGGGGACCGGCCTATGATTCCAACAACGTGGTTTCGCGGCGTCCCGCGTCTCCCGTTTCGTGTCCTGGCCATCCCCCGCGCCGGAACCGGCGGCGGGGCCGTTCCCGCACGCCCGTTCAGGCGTGGCGGATTTTCACGGCGCCAGCCAGCATCCACGCCAGTTCCCGGCCCGCTCCCAGGCCGCCCGGCGGTGGCCGCGCCGGTCGAGGTAGAGGAACTCGAGGCGGGCCACCCGCACCACCACGGCGCAGAAGTTCGGACGGCCGAGGGTCAGCGCCGTCTCGGCATCCGGCAGGGTGTAGGCGTCGCCGCGGGGCAGCACCGCCCCGGGGGCGGGATCGGCGCCGTAGCAGATCCGGCTCATGGCCATCGCGCCGGCCCAGGCCGCTTCGGCCAGGGCATCGTCGCTGTGGAGCGTCGCCGGGCCGGAGGCGCGGATCTGGATCTTGGCGGCGGAATCGTAGCCGTGCAGGGCCGCATGCCCGGAGGCCGCGATCTCGGACGCCTTGTCGGAGCGGCGGTCGCAGTGGAAGCGCAGGGCTCCGGCCGCCGGATCGGCCTCCCGCAGCACCACGGTGCGGACCTGCGGATGGCCCTGCGCATCGACGGTGGCCAGCGCCGGCATGTGGAAGGCGTTGCGGCGCAAGGCGGGCCCCTCCTCCAAGAGGCGCCAGACCTCCGCCCGTGCCGCGTCCAGGTCGTCGTGGAAGGGCGGCAGCGGGTCCATGGTCACAGCGCCGCCCGGGCGGCGCGGCGCTCGCGCAGGATCAGGAAGACGTTGCGGAGATAGATGAAGGTCGAGAGGGCCTGGCCGAAGATGATCACCGGCTCGCGCCGCACCAGGCCGTAGACCAGGGTCATCAGGCCGCCCGCGATGGAGAGGAACCAGAAGGCCAGCGGCATCACGCTTCGGCCGGCCCGCTCGGAGGCGAGCCACTGCACCACGAAGCGGGCGCCGAACACCGCCTGGGCCAGGATGCCGAAGACCAGCCAGGCATCGAATCGGGTGACGAAGACGTCGTAGACGTAGCCGCGCAGGTCCTCGGCGAGCTGGATCAGCATGGCTCAGGCTCCCGTCACGTCCGTGACCCGGGGCGTCACGCGCTTGCGCCGGATCAGCCACCACACCCCGGCGAGATCGAGGAGGCCGACCCAGAGCCGGTCGAACAGGCCGTATTTCGAGGTGCCGGTGAAGCGCGGCCGGTCGACCACGTCGCGATGGACCACGCTGAAGCCCTCGCGGGCGACGAGGGCCGGCATGAAGCGGTGCTGCCCGTCGAAGAAGGGCAGCGTGCGGTAGACGTCGCGGCGCACGAGCTTGTAGCCGCAGCCGGTGTCGCGGGTGGAATCCCGGAGGATGCGGACCCGGACCCCGTTGGCGATGCGCGACTGGATCGTCTTCAGCCGTCCGTCCTTGCGCCCGATGCGCTGGCCCTGGGCGAGGCCGACCCCCGCACCGCCCGCCTCGATGGCGTCGAGCAGGGGCGCGAGGAAGGCCGGGTCGTTCTGGCCGTCGCCGTCCATCAGGGCGCAGACCGGGGCGCGGGCCACGGCGATTCCACTGCGGATGCCGGCGGCCTTGCCGGCGGTGCGGTCGTGGGCGAGCACCCGCAGCCAGGGCCGCCCGGCCCGGGCCGCCTTCAGGGCCTCGGCGGTGCCGTCGGTGGAGCCGTCGTCGACGTAGATCACCTCGAAGGGCGCCAGCGGGGCGCAGGCGGTCTCGAGTTCGGCGACGAGGCTCGCGATGTTGCCGGCCTCGTTCTTCACCGGGATGATCACGGAGAGGCGCATGGGTGTTCGATCCAAGGATGTCTCGGGCGTCGTGTCTAGGGCGTCACGGCGTAGGCCGAAAGATCGACCCGGCGCCCGCCATTGATGTTGAAGCCCGAGACCGTGCCGACCCGGTTCGGCACCAGCCCGGCGGCCCGGGCGGCGTCATCGAACGCGGCCGCGAACCGGCCCTCGACGTAGACGAGGCGGCAGGCTCCGGCATCCGGCGCACCCTGGGTATCCGGTGCACCCTCGCCCTTCAGGAAGGCCGCGGCCTCGGTGCCGGTCCCCAGCATGGCGAGGTCGGTGCCGATCAGGAAGACGAAGCTCGGTTCGCGGTAGCCGAGGCTGGCGACGCGGGGATGCGGACAGGGCAGGCGATCGCGGATCGCGGCGAGGCGCGGCGAGACCTTGAGGGCGGCCATCACCGGCTGGGTCAGGCCGAACACGGCGGGCGAGAGCAGCATCGAGGCCAGGATGCCGAGGACCAGCGCGCGCTCGGGCAGGCCCCGGGAGAAGGCGTGCCAGGCCAGGGCCGCCACCGCGCTGGCGCCGAGCAGCAGCGGCAGCCCGGCCCAGGGCAGGGTCCGGTCGTAGGTGAAGGCGAAGGCCGAGAGCCCGAGGGTGAGTCCGACGGGAATCAGCACCACGAGCCCGGCGGTGAGGCGCGCGCCCCGACGCTCGGGGTGCAGCGCGCCGGCGGCGAGCGCCCGCACGGTGAGGATGGCGATGGCCGGCATCAGCGGCAGCACGTAGTGGGGCAGCTTGGTCGGCACGATCTCGAACAGGATCCAGGTCGGCACGATCCAGGCGAGCAGGAAGGCGATGGCGGGCTCGCGCCGGTAGCCCCAGGCAAACGGCGCGCTGAGCGCCGCGAAGGCCGCCCCCGGCCAGAACGTGCCGAAGAACGCCACGAGGTAGGCGCCGGGCGGGGCGAAGTGCTTCTCCGAGCCGCCCTGGACCTTGCTCAGCATGTCGTGGCCCACCGCCTCCCCGTAGAAGGCGCCGCCGCTCTTCCAGGTGATGGCGGCGAACCAGGGCGCCACGATCAGCAGGGTGAGGGGCAGGCCGAGGCCGGGCCGCAGGGCGCCGAGCCAGCGGCCGGAGCCCGACCGGACGGAGAGGACCAGGGCCGGCAGGCCGCAGAACAGCGGCACCATCGGCCCCTTGATCAGGATGCCGAGGGCGAGGCCGAGCCAGAAGGTCAGCACCGTGGCGGTGTCGAGGGGGCCGGACGCGCGGTCGCGCCGGAGCCAGGCGCGAGCGAGACCGCCGAAGCTCGCCACCGCGCAGGCACAGAGGAGCGCATCGGTCTTGGCGAGGCGCGCCTCGGCCGAGAGCACGACGCAGGCCCCGAACAGGGCCGCGGCGAGAAAGGCCCCCCGCCGGGGCAGGAAGATCAGGGCCGACCAGTAGGTGAGGAGCACCGCCCCGATGGCGCCGAGCAGCGACGGGATGCGGTAGAGGCCGATGGTGGTGCGGGCGTCCGGCACGCCGAGCGCCTCGGCGGCGCCGACGACGGCCGCCTGCGCCCAGTAGATGCCCACCGGCTTCTTGTGCCGGGCCTCCGCCTGGAAGCGGATGTCGACGAGGTCGCCGGTCTCGAGCATCTGCTTCGACGCCTGGGCGAAGCGCGGCTCGTCGCGGTCCATGGGCTGGAGCGAGGCGAGGCCCGGCAGGAAGCAGACGAGGCAGAGGGCGATCAGGAGGGCGCAGGCCCAGGCATGGCTCCGGGTCGCAGCGGCCAGGAGGGTGTCCGGGAACGCGACGGCGTGGCCGCGGGCCGGGGGAGGCACGGTGGCGCGCTCGGTCATGCGGAAGGATGGGCCGTCAGGGGGGACATACGCGGCTCCGGACCGGCGCTCGGCCCGTGGTTCCGGTCGATGCCGCGACGGCCGGCGGTGTCGATGATGCGGCCGGGAATGTCAAATCTCAGGCGCCTCGGGCCGGCCGTCCGGCATCCCCTCCCCATCGTCGCGGAACCGCTGCCGGTAGGAGGCGGGCGCCACCGCCACGTGGCGCAGGAAGCTGCGCCGCAATGTCTCCTCCGAGCCGAAGCCGCAGCGCTCCGCGACCCGCTTCAGCGGGAGCGCGGTCTCGGCCAGGAGCCGCCGGGCCGCCTCGACGCGCTGGCGCTCAAGGGCGCGGGCGGGGGTCAGCCCCGTGGCCGCGCGATAATGGCGGGCAAAGCCGCGCGGGCTCATGCCGGCCGCCTCGGCCAGGCGCGGGACGGTCAGGTCCTCGGACAGGTGGTCGGCGATCCAGGCGTGGAGCCCCTCGAAGCGCGTGCCGCCGGATTGCAGCGCCAGGACGGTGCTGAACTGGGACTGGCCGCCCGGACGCTTGAGGAAGACCACGAGGTGCCGGGCGACCGCCAAAGCCGCATCCCGGCCGAGATCCGCCTCCACCAGGGCGAGCGCCAGGTCGATGCCCGCCGTCACCCCGGCGGAGGTCCAGACCGCGCCGTCCCGGATGAAGATGGGGTCGGGCTCGACCCGGGCCTCCGGGTGGCGCCGCGCCAGTTCGGCGCAGCGGGTCCAGTGGGTCACGGCCCGACGCCCGTCGAGGAGGCCGGCCGCCCCGAGCAGGAAGGCGCCGGTGCAGACCGAGGCCACCCGCCGGGCCCGAGGCACCCGGGCGGCGACCCAGGCGGGCAGGTCCCCCGCGACCGCCCCGGCGACGCCGCGCCCGCCCGCCACCACGAGGGTGTCGACGGGCTGGTCCGCGGACGGAAGCGGCTCCATCGCGAGGCCGAGACCGGCCGAGCTGCGGAGCTGGCCGCCGCCCGCCGCGACCACGTGCAGGGCGTAGGGCGCGGGGCCAGGGCCTGCGAGGTCGTTCGCCGTGGCGAAGACCTGGAGCGGCCCCGCCACGTCGAGGAGCTGGACATCCCGGAAGGCCAGGATCTCGACGCGGCGGGGACCATCCGCGCTGCGCCCTGGCAGAAAACGAGGGGTTTTGGTCATTTCGGCCGGAGCCTGGCCGAGTAGGGTCGTCCTGTCCAGACACCCGGAGTTCTGCCGCGATGCCCCTCGAAATCGGCCTCCTCACCTTCCCGAACGTCCAGCAGCTCGACCTCACCGCGCCCTACGAGGTGTTCGTCGGGATTCCGGACGCCCGGGTTCGCCTCGTGGCCACCGGCCCGGGGCCGGTCACCAGCTCCACCGGTCTCGTGCTCACCCCGACGCACACGGTCGACGATTGCCCCCAGCTCGACGTGCTCTGCATCCCGGGCGGGATCGGGGTGAATGCGCTGATGCAGGATGCTTCGGTCCTCGCCTTCGTGCGGGCGCAGGCGGCGCGCGCCCGCTACGTCACGTCCGTCTGCACCGGCGCCCTGGTGCTCGGGGCAGCCGGGCTGCTGCGGGGCCGGCGCGCCACCACCCACTGGGCCAGCCTCGACCTCCTGGCGGCCTTCGGGGCGATCCCGGTGGCCGAGCGGGTGGTGCGCGACGGCAACCTCCTCACCGGGGGCGGAGTGACCGCCGGCATCGACTTCGCCCTGACACTGGCGGCCGAGATCGCCGGCCGACCGGAGGCGGAAGCGATCCAGCTCGGCCTCGAATACGCGCCGGCGCCGCCTTTGGCGTCGGGCACGCCCGCCACCGCCAGTCCCGCCGTCCTCGCGGCGACACGCGCCCGCCTCGCCGCCGGCCGGGCCGAGCGCGAGCGCATCGTAGCGGCGATCAGCGGAGCGCCCGACATCGTCGCGTGGCCGAAACCCAAGCCTTGAGGGCAGACGGAGACGGCCTTCGTGGTTCTTAAACGTATTCTGCGCGCCTATCAGGCGGCACCGGCGGCCCTAGAGTGCGGGTCTTTGCCGGCCTTCGAGCGCGGGAGTGGACCATGACGACGGGCATTGCCACCGACGCGGGTGCGCAGGCGCGGGCGGATCTCCCCGATGCCCTGCGCATCGGGGCGATGGGCGTGATCCTGCTGATCGTGCTGATCGGGGCCGATCCGTTCCTCGACGGGACGGCGGCCGAGAACGCGGCCTCGCGGGCCGGCGGCAACATCGTCAACCAAGTGCTGTATCTGGCGATGGGCGGACTCGCCGTGGCCGTGCTGGCCTGGCGCGGGCGGGAGGCCCTGCGGCCACTGGCCACCCTGCCGATCCTGGCGACGCTGGGCTGGATCGGCGTCTCCACCGCCCTCTCCATCGAGCCCGCCGTCTCGGCACGGCGCCTGATCTCCCTCGTCATCATGTTCGGCGGGGTGGTGAGCGTGCTGGTGCTCGCCCGCGACGCGCGCCAGTTCGCCCAGGCCCTCGGCGGCAGCGTGCTCCTGGTGCTGGCGCTCTGCTACCTTGGCCTCGTGGTGGTGCCCGAGCGCGCGATGCACACCGCCCTCGACCTGATCGAGCCCGAACACGCGGGGAGCTGGCGCGGCGTCTTCGCGCACAAGAACGGCGCCGGCGCGGCCATGAGCCTGTTCATCATCGTCGGGTTGTTCTGGGCCGCGATGGGCCAGCGCATCCTCGGCACCACCGTGGTGGTGCTGGCGGGCGTGTTTCTCGTCTTTACCAACGCCAAGACCTCGATGGTCATGACCCCGGCGGTGCTCGGTCTGACCTGGGCCTGCACCCGCTCCGCCTCGGGCGCCTGGCGCCGGCTGGTGCTCCTCGGGCCCCTGGCGCTGCTGCTGGTGCTCACGGTGGGCTCGGTGATGGTGCCGGGCGTCGGAGCGCTGGTCGCGAGCCTCGCCGCCGACCCGACCTATACCGGCCGCACCGAGATCTGGAGCTTCGCCCTCGACAACATCGCCAAGAAGCCGCTGACCGGCTTCGGCTACGGGGCCTTCTGGGAAAGCGTGTTCTACGGCGGCGGCGGCGATGCAACGACCTGGGTCAACCGCGCCACCGACGCCCATGACGGCTACCTCAACACCGCCCTGGAGAGCGGCCTGCCCGGCCTCGCCCTCACGGTGTGGTGGATGATTCTGGCGCCGGTCTCGGATCTTCAGGCCCAGCGCCAGGACGGCGCAGGGTCCGCCCTCGACCCGCTGCGGCTGCTGTTCCTGCGGATCTGGCTGTTCGGCCTGATGGTGGGGGTGTTCGAATCGGTGTTCTACCAGGCCACCAACGCGCTGTTCTTCCTGCTCGCCCTCTCGGTCCTCGGCCTGCGCTTCGGGGCCGCCGGACGGGTGGTCGGGAGCCGGCCGCGGTGAGCGGCCCGCGCCCGTCTCAGGCCCATCCGCCGGTGACGCCGCTGCCGGCACTCACCGCCCTGCGCTTCGTGGCCGCCGCCTTCGTGCTGGCCTTCCACTATGCGGGCGCGTTCTTCGCCGACGCCGCGGTGCCGGCCCCGATCCGCCTCGGATATTCCGGCGTGACCTTCTTCTTCCTGCTCTCGGGCTTCATCCTGGCCTACACCTACAGCGCCGTAGACCTCCGCGACCGGGCCGCCCGCGTTCGCTTCCGTTGGGCGCGGGTGGCCCGGGTCATGCCGGTCTACCTGCTGGCCCTCGTACTGGCCCTGCCCTGGTTCGTCAGCTGGGTCGCCAAGTCGGCCCCGCCGCTGCAGGGGCTGATGGCCGCGAGCGCGGTCCTGGCACCGCTCGGTCTCCACGCCTGGGTGCCGGGCGCGGCCTGCGCCCTCGACTGCCCGAGCTGGTCGGTCTCGGTGGAGCTGTTCTTCTACGCGCTGTTTCCCGCCCTGCTGCCCCTGGTGCTCGGCGCGCCGGGCCGCATCGCGCGCCTGACCCTCGGCGCCTGGATCGTCCTGACCGGCGGAGCCGGCCTCGCCTTCGCGCATTACGCCCCCGGCGTGTCGCTGATCGGGCCCGAGGCGGGGGGACCGGGACCGGTGCTGCTGGCCCAGGCGATCAAGTACAATCCCCTGCTGCGCCTGCCGGAATTCGTCGCCGGGCTCCTCCTCTACGTGGCCTGGACCCGCCGGCGCATCCCGACGGCCGCCCTCCTCGGGAGCGCGGCGGTGGCCGCCTTTGGCCTCGTTGCAGCGGCACCCATCCTGCCCGAGGTGCTGCTGCACAACGGGCTGACCGCCCTGGCCTGGGCGCCCCTGATCCTGGCCGGCGCGCAGATCCGCTCCGGCCCCCTGGTGGCGCCCGCCTTCGTGTTCCTGGGCCGGATCTCCTTCGCCCTCTACCTCATCCACGTCCCGGCCTATGCCCTGGTGAACAGCCTCGACCGGATCGCCCTCGGGGGCCGGCTTGCCGCCGCGCCCTGGCTCGGGGCGGGGCTCGCCACCGCGCTCAGCTTCGCGCTCAGCCTCGCCCTGCATCTCGGCCTCGAGGAGCCCGCCCGCCGGCGCATCCTGCGCTGGGCCGCGCGGCCCGGCACCGCCAGCCCCGTTGCGGCCCGGTGAACCGCGCCCCGTCAGCGAGCGTTCAGCAACCTTCCGGCAGGATGAAGCTCTTCCGGCGTCAGGAGGGTCTGTAGCTTCGCGATAGTCCCGCGGCCTTCGAGAAGCCGGAAGATCAAGAACAGCAAAGGTCACACCAGCAGAAGGTCATGGCGTCATGTCCGTGAAATCGCTGACTCACCCGATTCTCGCTCGTACAATGCTTGCCCGCACGATGCTCGCTGCGGCGCTCGGGCTCGGCGGGACCGTTGGCCTCGCCCCGGTCGCCCAGGCCGCGCCCATCGCCCCTGCCTCTGCCGGGACGCTGGCGGGCGCCGCCGTCGAGACCGTCGCCTATGGCTGCGGCCCCGGCTTCATCCCGAACCGGTTCGGCTATTGCCGGCCGATGTACCGCCCCTACGGCTATTATCGTCCGCGTCCGTTCTACAGCCCCCGGCCGTTCTACAGCCCCCGGCCGTTCTACGGACCGCGCTACGGATATTATCGCCCGCGTCCGCCGTTCGGGCCTTACTTCTAGGATCGGTTCGAGGGGGCCGGGCCGCCCGGCCCCCGCACCCCGGCCCACGCGCTTGCCGGTCCCTTCGCTTCGGCCCCCGGCTGTGGCACGGGGAGGGGACGTCTCCGCCCCTTCGCAACCGGGAGTCCCATGCGCGCCCTCCTCCTGCTCGTCCTGCTGGCGGACGCCTTTCCGGGTCCCGCCGCGGCCCAGACGGTGCTGCCGACGATCGACGCGGCCAACACCCGCTACGCGGACCTCGACCGGATCAAAGCCGCCAATGTCGGCCGGCTTCAGGTCGCCTGGACCTACTCCACCGGCATCCTGCGCGGCCACGAGGGTGCGCCCCTGGTGGTCGACGGGGTGATGTACGTCCACACCCCCTTTCCCAACACCGTCACGGCCCTGGACCTCGACCACGAGGGCCGCATTCTCTGGCGCTACGAACCGAAGCAGGACCCGGCGGTCTCGGCCCTGCTGTGCTGCGACACGGTCCACCGGGGCCTCGCCTACGCGGACGGCGCCCTCGTCCTGCAGCAGGCCGACACCACCCTGGTCTCCCTCGATGCGAAGACCGGCCGGGTGAACTGGTCGGTGAAGAACGGCGACCCGGCCCGGGGCGAGACCAACACCGCCGCCGTGCTGCCGGTGAAGGGCAAGATCCTGGTCGGCCTCTCGGGCGGCGAGTTCGGGGTCCAGTGCCACGTCACCGCTTACGATGCGAAGACCGGGGACCGGCTCTGGCGCGCCACCGCCACGGGCACCGACGAACAGATGCGGGTCGACCCCGAACGGACCACGTCGCTCGGCAAGCCCATCGGCCGCGATTCCTCCCTGAAGACCTGGGAAGGCGACCAGTGGAAGACCGGCGGCGGCTGCGCCTGGGGCTGGTTCGCCTACGATGCCGCCCTCGACCTCGTCTATTACGGCACCGGCAATCCCTCGACCTGGAACCCGGCGCAGCGCCCCGGCGACAACCGCTGGGCGACGTCGATCGTGGCGCGGAATCCCGATACGGGCATCGCCCGCTGGCTCTACCAGATGACGCCCCACGACCAGTGGGACTATGACGGCGTCAACGAGATGATCCTGACCGACCAAGCATTCGGCGGCGCCACCCGCCCGCTCCTCACCCATTTCGATCGCAACGGCTTCGGCTACACCCTGGACCGCGCCACCGGCGAACTCCTGGTGGCGCAGAAATTCGACCCCGCGGTGAACTGGGCGACGCAGATCGACCTCGACGCGACCTCGCCAAGCTACGGGCGCCCGGTGCTCGATCCGCGCCATGCCCCCGAGGCCACCGGCGAGGACGAGACCACCACGGGCATCTGCCCCGGTGCCATCGGGGCCAAGAACCAGCAGCCGGCGGCCTACTCGCCCCGGACGCGGCTGTTCTACGTGCCGACCAACCACATCTGCATGGATTACGAGCCGTTCCGGGTCTCCTACACCCCCGGCCTGCCCTATGTGGGTGCCACCGTGAGTCTGCACCCGGCCCCCGACGATCCCCGCACCGGCACCCTCACCGCCTGGGACGGGGTCGCTGGGGCGATCCGCTGGACCATTCCCGAGCCGTTCTCGGTCTGGTCGGGCGTGCTCGCCACCGCCGGGGATGTCGTGTTCTACGGAACCCTCGAGGGCTATCTCAAGGCCGTCGACGCGCGGGACGGCCGCGAACTCTACCGCTTCAAGACGCCGTCCGGCATCGTCGGCAACGTCACCACCTACCTGCACAAGGGCCGGCAATACGTCGCCGTGCTCTCCGGAATCGGCGGCTGGGCCGGCATCGGACTGGCGGCCGGCCTCACCGATCCGAATGACGGCGCCGGCGCGGTCGGCGGCTACGCCGCGCTGTCGCGCTACACGGCGCTCGGCGGGCAGCTCACCGTGTTCGCCCTGCCGGAGTGATTTTTTAGGGGTGTGATGGGATCGCAGAGGCGGTGCGCCGAACCGGAACCTCGCTTCCAGTCCCCGTCATGCCGAATCCGCGCAGCCAAGCCCAGGATCCGGATGACGCAAGGTGCCGGATGTTCACGCCTCCGCCGGCCCAGGATCGAACGCGTCCGGCGCAGCCGGCCGACGGCGTTCCCGCTGATCCAAGGAGCCGGCCGATCGGCACGGAGCCTCGTTCGAAGGCCGCGAAGGCGGCCCCCCCTCGCCCCGTCACCCTGCCCCATGCCGGGGCGCGGCTCAGCCCAGATCCTCGTCCTCTTCGGCCGGGGCATAGACCGCCTCGCCGAGGCGCTTCAGCGGGCCGCCCGGGCCTGCGCGCTTCCACAGACGGGTGTTGAGGGCCGCCACCGGGTCGTGGCCCGGAATCTCGAAGCCGAGGCCGGTGAGGCCCTGCCAGATCTCGCCGGCATGGAGAGGCCGGCCGGCCTCGTGCAGCAGGTTGACGGCCGCCGCGACGAGCGCGCGTCCGTGCCGGCGCGCCGCCACGAGATCGTCGCCGGCGCGTGCGGGCTCGACCGGCCCGGGACCCGAGATCGAGCCCGGCGCCACGTCGTCTCCTGCAGCGAAGTCGTCTCCTGCAACGAAGTCGTCTTCTGCAACGAAGGCCTGCCCTGGCATGGAGGCCGGTTCCGCCGCGGCGGACGAGTGGCCCGGAGCAGCCCAGGCGCCGAGTGGAGGCGCCTGCGGTGCAGCGGCGGGCGCCGGGCCGATCGGCCGCAGGCGCCGGCCGAGTTCGAGGTAGAGCTGGTGGTCGGCGATGGCGCGGTCGAGTTCGTCGCGGCGGCGGCGCAGATCCCCTAGGGCGGCTTCCGCTTCGGCTTCGGACAGAAACATCGGATCCCCTTGGAATATTCCGTGTGTTGCCGCGGCAACTCCGTATTCCAGATCCTATTCCCTATGGCAGGCTGCGTCGCAAGTCCTCTCCTGCCGTATATTCCTTCTGTAAAGAGGGAATACGGACTTAGCCCGTCGCTGCGGCTCTGCTTGCTGGCTTGGCGCCGCGCGGCAGCTTCGTCCCGCGCGGCGGGATCAGAAGGGCGCTCGGGTCGGCGGGCTGGAGCAGCATGCCGGTATCGTCGAGGCGGATCGGCAGCTTCGGAAACACCTCCTGCAGATGGGCGAGATCCGCCTTGAAGGCCTGCCGGAAGCTGCGGATGCTGGCGTTGTCGGCGCCGAACTGCCTGTGCAGGTTGTCCCAGGTGAGGCGTAAGGGGCGCTGCAGGGCGCGCAGGCGGTAGCCGACCCAGAACAGCAGGTCGAGCTTGCGCGCCGAGCCCGAGAAGGCCCGGGCCGCGCGGATGTCCACCGGCAGGGCGTGCTGGATCAGGTTGTCGTAGAAATCCTGGTGGAACTGCACGCTCTTCTGCCAGACAACTCCGTCGGCCCCCTGGGGCAGCCAGAGGTCGAGCTGGCGGAAGGGCGGCACGTTGAGGGTGCTGGCGCTGCCCGCCCCGTCCCAGAGGCCGATCTGCAGGGTGCAGGCGGCCAGCCGCGCGAGCTGCTCCTTGAACTGCCGGATGGTGCCACGTTCGCCGCCGGTGACGGCGAATCCCATCTCCTTCATGAAGCCCGACAGGCTGTCGGCCACCGCGATGGTCGGGCTGCGTTGGCGCACCGCCTCGGTGCAGAGGTGCAGCAGCACGAGGCGGGCCTTGGGGCCGTAGGGCAGGCCCTGGAACTCCATCTCGCCGGTGGCCGGGTTCTTGAGGCGCCCCGCCAGCAGGCTCAAGGAATTCCGTCCGTACTCGCGGAAGAACTCGCGGGCGTCACCGGGGTCGCGATAGGGCAGGCCGCATAGGGCCAGCACCGAGTGGATGTGCTGCAGGTTCTCCGGGCCGGTTGGCTCAGTCTCGATCACCTCCCGGATGGCATCGCGGCGGCGCTGGTCGCGGCCCATGGCCTGGCGTCGCCCGGCCACGGCTCCGCGCGCGGCAACCTCCGCATCCCGGGCCCGCTGCCGGTGCAGGATGGTCTCCGCGATCGTGGCGAATAGGAAGCTGCCGCGCGCCGCCTCGACCTCGGCGAGGAGGTCGGCGTCGCGGATGCCCGCCAATGTGTCCTCGATCCCCAACAGACCCCGCCCCGATCGATCCTGGCCCATGATCCCGACAGTGAGTCCCGGACCGCGATGCGCCGACCATGCCCGATTCCCCGCGGCGGAGTCTCGGCGGCAAGCGCCGCAAGTGGGAATCATCCCGGCTATCCACCGGCCGGAACGGGAAAAATTGCCGTCGATCCGCAGGCCGCATCCGGCGCGCAGACGCTGACGCAGAGTTCGATACGGGACTGGATTCGGCACAATCCCCAGAGTTCACCGGCGGGAGGACTTATCCACGCCGAACCCGATACGGGTTCACGCAGACTCGGATACGCGCGACCCGAATTCTACCGCCGAATCCGATACGGCGGCACGCAGAGTTCGATACGACCCTGCGCAGAGTTCGATACGCGAACCACCCATAAGTCCTCAGTCCGGCAGGGTTTTTCGGCCCTCCATATAACTCTCAGAAATGACTCTCTGAGAATCTCTTACTGATACCTTTCCTAAGGGTCGAGACGCCCGTTCGGAAGAACGAACACGCGCCCGGCCAAGGCTTTTTCAAGGGAATTTGGGGAAGACAACACCGCTTCTCCCGCCACCATCCCCAGCCTCACCGGTTGGCCCGCAATCCGCTACAGGGATCGGACCGACACCGATGGGCGGAGAAGACGTGGTGAAGATCGAGGATCTGCTGGCCCTGATGGCGACCTTGCGCGACCCGGAGGTCGGCTGTGCCTGGGACGTGGCCCAGGATTTTGCCAGCATCGCCCCCTACACCGTGGAGGAGGCCTACGAGGTCGTCGACGCCATCGCGCGGGGCGACACGGACGACCTGCGCGACGAGCTCGGCGACCTGCTGCTCCAGGTGGTCTTCCACGCCCGCATTGCCGAGGAGACCGGGCTGTTCGCCTTCCCGGACGTGGTTCGGGCGGTGGTGGAGAAGATGGTCCGGCGCCACCCGCACGTATTCGCGCCGGACGGAACTCTGCTGCCGAAGGGCTCGCCCCGGCGCGACCCAGGGGCGGTGGCGCGGCAATGGGAGGCGATCAAGGCCGAAGAGCGCCGGGCCAAGCCTCCGCAGGAGACGGGCCCGCTCGCCGGCATTCCGCTGCCCCTCCCCGCCCTGACCCGCGCCCACAAGCTCTCCGCCAAGGCGGCGACCTACGGCTTCGACTGGAGCGATCCGGCCCAGGTGGTGCTGAAAGTGCGCGAGGAGATCGACGAGGTCGCCGACGCCATGGTCCACGGCACCCGGGCGGCGGTGGCGGAGGAACTCGGTGACCTGCTGTTCTCGGTCGCGAACCTCGCCCGCCACCTCGGAATCGATCCGGAATATTCCTTACGAGAAGGGAATATGAAATTCGCGCGCCGCTTCACCGCCATGGCGGCGATCCTGGAGGCTCAAGGCTCGGGCCTCTCCGACTGCGATCTCGACGCGATGGAGGCGGCCTGGCGGGCGGTCAAGATGTCGGAGGTCAAGATGTCGGAGACGGGCTGACCGAGGATTGGCGGAACGGCCAGTCGATGACTCTGCCGGCATAGAGCGCCCACCAGACGAAGACCGGCTGAAACGCCAGCCGGGGGCCGTGATACCACCAGCTGTCGGGCAGGCCCGGCACGACGATGCCCTCCAGCGCATGCTTGAGGTTGGCCGGGAAGACGCAGACGGCGTAGAGGGCCAGCCCGATCGCGGCCCAGCGCCGGGTCGGCGGATAGGCGAGGCCGAGCACCCCGGCGAGTTCGCACAGGCCGGTGACGATCACGGTGAGCCGAGGCTCCGGCACCCAAGCCGGCATGATCGGCAGGAACGCGTCGGGGGCGGCGAGGTGGACCACGCCGATGAAGCCATAGGCCGCCATCAGCGGCAGGCGCCACCACAGCCGGGACACCGTCACGGGGTGAAGTCCCCGCGCAGGTCGTCGACCAGGGCCGTCACCAGCGGGTGACCCGCGCTGGCGAAGGCGGTGGCGTCGATGGCCGTCACGGGGGCGAGACCGCGCAGGGAATTGGTGAGGAACACCGCCTCGGCGGCGTGCAGGGCGTCGAGGTCGAAACTCCGTTCGGCGGTGGGCAGGCCGAGGCGTTGGGCCCGCGACAGAATCTCGGCCCTCAGGATGCCGGGCAGGACGCCGTCCGAGAGAGGCGGGGTGACGAGAGTGGCGTCGAGCACCGCGAACAGGTTGGCGGTGCCCGCGCAGGCGACGCGCCCTTGCGTGTTGCGGAACAGGGCCTCGTCGAAGCCCGCCGCCCGCGCCGCGCCCGCCGCCAGCACCGCGTCGAGATAGCCGAGCGTCTTCAGGCTCGCGGCCGGCGAGGTCTCGTTGCGGCGGATGCCCGTCGCGTGGAGGGTCAGCGGCGCGAAGGCGAGGGCGTCTCCCACCGGGGCGGCGCTCGCCCACAGCACCGGCCGGGGTTCGGCCGGGGGGCCGAGCCCACGCGGGCCGGAGCCGCGGGTCACGGTGGTGCGGATCGCCGCCAGGGGGTGGACCCGCCCCATTTCCGCCGCGAGCGAAATCATCGCTGCCGCGATGTGCGCGGGCGCCACGGGAAAGCCCAGCATCGCCGTCGCGGCGGCGAGGCGGGCCACGTGCGCGGCCTCGAACAGGATGCGGCCGCTCCGGGCCAGCGCCGTGTCGAACACCCCGTCTCCGAGGGTCAGGCCCCGGTCGGCGAGGTCGAAGGACACCGGCCCCTCGGTGAGTCGTCCGTCAAACCACAGCATCGGTCGCAGCCGGCAGATCCCGGGTCGCGCGCCAATCCCGGGCGAGGCGCAGGAAATTGGCGAAGACGGCATGGCCGTTCTCGGTCAGCACCGATTCCGGATGGAACTGCACGCCCCAGGTCGGGTGGGTCCGGTGCGACAGGGCCATCACCTCCCCTTCGGTCGAGACCGCGTCGATGCTGAGCCGGTCGGCCATGCCGGGCTCCGGCGCCACGATCAGCGAGTGGTAGCGCCCGACCTGCATCGGGTCGGGCAGTCCGGTGAACAGACCGGCCCCGTCGTGGCGGATCGGCGTGGCCTGCCCGTGCAGGGGGCGCCCGGCGCGCGCCACCCGGCCGCCGAAAGCCGCCCCGATGGCCTGGTGGCCGAGGCAGACGCCGAGCAGCGGCACCGCCCCGGAGAGTTCACGGATGGCGGGCAGCGAGATGCCCGCCTCCGCCGGCGTGCAGGGACCGGGCGAGATCACGATCGCGGCGGGGTCGAGGGCACGGATGCCGGCGACGTCGAGGGCGTCGTTGCGCGCCACCCGCACGGTTTCGCCCAGTTCCTCGAAGTAGCGCACCACGTTGAAGACGAAGCTGTCGTAATTGTCGATGACGAGGATCACGGCGCCCTCCCCGCCCCGGACTGGGCATCCGGTTCGCAAGCGTGCGGTACGAAGGCGTCCGGTTCGAAGGCGTCCGGTTCAAAGGCTTGGAACACCCGCGCGGCCTTGGTCAGGGTCTCCTCGTATTCGGGCCCCGGCTCGGACAACAGGGTGACGCCGCCGCCGGCCTGCAGCACGGCCGTGCGGTCGTTCATGAACACGGTCCGGATGGCGATGGCGGTGTCGAGGTCGCCGGTGAAGCCCAACGCGCCGATGGCGCCGCAATAGAGTTCGCGCGCGTCGCCCTCGATGTCCGTGATGATGTCCATGGCGCGCAGCTTCGGCGCGCCGGTGATCGAGCCGCCCGGGAAGGTGGCGGCGATCAGGTCGAGGGCGTCCATGTCGGCTTTCAGGGTTCCGGTGACCACCGACACGAGATGGTGGACGGACGCGTAGGATTCGAGCCCGCACAGCACCGGCACCTGCACGCTGTGGGGTTCGCAAATGCGCGACAGGTCGTTGCGCAGCAGGTCGACGATCATGATGTTTTCGGCCCGCTCCTTGGCATTGGCCTGGAGGGCTTCCCCGAGGCGTGCATCCTCTTGCGGATCGGGGACGCGGCGGACCGTCCCCTTGATTGGCCGGGTCTCGATCGCCCGCCCCTTGAGCTGGATGAAGCGCTCGGGGCTGCTGGAGGCGACCCGCAGCCCCTCGAAGTCGAGATAGGCACCGAAGGTCGCCGGGTTGGTGGCGCGCAGGCGTCGGTAGAGGGCGAAGGAGTCGAAGCCCTCCGGCAGGTCGGTCTCGAAGCGCTGGGCGATGTTGGCCTGGTAGATGTCGCCGGCCCGGATGTAGTCGCGCACCCGCTCCACCGCCGCCTCGTAGGCCGGACGGGTGAAGTTCGAGCGCCAGGCCAGCGGCCCCTGCGCCGGAGGTTCCGGGCTCGGGCGCGCGCGCTCCAGCAGGCTAGTGAATTGGGCCAGTCGGGACTGAGCGCGGGCCTCGCGCGCGGCCGGCTCGGTTTCGGGAAAGCCCGTGGCGAGGAGCCGGCAGCGCCCGGTCGCGTGGTCGAGGCTCAGCACCGTGTCGTAGAGATTGAAGGCGATGTCATCGCAGAGGCCCGCCCGGCGGGCCGGAGGCGCCACCCGCTCCAGGGCCGCCCCGAAATCATAGGCGACATAGCCGATCGCGCCGCCGGCGAAGGCCGGGAGATCGGGGTCGGGTGCCGTGCGGTAGGGCGCGAGGCAAGCCCGCAGCGCCGCGAGACCGCTGCCCGGCACCGTCCGTCCGTCGAGCGTGGCGACGCCATCGCGGAACCGGAAGCGCCCGAACGGGTCCGCCGCCAGGGTCGAGGTCCGGCCGAGCGTGTCGTGGTGCATGGCGCTGTCGAGGAAGGCGAGGCCCGGGAGGGCGCCCAGGGCCTCGGCCGCCGCGACCGGCTCGACGAACGGGAGGTCAGCAATCCACATGATGACTCGAAGGTTCGGGGACGCCGCGGACGGACGATCCCGGTGGGCCGAAGAACTCGAATTGAAGAACTCGAAGTGAAGAACCCGGACTGAGGAACTGGGGCCGAAGCATCCGTCGCGGCTTGCGGTATCATGCACAGGTGGCATGCGCGATGCCGTGGCAAAAGCGCGATCCGCGCATGGCTCGGCGCGGCCTGGCTCGCTTGGGCGCGCGAATCCCGTTATAGGGCTGTCAACCTCTTTGTCCCGCCCTCCCCCGATTCCACGGCCGATCCGGTTTCAGAAGCCGATCCGGCCCGACGAGCATCCATGACCGCATCCCTCCTGCCGCCGGCCCCCGCCAAGGCGGCGCCGAAAATCTCCTTCGTCTCCCTCGGCTGCCCCAAGGCGCTGGTGGATTCCGAGCGCATCCTCACGCACCTGCGGGCGGAGGGCTACGAGCTCGCCCGGCGGCATGACGGCGCGGACGTCGTCATCGTCAACACCTGCGGCTTTCTCGATTCGGCCAAGGCCGAGTCGCTCTCGGCCATCGGCGAGGCCATGGCGGAGAACGGCCGCGTCATCGTGACCGGCTGCATGGGCGCCCAGCCCGAGGAAATCCGCGAAAAGTATCCGAACCTGCTCGCGGTCACCGGGCCGCAGGCCTACGAATCGGTGGTGGCGGCGGTGCACGAGGCGGTGCCCCCGGCGCACGACCCGTTCCTAGATCTCGTGCCGCCGCAGGGCGTGAAGCTGACGCCGCGCCACTACGCCTACCTGAAGATTTCCGAGGGCTGCAACAATCGCTGCACCTTCTGCATCATCCCGTCCCTGCGCGGCGATCTCGTCAGCCGGCCGGCCGGCGACGTGCTGCGCGAGGCCGAGAAGCTGGTGAAGGCCGGCGTCAAGGAACTGCTGGTGGTCTCGCAGGACACCTCCGCCTACGGCGTCGACATCCGCTACGCCTCGAGCCTCTGGCGCGACCGGGAGGTGCGGGCGAAGTTCTATGATCTGGCCGCCGAACTCGGCACGCTCGGGGCCTGGGTGCGGATGCACTATGTCTATCCCTATCCGCACGTGGACGAGGTCATCCCGCTCATGGCCGAGGGCAAGATCCTGCCCTACCTCGATATGCCGCTCCAGCACGCGAGCCCGTCCGTGCTCCGCCGCATGCGCCGGCCCGGCAACCAGGAACGCCAGCTCGAGCGCATCCGGCGCTGGCGCGAGATCTGCCCCGATCTCGCCATCCGCTCGACCTTCATCGTCGGCTTCCCCGGCGAAACCGAGGCCGAGTTCGAGGAATTGCTGACCTGGATTCGCGAAGCCAAGCTCGAGCGCGTCGGCTGCTTCGAGTTCGAGGCGGTGGGCGGGGCGGTGGCCAACGGCCTCGGCGACCCGGTTCCGCCGGAGGTGAAGGCCGAGCGCAAGCGCCGCTTCATGGAGGCGCAGCAGACCGTCTCCGTCCGCCTGCAGAAGGCCCGCATCGGCAAGCGCCTGCCGGTCCTCATCGACGCGGCCGACGGCACCGTCGCCAAGGGCCGTTCGAAGTACGACGCCCCCGAGATCGACGGCACCGTCCACATCACGTCACGCCGCCCCCTGCGGGTGGGCGACATCGTCACCGTGAAGATCGAGCGCGCGGATGCGTACGACCTCTATGGGAGCGCGGTGTAGGAGCGTGACCCGTCCCTCTCCCCCCTTGTGGGGAGAGGTTAGGAGTGGGGGTGATTGGGTGCCCCCCAAGCTGCGGAGGCCAGCGGGCCCACCCCTGGCCCCTCCCCCACAAGGGCAGGGCTATCTCAGATGCCGATTTGCTCGTCGGAAACCCGCCCGTAGCACCGCGTCATCCCGGGGCCGCGCAGCGGAGCCCGGGATCCAGAAACGCAGGTCGTGCAAGACTTTACACCGTTGGCGGCTCTGGATTGCACGCCGCTGACGCGCCCCGGAATGACGGAGTGGTGCCATCTGAAATCGCCCTACCCTCTTCCGAACGTCCCACTCATGGCCCGTCCGACCCCGGCCGCTGCCATCTCGGCCCAGGCCCGCGCCACCGAGCCGTCGCGGTCGATCCCCCGCACGGCGTCCGCCAACACCACGGCCTCGAACCCCGCCGCCCGCGCGTCGAGGGCGCTCCAGGCGACGCAGTAATCGGTGGCGAGGCCGCACAGGACCACGCGGGTGAAACCGCGCTCCCGCAGGTAGCCGGCGAGCCCTGTCGGCGTGCGCCGGTCGGCCTCCAGGAAGGCCGAGTAGCTGTCGACGTGGCGGTGATGGCCCTTGCGGATCACCAGTTCGGCGCGCGCCGCATTCAAGGTGGGCGCGAGTTCCGCGCCGGCGCTGCCCTGCACGCAATGCTCCGGCCACAGTACCTGCGGGCCATAGGCCAGCGGCACGGTCTCGAAGGGTGCCCGGCCGGGATGGCTCGTCACGAACGAGACGTGCCCCGGCGGATGCCAGTCCTGGGTCAGGACCGCGTGCGGAAACTGCCCGAGAAGGCGGTTGATCGGCGCGATCACCGCGTCGCCGTCCGGCACGGCCAGCGCCCCGCCGGGCAGGAAGTCCGCCTGCAGGTCGATGACGAGGAGGACGTCCCCCTCGGTCGGTCTCACGGGATCATCACCGTGGCGCCGGTGGTCTTGCGGCCGGCAAGATCGCGATGGACCTGCTGCACGTCCGCGAGCTTGGCCGTGTGGTGGACCGGGATCTTCACCGCGCCGCTCGCCACCACCGAGAACAGGTTCCGGGCCATGCTGTCGAGGGTCTCGCGCTTGCTCGCATGGGCGAAGAGCGACGGGCGGGTGGCGTAGAGCGAGCCCTTCTGGCCGAGCAGGGCCAGACTGAAATCGTCCACCGGGCCGGAAGCCGAGCCGAAGCTGACGAACATCCCCAAGGGGCTGATACAGTCGAGGGAGGCCGGGAAGGTGTCCTTGCCGACGCCGTCATAGACCACCGGCACGCCCTTGCCCCCCGTGATCTCCTTGACGCGCGCGGCGAAGTCCTCGTCGCGGTAGAGGATCACGTGGTCGCAGCCGTTGGCGCGGGCGAGCTCGGCCTTCTCGGCGGAGCCGACGGTGCCGATGACCGTGGCGCCGATGTGCTTGGCCCATTGGCAGGCGATGAGGCCGACGCCGCCCGCGGCGGCGTGGAACAGGATGGTGTCGCCCGGCTTCACCGCGTAGGTCCGGTGCAGCAGGTACTCGGCGGTGAGACCCTTCAGCATCATGGCGGCGGCGGTCTGGTCGTCGACGCCGTCAGCGAGATGCACGGCGGCGCTCGCCTCGATCACCACCTCCTCCGCGTAGGTGCTGGCGGCCGAACCGTAGGCCACCCGCTCGCCGACCCGGAACTCGGTGACGCCCTCGCCCAGGGCCACGACGACGCCGGCCCCCTCCTTGCCGGGGGTGAAGGGCAGCTGCGGCGCCTTGTAGGCGCCCGAGCGGAAGTAGATGTCGATGAAGTTGACCCCGATGGCGGTCTGGCGGACGTGGATCTGGCCAGGGCCCGGTGTCGGCAGGGTCACGTCCTCGTAGCGCATCACCTCGGGGCCGCCGTACTCGTGAACTTGGATCGCCTTCGGCATCGTGTCGTTCCCTAATGCAAGTCTTCGAATGGTCTTCGAATGATCTTCGACGGGGCTCCGGTCGGTCGTTGACACCGCCCGGGTCCATCGACCCCAATGAGCAGCGACATAGACGGTCCCGGTGCGCCGGCAATGCCGCAGGGTCTCATCCCTCTCGGGCTGCGCCATGTGCGGCGGCGCACCGGACAGGGGCCTCCGGCCGTTCACCCCGTCTCGCCCTGCGGCGCGTTGCGTCGGAGGCGGGCGCCGGCACTCCGGCTCAGACGAGGCCGGTGAGGTAATAGACGCCGATCACCAGAAACACCGCCGCGGTCTTCAGGAGCGTGATGGCGAAGACGTCGGCATAGGCCTGTCGATGGGTCAGGCCCGTCACCGACAGCAGGGTGATGACCGCGCCGTTATGGGGGAGCGTGTCCATGCCGCCGCTCGCCATGGCGGCGACCCGGTGCAGCACCTCCATGGGGATGTTGGCGGCCTGCGCGGCCGCGATGAAGGTGGAGGACATGGCCGCCAGCGCGATGCTCATGCCGCCCGACGCCGAGCCGGTGATGCCGGCGAGCGCCGTCACCGTCACGGCCTCGTTGACCAGGGGGTTGGGGATCGCCGAGAGGGCGTCGCGGATGACGAGGAAGCCCGGGAGCGCGGCGATCACCGCGCCGAAGCCGTACTCGGAGGCGGTGTTCATCGCCGCCAGCAGCGAGCCCGCCACCGCCGCGCGGCTGCCCTCGGCGAAGCCCTGCGAGACCGGGCGCCACGCGAAGACCAGCACGGTGAGGATGCCGGCGAGCAGCGCCAGCTCCACCGCCCAGATCGCGGTCACGGAGGAGACCGCGGTGACGATGGGCTTGTCGAGGCCGGCCAGAACCGTCTCGGCCTTGGGGCCGTAGAGACGCGGGATCGCGGCCGTGAAGGCGAGGTTCGACACCCCCACCACGATCAGCGGCAGGAGCGCGATGGCCGGGTGGGCGCGGGCGGCCTCGTCCATCACCTGCGGCTCGTTGCTGTGGCCGGTGCCGTAGCCCTCGCCTTGACGCTTGGCCGAGGCGATGCGCCGGTCGAGATAGGCGACGCCGACCACCAGGATGAAGGCCGCGCCGATCAGCCCGAGCCAGGGGGCGGCCCAGGTGTTGGTGCCGAAGAAGGTGGTGGGGATGATGTTCTGGATCTGCGGCGTGCCGGGCAGCGCGTCCATCGTGTAGGAGAAGGCCCCGAGCGCGATGGTGCCGGGGATCAGGCGCTTGGGGATGTCGCTGAGGCGGAAGGCCTCCGCCGCGAAGGGATAGACCGCAAAGACCACCACGAAGAGCGAGACGCCGCCATAGGTAAGCAGGTTGCACACCAGCACGATGGAGAGCACGGCCCGCCGCGCGCCAACGAGGTCGATCACCGCGGTCACGATGGAGCGGGAGAAGCCCGACATCTCGATAACCTTGCCGAACACCGCCCCGAGCAGGAACACCGGGAAGTACAGCTTCACGAAGCCGACCATCTTCTCCATGAACAGGCCGGAGAAGACCGGCAGCACCGCCGACGGATCGGTGAGCAGTACCGCCAGCAGGGCGGCCACGGGCGCGAACAGGATGACGCTGAAGCCGCGATAGGCGACGAGCATCAGGAAGCCGAGCGCCAGCAGCGCGATGAACAGGCTCATGATCGGGGTGGCCTCCGGGCAGCCGATGGTCACGGCCTTGCGCCGGATGGTACAAGCCCCGCCCCTGCGGCACCATCGCGGCCTTGACCGGCGCGGTGACACGCCTCTGTAAGCGTCAGGGTCTTTCGCTAAGCCCCGGGCCGATGCTCGGCCCGATGCCGATCAGGAGTCCGCGAAGCCGTGGCGACACTTCCCCCGAAATCCGAGCCTTTCGCGAAATCCAAACCTTTCGCGGTCGCCGTGGTGGGAGCCGGCGCGGCGGGCCTGAGCCTCGCTCTGGCGCTCGCCCGCGACGGCGTCGCCACAGCCCTGGTCGGCCGGCACGCCCCCGTGGCCGACGGGCGCACGGTGGCACTCCTCGACGGATCGGTGCGCTTCCTCGACGCCCTCGGGGTCTGGGCGGCGATCGCGCCGCATGCGAGCCCGTTGGCCGAACTCCACATCGTCGACGACACCGGCAGCCTGTTCCGCCCGCCGCCGGCCCGCTTCGTCGCCACCGAGATCGGGCTCGACGCCTTCGGCTGGAACGTCGAGAGCGCCCGCCTTGTGGAGGGCCTGCGGGCCGAGGCGCGGGCGGCGGCCAACCTCACCCTGTTCGAGGAAGACGCCGCGGGCTTCGCCGCCGGC
Source organism: Methylobacterium sp. 37f (assembly GCF_023093475.1). NCBI lineage: Bacteria > Pseudomonadati > Pseudomonadota > Alphaproteobacteria > Hyphomicrobiales > Methylobacteriaceae > Methylobacterium > Methylobacterium sp. 37f. Next base: position 62,438 of record NZ_JAGHKN010000024.1, read on the forward strand.
GCCGACGCGGCCACGATCACCCTGGCGGGGGGCGCCACCCTGTCGGCCCGCCTCGTGGCCGGGGCGGACGGCGCGCGCTCGAAGGTCCGTGAGGCCGCCGGCATCGTGCCGCGCACCTGGACCTACCCGCAGAGCGCCCTCACGACGATCCTGGCCCATACGCGGCCGCACCGTGACGTCTCCACCGAGTTCCACACCCGGCAGGGGCCGTTCACCCTCGTGCCGCTGCCCGGCGGGCACCGCTCGAGCCTGGTCTGGGTGATGGGCGAGAGTCCGGCCAAGCGCCTGGCGGCCCTCGACGACGAGGCCCTCGCCGGGGCGGTGGGGCATCAGGCCCAGGCGATGCTGGGCGCCATGCGCATCGACGGCCCGCGCGGCCTGGTGCCGATGCGGGGGCTGTCCGTGCCGAGTCCGGTCGCGGCCCGCCTCGCCCTGATCGGCGAGGCCGCCCACGTCTTCCCCCCCATCGGGGCGCAGGGTCTGAACCTCGGCTTGCGCGACGCGGCGTCCTTGCGCGACGCGGTGATGCGGGCGGTGGAGGATGGGCGGGACCCGGGCTCGCGCGCCGCGCTGTCGGCCTTCACCCGGGGACGTGACCTCGACGCGCGCTTGCGGAATACCGCCGTCGACGCCCTCAACCGCAGCCTTCTCACCAGCCTCCTGCCGGTGGACGCCCTGCGCGGCCTCGGGCTCCTCGCCATGACGACGATCGGTCCCTTGCGCCGCGTCGTCATGCGCGAGGGCGTGCTGCCCCGCCTCGGCGCGCCGAGCCTGATGCGCTGATCAGCGTCCGGCCACGCTTCGGACCGGAGCGTCCTGCGTAGCCCGGCGCTCCACCGAACCGGTGGCGATCTCCGCCGGGTCCGTCCGGCCGTCCTGAAAGGCCGTGCCGGCCTTGCCCAGGGCCACGCCTTGGGCGAACAGCGCCTTCATGTAGCCCTGATCGAAGGGCGCGGACGAGGTCTTGCCGAAGCGTCCGTCGATCTGAGCCACCTGCAGGTCGAGGCCGGTGCGCCGGGCAAACCCCTCGCTCAGCGCGAGCGCCGCGCGGGTCTGCGCCTTGATCGCCGCCGACATCGAGCGGCCGAGCACGCTCAAGGTGGTACGCGACGCCATCTGGAAGTCGGGCGTCAGGGTGTTGTTGACCACGAGATAGACCTGACGAGTCGGCAGCGGTGTCGGGTCCTTGGCCTGAAGCACCGATTCCGGGGCGAGATAGTACGGCGCTGTGGTTCCGCCGTCGGCGTGCATCTCCTGGAAGCGCTTGCCGGAGCCCGCCACCGCGTCGATCATGACCGGTGGGAACACGCCCGGTACCGCGGACGAGGCCAGGATCACCGACCGGAACAGCGCCAGGGCCTTCGGGCCGCCGGCCTTCGCGATGGCGCCCATGTCCCACAGGACCGGGCGCTCGCCGTCCACCGCCGTGGTCGCCACCAGAAGGCGGCGACCCTTGGCGTGCTCGGCCGCCACCGCCTCAAGCAGCGCCGGCGTCACCGCCCGGTCGATGCGGCGCTTGAGCGGCCAGGTGTCGGTGAGCGCCTCGTTGGTGCCGCCGAACTCGAACACGTCGGCTGCCGAGATCTCGGTGTAGTTCTCCCGCAGCGCGGCGTCTCCACGCGCGCCGATGAAGGCGAAGGGAGCGATCATGGCGCCGGTGCTGACACCGGTGATGACCCCGAAATCCGGTCGGGTGCCGACCTCGCTCCAGCCGTTGAGCAGGCCCGCCGCGAAGGCGCCGTTCTCGCCCCCGCCCGAGAGCACGAGCCAGGGCCGATCGGCGGCGGAGGCCTGATCGATCAGGGCGCGGAAGGCGCCGGCGTCGTCGCCGGGGAGGCGGATGTCCGCGGAAAGCCCGTCCGGCCGGGCGGTCGCGGCCTCGGCCGCCGTGAAGATCACGCGCCCGCTCTGTTTCTCGGATCGAACCTGATTCTCGGCCGACGCCCTGTCCACGTGGGGCTTGGCGCGCTCGCCTGCGAAGGCCGTCTGCGGAAGGCTGAGACCGATGACGGTGGCCCAGAGCAGAGCCGGATGGCGCAAGCCGGTTCGGCTGATCGATGATCCGGACATGGGTCCGTCCTTCGTATCTGGTGAGGAGCCCCCTCGATCGTGAGAACGTGAGGCGGGGCCGCCCGTTCCGCAACTTCACTCCGGGCAGCGGCGTGGCAAATGGCTTGCGTGTGCCCGCACACCTTTACGGGGGGCCTGAGGTTGCCCTAACGGCTGGTCCGGCACGCCCATCTCATCAAGAAGAACCGGGAGCCCGAAACGCCCATGAAACTGCCACGTCGCTTCTTTCAGCCCCTCGCCACCGGCGCGCCGGCCCCGTTCCGCGAGCTTCCGATCAAGCTGGAGCGGATGATCCACTTCGTTCCGCCCCACAACGAGAAGGTCCGGTCCCGCGTGCCGGAACTCGCCGCCACCGTGGACGTGGTGCTCGGGAATCTCGAGGACGCAGTGCCGATCGATCAGAAGGAGGCCGCCCGCAAGGGCTTCGTGGCGATGGCGCAGGCGACCGACTTCGCCAGCACCGGCACCGGCCTCTGGACCCGCATCAATGCCCTGAACTCGCCCTGGATCCTCGACGACCTGTTCGAGATCGTGTCCCAGGTGGGGGACAAGCTCGACGTCGTGATGGTGCCCAAGGTCGAGGGGCCGTGGGATATCCATTACATCGACCAGTTGCTGGCCCAGCTCGAGGCACGGCACGGCGTCTCGAAGCCGATCCTCGTCCACGCCATCCTGGAGACCGCCGAGGGCGTCGCCAACGTCGATGCCATCGCCTCCGCCTCGCCCCGCATGCACGGCATGAGCCTCGGCCCTGCCGATCTCGCAGCCTCCCGCGGCATGAAGACCACTCGCGTCGGCGGCGGCCACCCGGATTACCGCGTCATCGCCGACCCGACGAGCGATGGCGCCGCCCGCGCCTCCGCCCAGCAGGACCTCTGGCATTACACCATCGCGAAAATGGTCGATGCCTGCATGGCCAACGGCCTCAAAGCCTTCTACGGCCCCTTCGGCGACTTCTCCGATGGCGAGGCCTGCGAGGCCCAGTTCCGCAACGCCTTCCTGATGGGCTGCGCCGGGGCCTGGACCCTGCACCCGAATCAGGTCGCCATCGCCAAGCGGGTCTTCGCGCCCGATCCGGCCGAGGTGGCCTTCGCGGTGCGGATCGTCGAGGCGATGCCCGACGGCACGGGCGCGGTGATGCTCGACGGCAAGATGCAGGACGACGCCACCTGGAAGCAGGCCAAGGTCATCGTCGATCTCGCCAAGCTCGTTGCCGAGAAGGACCCGGATCTGGCCAAGACCTACGGTCTCGCCTGAGCTTTTCCCTCCGCCTCCCTGTCATCGGCGCTGGGCCGCCGATGACAACGGCACCGAGGCATCTTATTTTGTGATCATGACTGATACGACCACTGCCGATTCCATGATGAGAACCGCCAAGTTCGGCCTCGGTGCCGTGGTGCGTCACCGCATCTACCCGTTTCGCGGGATCGTCTTCGACATCGATCCGGTGTTCGACAACACCGAGGAGTGGTGGCTGGCGATTCCCGAGGAAGTCCGCCCGCGCAAGGACCAGCCCTTCTATCACCTGCTCGCCGAGAACGCGGAAAGTGAGTACGTCGCCTACGTCTCCGAGCAGAACCTCGTGCCCGATACCTCCGGCGAGGCCCTGCGCCATACCGGCATCGCCGAGGTGTTCGAGCGCGGCGACGATGGCAGCTACCGCATGCGCGGGGCCGCCCACGCCAACTGACGGCGACGGCGCGGCCCGAGGATCCGGCCGGCCATACCCCGAAACGAAACGAGGCCGGGCATCGCGCCCGGCCTCGTTTCGTTGGGGCCGGCCGCTTGCGCGGCCGGCAGGATCGAAGGTCTCAGCCTCGCGATCTCAAGGCTTCGGTGCGGTGGCCGGTGCGCCCGCCGCCGGAGCGGCGCCGGAGGCGTTCTGCTGCTCAAGCTTCTTGCGCATGTCCTCGCTGCGCTTCTCGAGTTCCGCCTGCAGCTTCTTCTGCTGCTCCTCCAGCACCTTCGGGTCGATGGCCGGGCCGTCGAAGGCCTTGCCGAAGCCCGCGATCGGCACCGCGAAGGTGACTTCGCGCTGGGTCTGATTCTGGACGCTGACGTTGAGGGTGGTGCCCTTCTTCATTGCAGCGATGATCTCGGGTCCGACATTGCCGGCCTCGGCGAAGCAGCCGTTGGGGAAGCACACGGCGAACTTGCCCGCGGTGCCCTGCTGACCGTCGATGGTGAAGCGGATGCCCGGCTGCAGCAGCAGACCGAGGGGTAGCAGGTAGCGGATGACCCGCACTTCCTGCTTCTGGGCGGCATTCTTCATCTCGTAGACGGCGACTGCCAGCACGGGCTGGCCCTGGTCGGAGACGAAGTCGCGGGTGGTGTAGCAGACGTCGGTGCCGCTGCCCTGGTCCTTGCCGCAGACCTTGGTCCATTCCGTCTGGGCCGGATCGGACTTCACGTTGACGATCTGGGGCCCCGTCTGGGCTGCGCCGGTCGGCGCGGCGGCCGCAGGAGCCGTCGGGGCGGGAGCGGTCGGGGCCGGCGCAGCCTTACCCTTCGGCGCCTGCGCGAGGGCCGGTCCGGCGAGACCCGCGACTCCGGTAACACCCGCCAGGGCGAGGAACGCGGCGACGCGCAGCGGGCGCGCAGGATGGTTGGCGAAGAACATCAGCTCTGACCCCTTAAGATACGGCGTAACGGATTCGGCTCGCGGGATGCGCCTCGAAGCTGGGGCGCGGATTCGCATCGAACGGTTCGGACTGCAAGGGCGCTTCGGGCGTCGGCGCGGACTTCCGGCACCCGGTCGGCGGAATCACCGAACCCAAGCCTGCCGAAACGGCGCCTTCTGACCGAATTCCCCCGGGACGGAGAGACTTGATGGAACCGGGACCGCACCGGCGCCGTGGAAGATCCTTCCCGCGCCGCGGCACCCCTCGGACCAGACCGTTCACGGCCAGTCCCGCCTCGACGACAAGGCGGCCTGCTTTCCTCCCGAATGCGGCGAAGACATGACATCGGAGCCGTTGCCCGGCGGCCGATCGGTTAAGGGGCGCTTAACCCTAAAGCCCCATGAACGAAGGGTCTCGGGAGTCAGCGCACGTGCCGGCGCAGCATGCAGCCCATCTTCAAGCCGCCCACCTTCTGGACTCCGTCCGGGCAGGGATTCCCTTGTCCCAGGCCAGTGGCCGGATGACCGGCTTTCCCCCCGCCGGCCGCGACCGCCCGGCTCTGATCGGTCCGGGGGCAGGTTCCGGCCCGGCCGGCGAGGGTCCGGCTACCGTACGGGTTCCGCCCCGGGCGCAGCGTCTCTGTACCCTGCTCGCCGCCACGGCGCAGGCGCATCCGCACCGCGTCGCCTTCATCGATCCGCCGCACAAGCCCCTGTGGAGCGGACGGGCCGCCATTACCTGGACCTACGCGGCGGCGGCGGAGATCGTGGCCCGCCTCGCCAACGGCCTGCGCGGCTGGCGCCTCGCACCGGCGAGCCGCATCGGCATCGCACTCGCAGGCAGCTCCGAGAGTTTTCTCGCCTATCTGGCCGTGGAGGCCGCCGGTCACATCCCGTGCCTGCTGCCGCTCGCCCTCGACGAGGACGGCCTGCTTGCGGCGGTGCAGACCGCAGGCCTCCCGGCGGTCATCACCCAGACGCGGTTCGGCCCCCTCGCCCCGGCCCAGCGCCTGTGTCGCGTCGCGGTGCGCTATTTCGGCCTGCGCTACCTCGCCGCCTTCGGACCCGACGTTCCCGACGGGGTGATCAACCTCGACGCGATGGTCCTGGATGCGGCGGGCGGCCCCTTCGCGCCCGGACCCGGCGGGTTCATCAGCTTCGCGGAGGGAGACCCCGCGCGGCCCGTCCATCGCAGCGGCGACGCGCTGCTCGCGGCGATCGCCGTCTACCTCGTCACGGCCCGGGTCCAGCCCGGAGACCGCATTCTCAGCCTGCTGCCGCAGACCGACCTGCGCGGCCTCGTCACCGGGCTTGGTGCGGCGCTGGTGGCGGGGGCCGGCCTGGAGACGCTCCCGGTGTTCGAGGCCCGCAGCTTCGCCGCCACCCTCGACGGGCCGCTGCCGACCCGGCTCGTGGTGCCCGCCGCCCTGGAACGCAACCTCGCCGCCAGCCGGCTGCCGACCTCCCTCGACGGAATCGTCCTTGCCCATCGCGCGCCGGGACGCCTCGGCCCCCGATGGCTGACCCCGCAGGCGAACCGGCCGGTCATCGATGCGGTCGCCTTCGAGGAGACCGCCCTGCTCGCCGGGGCCCGCGAGGCCAACGATGTCGCCCTGTCCCTGACCTATCCCGAGCGCGGGCACCTGTTCTCGACCCTGATGGCCCTGCGGCGGGACCCCGACGGACGCCTCGCCTTCCGGGGCCGGGCCTGCCATGCCGGCGCGCTGCAGCGCGACATCACCATCCCCGAAACGGTGGATGCCTGGGCGGCTTCGGCCTTCTCGGTCGATGTCGAGGACGACCAGACCCTCGCGATCCGTCGCGCCTGACGCGTCATGCTCCCGTCACGCGGGAGCCGATGATCCGGGCGCTGCCCGTCATGCGCGCGGTCAAAGGGCGAGGGATGCGGGCGCGCAGCGCCGCGAACCGGATTGTCGGGTCGTTGGAGGATCTTGCGCCGAAACCTTCGCGCCGTTCCGGCACGGAATGATGCGGCGCACCGAATCGGTTCAGGTTCCGGTCAGGCGGCCGACGTCACGGTCATGTTCGAAACGTGGCCGGCGAACCAACCGCCCCCATGTGTGTTGTCACACGGGTCTCTTTCCAAGGGACGATGGATGGGCTAGCACTGATGCTCATGGGTGCGCTGCAACAAGTTCTCGTTGTCGATGATGGTCACCGCGCCATCGATCATTCGCTTGCCGCCGAACTCGCCGAGCTCGGTTATGCCAGCGTCACCGCCTCGCTCGAGGCGGCACACGACGTGCTCGCGGTGATCGCGCGCCCGGCCGCAATCCTGCTCCAGGCCTCGTCCCGCCGGGATCCGGCCTATGCCCAGCTCTCGGAGCGTCTGCGGGAGCAGATGCGGCAGGCGGGCATTCCCGTCATCGTGGTGGACGAGGGCATGGCGCGCCGGTCCGGAACGGCCATCGACCTGCAGAGCCAGATCGGTCCCTACGTGCTCAACGAGCCCGACCTCTGATCGGAATCGGTTGAGCGACCGGGCCGAAACGGCTCTTGGAGAACGGCTTTTCGAAACGGGCGTGCCGCGCGGCGCGCCCGTTTCGCGTTTGGGAGACCCGTCGCTTCGCGGCTTAGGCGGCCTTCTTGCGGCGGGCGATGGTCGACAGGCTGCGCAGGATCGTGGTCGTCACCTTGAGGCGCTCCGGGATGGTGTCGAGTTCGCGGATGAACACGATGCTCATGTCCGGCCGCACCTTGGCGAAGGAGGCCTGCTCGGCGACGTAGGTCACCAGCCCCTGCGGGTTGGCGAAGGCCTTGTCGCGGAAGTGGACGACGACGCCCTTCGGGCCGGCCTCGACCTTCTCCACGTTGGTGTCGCGGCACAGGATCTTGATGGTGACGATCTTGAGGAGCTGCTCCACCTCCGGCGGCAGGGGGCCGAAGCGGTCGATCAGCTCGGCGCCGAAGCTCTCCATCTCGGCGTCGTTCTCCAGCGTCGAGAGCCGGCGATAGAGCCCGAGGCGGACCGTGAGATCCTCCACGTAGTCTTCCGGAATCGTGACCGGCGCGCCGAGGGCGATGGTGGGCGACCACGCCTCCTCCACCGGCTCGTCGATGCCGGCCTTGAGCGCGGTGACGGCGTCCTCCAGCATCTGCTGGTAGAGCTCGTAGCCGACCTCCTTGATATGGCCGGACTGCGCGTCGCCGAGGAGGTTGCCGGCCCCGCGGATGTCGAGGTCGTGGCTCGCGAGCTGGAAGCCGGCCCCGAGGGTATCGAGGGTCTGGAGCACCTGCAGGCGCTTCTCCGCCTGGACCGTGAGGGTGCGGTTGGCCGGGGTGGTGAACAGCGCGTAGGCCCGGGCCTTGGCGCGCCCGACGCGGCCGCGCAGCTGGTAGAGCTGGGCGAGGCCGAACATGTCGGCCCGGTGCACGATCAGGGTGTTGGCGGTGGGGATGTCGAGGCCGGATTCGACGATGGTGGTCGAGAGCAGCACGTCGTATTTGCCCTCGTAGAAGGCCGTCATCACGTCCTCGAGCTGGCCCGCCGCCATCTGGCCGTGGGCGACCGCGACGGTGGTCTCGGGCATCTCCTGGTCGAGGAAGCGCTTGACCTCGGCGAGGTCCTCGATGCGCGGCACCACGTAGAACGACTGGCCGCCGCGATAGCGCTCGCGCAGCAGCGCCTCGCGGATCAGCAGGGGATCGAACGGCGTCACCGAAGTGCGGACCGCCAGGCGATCCACCGGCGGCGTCGCGATGATCGAGAGTTCGCGGACCCCCGTCATGGCGAGCTGCAGGGTGCGGGGGATCGGCGTCGCCGACAGGGTGAGCACGTGGACGTCGGCCTGGAGCGCCTTGAGGCGCTCCTTGTGGGCGACGCCGAAATGCTGCTCCTCGTCGACGATGATGAGGCCGAGATCCTTGAAGGCGACGGTCTTGGCCAGCAGCGCGTGGGTGCCGACGACGATGTCGACGGTGCCGGCGGTGAGCCCGTCGCGCACCCGCTTCATCTCGGTGTTCGAGACGAAGCGCGACATCTGGGCGACCTCGACGGGCAGGCCCTTGAAGCGCTCGGCGAAGGTCCGGTAGTGCTGGCGCGCCAGCAGCGTGGTGGGCACCACCACCGCCACCTGCTTGCCGCCGAGCGCGCCCGCGAAGGCGGCGCGCAACGCCACCTCGGTCTTGCCGAAGCCGACATCGCCGCAGACGAGGCGGTCCATCGGCCGGCCGGCGTTGAGGTCGGTGAGCACCGCGTCGATGGCGTTGGCCTGATCCTCGGTCTCGTTGAAGGCGAAGCGCGCCGCGAACTCGTCGTACAGGCCTTCCGGTGCGTGGAGCCGGGGCGCCTGACGGACGAAGCGCTCGGCCGCGATCCGGATGAGCTGGCCCGCCATCTCCAGGATGCGCTTCTTCATCTTGGCCTTGCGAGCCTGCCAGGCGCCGCCGCCGAGACGGTCGAGGGCGACCTCGGCATCCTCCGAGCCATAGCGCGTCAGAAGCTCGATGTTCTCCACCGGCAGCAGCAGCAGGCCGCCGGCATACTGGATCTCGAGGCAATCGTGCGGCGCCCCCGCGGCCGTCACCGTCTTGAGGCCGACGAAGCGGCCGATGCCGTGGTCGGCATGGACCACGAGGTCGCCGGGCTGGAGGGCCTGCACCTCCAGGATGATGTCCTGCGGGCGCTTGGCCTTGCGCTTCTGGCGCACCAGCCGGTCGCCGAGGATGTCGCCCTCCGAGATCACCGCGAGCCGGTCGACGACGAAGCCGGATTCGAGGCCCCACACCGCCACCGCCACGTCGGTGCCGCGCTTCAGCGCGTTCACCGCCGTCAGGGTGTTGATGGCGACCGGCTTCTTCAGCCCGTGATCGGCCAGCACCGAGCAGAGCCGGTCGCGCGAGCCGTCGGACCAGGAGCCCAGGATCACGTGATGACCGGACCCCTGCAGGTCCTTCACGTGGGCGACGGCGGCGTCGAACACGCTGGCGGATTCGTCGGCGCGCTCGGCCGCGAAGGTGCGGCCCTGACGGCCCTCGCAGTCGATGGTCGCCCGGTCGGGGCTCTCCGGCATCGAAAAGGGCGAGAGCCGGGCGACCGAGGCAGCGGCCACCCGGTCGCGCCACTCGTTCGGCGTGAGATAGAGGGCGGAGGGTTTCAGCGGCTTGTAGGGTGCGACGCCCGGGGACGGCGCCTTCACCGCCTCGGCGCGGGCGTCGTAATAGTCGCGGATCAGGGTCAGGCGCTCGCCCGCCGCCTCGTCCACCTGGGCGTCGAACACCAGCGGCACCCCGCCGACATAGTCGAACAGCGTGTCGAGATGGTCGTAGAACAGCGGCATCCAGTGCTCGAGGCCGGCATAGCGCCGGCCCTCGCTGATGGTCTCGTAGAGCCGGTCGTCGCGGGTGGCCGCGCCGAAGGTGGAGAGATAGCCCTGGCGGAAGCGCCGGATCGTCTCGGTGGTGAGCTGCACCTCGCTCATCGGCACGAGGTCGAGGGAGCGCAGCTGCCCGACGGTGCGCTGGGTCTCGGGATCGAAGGCGCGGATCGACTCCAGGGTGTCGCCGAAGAAGTCGAGGCGGATCGGATTGGGCAGGCCGGGGGGCGACAGATCGAGGATGCCGCCGCGCACCGCGTACTCGCCGGTGTCGCGCACCGTCCCGGTGCGCAGGAAGCCGTTGGCCTCGACCCAGGCCGTCACCGTGTCCATCGGCACCACGTTGCCGATGGCGGCCGAGAACGTCTCGACCGCGATCTTTTCGCGGGGGGGGACGCGTTGGATCAGGGCGTTGACGGTGGTGCAGAGGATGCGGGGCTGCTCCTCCGAGGAGCGCGAGCGGGCGAGCCGCGACAGGGCCGTCATGCGCTGGGCCGCGATGGCGCCGTTGGGCGAGACCCGGTCGTAGGGCTGGCAGTCCCAGGCCGGCACGCTCATCGTCTCGATCTCGGGCGCGACGAACTTCAGGGCACTGACGAAGGCGGCCGAGCGCCCGGAATCGCGGGCCACGTGGACCAGCACCGCCGGCCCCTCGAAATCGCGGCTGAGCGCCCGGGCCAGATCCGCCACCACGAGGGCGTCGAAGCCCTCCGGCACATTGGCCAGGGTCGGGCTGTCGCCGCGCTTCAGCGCGTCGAGGGCGCGGGCCAGCGCCCCGGATTTCGGCAGGGCGAAGCGCGCCGTCTGGGGCTTCGGCGCGGGGGCGGCCGCTTTGATCTGAGGCGGGTTCGTCTGGGGCTTGGCCATCGGGTCGGGGTTCTGAACTCGTGCTGGGCCGGGCGGAAGCGACTGTCTCCGTCCGCCCTCCTGTCTCGGAAGGACCGCCGCGGCGGCCTCGAAAGGACGTTGCGTTCCCCCGGGCGCGGACCCGGAAGCGACGAACGCGTATGTATCCCTGAGCCCGGTCCTTACCAGACCTGCCCCGCGCCGTACCGGCGTTAACGCACCCCGCCGCGTTGATCCAGCGCAGCGGCGTGCGGCCGGCCCCCCCAAGCGGCCC
>NZ_JAGHKN010000025.1:0-73063 GCF_023093475.1 Methylobacterium sp. 37f
GGTTCGGGAGGGCTTGCGCATGGCAGCGGACGGGGTTCGGGCGGCCGGATCGGGACTCGGGCGTCGCGCCCGGCCATGGGGCACGATCTGCGGCACGATGGTCCTGGCGGCCGCCGCCTGCGGCGCCCTTTCAGCCGCGGGCGCGCTCCCGGCCCTCGGCGGTGCTTATGCGGCCCTGTCCCTTCGCCTGGAGCACCAGCTTCACACCCAGGCGCCGGCTCCGCCGGCCCGGATCGCGCTCGGCCCGCACGGACGCGACATCCGGTTCGCCGGCGAGATCAGGGAGGGCGCGGCCGACCGCCTCGCCGCGCTCCTGGCGGCTCATCCCGCGGTGACGCGCATCCACCTCACCAGCGAGGGCGGCCTCGTGGCGGAGGCTTCGGCGATCGGCGACCTGATCGCGGCGCGGGGGCTTTCCACCTACGTGCCGGATTACTGCGTCTCGGCCTGCACCCTCGCCTTCGTGCGCGGCACCACCCGCGCCCTGGTGACCGACGGGCGCCTCGGCTTCCATGCGCCCTACGATCCCGGCCTGTTCGGCCAGGTCGTGCAGGCCGATGCCGCGGTCGAGCGAGCGGCCTACGTGGCGGCGGGCGTCGACCCGTCCTTCGCCGCCGAGGCCCTCGGCGTCGCCTCCGACAGCCTGTGGATTCCCGATCCCGCGCGCCTGGTCCGGGCCCGGGTCGCCACCGAACTCGTCGACACCGACCGCTTCCCCGATTCCACCCTCGACGACGACCCGAGCCTCGCCGGCGCCCGGGCGGCGGTTCTGCGGGCGCTGCCCCTGCTGGAGGCGCTGGCGGGGCGGGACGAGATCCTGTCCGCCCTGGCCTCCGGCTATCTCGATGGCTACCGGGCCGGGATCTCCGAGGGCGAGGCCCTGGATCGCCTGCGCGCCCGGGCGGCGCGCGCGATCCGGCAGGTCCTGCAGGGCGCCGATGCGGCGACCTGGACCGAACTGGGCGGACTCGTCCTGCGAGCCATGCGCCAGGTGGGTCCTGATGCCGATCCTGATGCCGATCCTGATGCTGGTCCTGACGCCTGCCTCGCCATCGGCGGGACGGGCGATCTTCTGGCTTTGCAGGACGTCCTGTCGGCTCCGAGCCTGAGCCCGGATCGTCCGGCGGCCGATGCCGTGCGGACCCTCCTGGCCCGGGCCGCGCGGCAGGCCGGGCCGGGCGGTCGCGAAGCCGGTCCCGCCCCGGCGGCACGCCTGCCGCGCGACTGCGCCGGTCTGATCGCCGCCTACGCCGAGGCCCTGGCGCGACCCGGGGCAGGGGGCGCCGTACGGGCGCTGGCCAGCCAGGGTGTCCGCCCGGCGCGGGAGGCCGCGGCCCTGCCCCGCTGAACCGGCAGGAGGCCTCCACCATTCTGTCACTCCGTCAGGCGCCCTCGCCTGCGCGAATCGGTCAGTGCCGCTGTCCGTCCGGCGCGTCCCGGAGGTGCCGGGCGAGTTCGTGGCCGATCTCGATCATCAGGTGGTCGAGGAGCCGGGACAGGCCCGGCCGCGCGAGAGCGTCGGCCAGGCCGCGCAGGGCGATGGCGTGCTCGGCCATCCGGTTCACCGCATGCTGGTCCCGGGGGTCGTCGGCCGGCTCCTCGGTCAGGTCGAGGACGATGCCGCGCGCCCGTGCCGGCCGTCCGGCGGCGTCCGCCTCGATGCGCCCGCGTAGGTCCAGCCGCCGCGGGGCGTGGGCGGTGCGGAAGGCGATCGCGAAGGCACCGCCTCGCGCGATGGCGGCGTGGAGTGCATTGTCGACCCGCGCCCGGTCGTCCTCGTGGGTCCGCGCCAGGAGGGTGGCCAGGGGAATGCCCCGCAGGCCCGCTTCCGGCGGCACGCCGAGGGCCACGGCCACGGCGTCCGACACCACGAGGCGGTCCGCCCAGATGTCGTGCAGCCAGACGCCGACGACGCCCGAAGCGGACAGCGCCGCCTGCAGGCCGCCGGGGAGATCCGCATCCGAATCCGGCAGGGGGGATCGCGTCATGAGCCTCCTGGACGGGGCGCTCGAAAGGTCATGGCGGGAAACGTCAGGACGACCTGAGGTTGGCATCGGGGTCTCGCGCATCCCGCCGGTACAGGAACAACCTAGAGGGGAAACCCGCTGACGCAAAGGGCGCGGGCAACATTCGATGCCAATTTTAGCAACCTGAGATTGCCGATGCGGGCTTCGGCGGCGCCGACGGCTTAACCGTTGGTTAACCATGATGCGCGACACCGGGATCGCAGCATCCTTGGGTCACAGGACGAGGGGCACGGGACAGGGGCCACCGCCCCGCCCACCGCCGGCGATCCAGATTGCGGGATGCGTCCGCCGCACATGCCACCGGGATTCCGCGCCACCGGAATTCCACGCCACCCGAATTGATCGACGCTCGCGAAGGGATGCCAGGATGAAAGCCATCACGTTCGTCACCCAGAAGGGGGGCAGCGGCAAGAGCACGCTCTGCATCTCGCTGGCCGTCGCCGCCCAGGAACGCGGGCTCTCCGTCTGCATCCTCGAGATGGATCGCCAGGCCACGATCAGCGACTGGCTCGATCATCGCACCGCCGAGGGTCCGGAGGTCGCGCAGATCGACGCGACCCAGATCGAGGGCGTGATGAACCAGCTGCGCGATTCCGCCTACGACTACGTCTTCATCGATACCCCGGGCGTCGATTCCGCCGGCACCCTCTCGGCGATCCGTGCGGCCGACCTCTGCATCATCCCGTGCCGCCCGACGCCCGCGGATCTGCGCGCCTTCAAGCCGACGCTCGCGGCGATCTACCGGCTGGAGAAGAAGTTCGCCTTCGTGCTGAACCAGACGCCGCCGCGCTCCTATCGCATCCGCGATGCCGCCGACGGCCTCGCCGTGCTGGGCATCCTGCCCGACGTCAACATCGTCGCCCGCACCGACCACCAGGACGCCATCGGCGTCGGTCAGGGCGTCACCGAGTTCAACCCGAAGGGGCAGGCCGCGCTGGAAGTGCGCAAGCTCTGGGGCTGGATCGAGAAGCGCATGCAGGTGAGCAGATCGGAGAGTAAGCCGGGGATCAAGCAGGTGATCAAGAATGCCAAAGCCGCCTAAGCTGAGTCTCGCCTCCATCGTCGCCGCCTCGAGTTCCCCGCCCAGGTCATCCCACCACCCTTCCCACCAGACCGCCGAGATCGTCCAGCTCGACACCGGCGCCCCACCCGGCCGACGCCCCAACGCCACCCTGAAGCAGCGCGCCCGACAGATGTCGGTCTATCTGGAGCCGCCGGTCTACGATCAGCTCCGCGACATCGCCCATGCGGAGCGCGCCAAGATGCACGGCCTGATGCTGGAGGCCCTCGACCTGCTGTTCAAGCAGCGCGGCGCCCGGTCGATCGATCAGCTCAACGATCCGGGCGGCCGCTGAGGCCGTATCCGAGCCTCGACGCGAGACGATGACGAAGCCCTGGCAAGAGGTTGCCAGGGTTTTCTCATGGAACGGGCGAGGGGGCGGTATCCGATCCCGCCGCCACACCGCAGTCTTCGACGAACCGGACGGCCGAGGCGTCTTCGCCTGTGGGGACAGGGGTTTGGCGCCGGTTCCGGAGGCGACGCTTCCGCGGGGGTCGGCGGAGCCCGGCGACGCTGCCGGACACCCGCTTCGCGGTTCCGTTCAGCCTTCCTTTACGCCGTCCGGACAATCTTGGCCCATCGAACGGGAGGCACAGCGTGCGTCCGTCGAGGGTCCGGCCGGTCCTGCTCTTGCCCGCCGGCGGGCCGATCCAGCGTGTTGTGCGTATCGGGGCGAGGGCTTGAGGCGGATCATCGCGATGGCGCGTAGGACGAAGCCGGAACACCAGGATCCGGCCCCGCTGCCGCTCTGGCGGCTGCTGGCCGTCTCGGCCGTGGCGCTCGCCACCGCCAATTGTGCCCAGAACCCGCAGAAGCTCGCCGGAGCCTCGGGAAGCGGCTCCGCGCTCGATCCCAAATACGGCGTCAAGGCCAGCCCGCGCCTCTATAACGAGGGCGACGTGATCCCGAAGGGCGGCGGACGCCGCTTCTCCGGCAAGCCCTACGTGGTGGCCGGGCGCACCTACGTGCCCCGCGACGACGCCAAGGGGTATGTCCGCGAGGGCCTGGCCTCCTGGTACGGCTCGGCCTTCCACGGCCGCATGACCGCCAACGGCGAGGTCTTCGACCGCCATTCGATCGCGGCCGCGCACCCCACCCTGCCGCTGCCGAGCTATGCCCGCGTGACCAACCTCGCCAACGGCCACTCGATGATCGTGCGGGTCAACGATCGCGGCCCCTATCATGCCAACCGCCTGATGGACGTCTCCGAGGAGGTGGCCGAGGCCCTGGAATTCCGCCGCAGCGGCACCGCGCGGGTCCGCGTCGAGTATGCCGGCAAAGCCTCGACCGCCGGCAGCGACGACCGCAAGCTTCTCGCCACCCTGCGCACCGACGGCCAGCCCGCAAGGGTTCACGGCCAGGGGCCGGTCATGATGGCCGATCTCGGCCCCGACGCGCCGCAGGTGCCTTCCGAGCGCCTCGCCCGTGCGTCCCAGCCGGCTTTGGCCTTCAAGGCGGACAGCGACCGCGATGCGGCACCGGAAGCTTCCGAGGAGGCCGTGCCGGCGCCGCGCCCGGTCCGGTCCGCACCGGTGCTGATGGCGAGCGCCGCCACCGTGGCGGTGCCGGCCGCCCTGCAGCCCACGGCGGCGCGGGCCGAGGCCTTCCGGCCGGTCCGGCACAACCTGCCCGAGCCGCAGGCGGGCACGACGCAGGCCGCCTCCCGCCCGAGCCCCCTCAGCCTCACGCCGCCGCCCCTGCGGCTCGCCGGTGCGCGGCCGGAGCCGGTCCGCTCCGGGACGGCCGGCGGGAGCCGCGTCGCGACGGTTCAGTCCGGCCCGGCCGCGGCGACCGCCCGGATGGCCGCCGCCCGGCTGGCCGGGCAGGGTATGGCGGGCCTCGCGCCGAAAGCGGGCGGCTCCCGGGCCCCTGCCGTTCAGGTGGCGAGCCTGAAGGCGGGGTCTTCATTGAGGCCGGGCCTCGGCGCTCAATCCGACGCCGGCCATCGATCCGGGCCGACACCGAAGGCGATCGTTGTCGCCAAGGTCTCGGCTAAGGTCTCGGCCGAGGCGGCGCGGAGCGCCCCCGGGGGGGGCAAGGCGCTGGCGTCCGGCCCGATCGCGTCCGGGACGAAGGTGGCTTCTGGACCGAAGCTGGCTTCGGGGGCCAAGGTTGTCTCCGGGGGCAAGGTTGTCTCGGGGACCAAGGTTATCTCGGGGACCAAGGTTATCTCGGGGACCAAGGCTGTTTCGGTCGGCAAGCCCGCGCTCGTCGCCAAGGCGTCGGCCCGCGCCCGCTTCGCCGAGGCGCGCTGAGCGTCGCCTCGGCCTGTCCGTGGTGTTCCGGACGCATCGTCGCGTCATCGACAATCGGGTGCGATTGGGGTTCGATCTCGGCGGCGAATGCCTGTAACGTCACGCTTGATCGTGGGGGCGATGGACGGGTCGGCGTGAGGCGGGGAATGGGTTTGAGATTGGTCCTTGCGGAGCGTACCGGATCCGGCCTCGCAGGGCGCAGCAGATCGGGCCGCGCAGTCGTGCCGGGCTTGATCGTGGCGTCGGTGCTGGCGGCGCTGAGCCTCTTCGAGACGGGCGGCGCCCGGGCCCAGAGCTTTCAGACGGCGGCGCCGCACGCCATCCTGGTCGATGCCGATTCCGGCTCGGTGCTGTTCGAGAAGGGGGCCGACGAGCCCTTCTCGCCGGCCAGCATGGCCAAGCTGATGACCACCGAGATCGTGTTCAACGAGATCCGGCGGGGCCGGCTCACCATGGATTCGGAGTTCCAGATCACCGAGGACGCCTGGCGCCGGGGCGGGGCGGGCGGCGGCGGCTCCTCGATGTTCGCGCAGCTCAACAGCCGCATCAAGCTGTCCGATCTCCTGCGCGGCCTCATCGTGCAGTCGGGCAACGATGCCGCCATCGCCATCGCCGAGGGCATCGCCGGCACGGAGGAGAATTTCGGGCGGATGATGACGGCGCGGGCGAAGGAGATCGGCCTGACGCGCTCGACCTTCCGCAACGCCACCGGCTACTCGGCGCCCGACCAGAAGGTGACCGCCCGCGACCTCGCCAAGCTCGCCCTGCACCTGATCGAGACCTACCCGGACCTGTACAAGATCTTCGCCGAGCGCGAGTTCACCTGGAACAAGATCAAGCAGCAGAACCGCAACCCGCTGCTCACCCTCGACATCGGCGCCGATGGGCTCAAGACCGGCTACCTGGAGGAATCGGGCTACGGCCTCACCGGCTCGGCTGTGCAGAACGGTCAGCGCCTGATCATGGTGGTGAGCGGGCTGAAGACCGCCCGCGACCGGGCCGCGGAATCGCGCAAGCTGATGGAATGGGGCTTCCGCGCCTTCGAGCCGCGCCAGATCTTCACCAGCGGCGAGACCGTGGCGGAGGCCTCCGTCTACGGCGGCGCGGCCGGCAGCGTGCCGCTCGTCGCCAAGAAGGCCGTGCGGGTGCTGCTGCCGCGGGGCTCCGGCGACCGGATCACCGCCAAGGTGGTCTACCAGGGACCCCTGGTCGCCCCCGTCGAACAGGGCCGCGAGATCGGCCGCCTGCGCATCACCCGCGGCGACACCCAGGCCCTCGACCAGCCGCTCTATGCGGGCGACACCGTGGAGGCGGGCACCATCCCGCAGCGGGCGCTCGACGCGACCTGGGAGGTCGGCACCGGCCTGTTCCGCAAAGCCTTCGAGAAGGCCGGCGCGAAATCGTGACGGCGGCCGGATCGGGGGGAGGGACCTTCATCACCTTCGAGGGCGGGGAGGGGGCCGGCAAGTCCACCCAGATCCGCCGCCTCGCCGCGCATCTGCGCACGGAATCCGGCCGCCCCGTGCTGACGACGCGGGAGCCCGGCGGCTCGGTCAAGGCCGAGCGCATCCGCGAGGCGCTGCTGTCGGGGCTGGCCAAGCCCCACGGTCCCTTCGCCGAGGCGCTGCTGTTCTCCGCCGCCCGGATCGACCATCTCGACACCCGGATCCGTCCCGCCTTGGCCCGGGGCGAGATCGTGCTCTGCGATCGCTTCGCCGACTCGACCCGGGCCTATCAGGGCGCGGCCGGCGGCCTCGACCCGGCCGTCCTCGGCGCCCTCGAGCGCGTCGTCGTCGGCCCGACCCGGCCCGACCTGACCCTGATCCTCGATTGCGACCCGGAGCTTGGCCTCGCGCGGGCGCGGGCGCGCCGCGAGGCCGGTTCCGACGGGGCGGTCGACCGTTTCGAGGCGGAGGCCCTCGCCTTCCATGCCCGTCTGCGCTCGGCCTTCCTGGCCATCGCGGCGGAGGAGCCGAAGCGCTGCGCCGTCGTCAACGCCGCCCTGCCGGCCGATGCGGTGGAGGCGGCGATCCGCGCCGTCGTCGCCGAGCGCCTGCCCCGCCTCCTGCGCGGCTCGGCCGGGCCCGAGCAAGACGGGCCGGGGCAGGACGATTCGGGGCAGGACGGTCCCAAGCAGGGCGGTCCGAAGCATGACGATGCGGCCTGAGCGCGCCCCCGAGGATGTCGAGCCGGGCGACCTCCCCGAGGTCCCGCGCCCGCGCGAGCAGGCCGACCTCGTCGGCCACGCGGAGGCGGAGGCCGCCTTCGTCGAGGCGATCGGCTCCGGGCGCCTGCACCATGCCTGGCTCATCGGCGGCCCGCGCGGCATCGGCAAGGCGACGCTGGCCTACCGGGTCGCCCGCTGGCTCATCGCCCATCCGACGGCGCGGGACGTGCCCGACACCCTCGCGGTCGATCCGTCCCATCCGGCGGCCCGGCAGGTGGCGGCCCTGTCGCATCCGAACCTCGTGGCCCTGCGCCGGACCCGCGCGGCCAATGCCAAGACGTTGGCGACCAAGATCTCGGTCGATGCGGCCCGGGGCGCCCTCGCGCTCTTCGGCTCCACGGCGGGCAGCGCGGGCGGCTACCGCATCTGCATCGTCGACAGCGCCGAGGACCTGAACGCCAACAGCGCCAACGCGCTGCTCAAGATGGTGGAGGAGCCCCCGCCGCGCTGCCTGTTCCTCATCGTCAGCCACGCGCCGGGACGGCTGCTGCCGACCATCCGCTCGCGCTGCCGCGCCCTCACCCTGCGCCCCCTGGCCGAGGCGGACGTGGCGCGGGTGATCACCCGGTTCGCCCCGCCCTTCGGGCAGCCCGATCCGCAGGCGCTCGCCCGGGCGGCGCAGCTCGCGGAGGGGTCGGTGGCGCAGGCGGTGGCGATGCTCGATCCCGCCCGCGCCAACCTCGTCGCGGAGGTCGAGACCCTGCTCGCCCGCCTGGACCACCCGGACTGGCGCCGCATCCTGGCCCTGGCCGAGAAGCTCAGCGGGCGCGAATCCGACGATCTGTTCGCCGACAGCCTCGACACGGTGTTCCGCTTCGTCTCGGCCGAACTCGACCGGCGCCGGCACGAGCCGCCCGCCCGCCTTGCGGCCCTGATCGAGGTGTGTGACAAGATCGCCCGCGCCGCGCGGGAGGCCGCAACCTACAATCTCGACCGCCGGCCCCTGGTCCTGTCCCTGTTCGGAGACCTGGCCGGTGCGCTCCGCGCCGTCTGACGCGGGCTGGTATCCTAGGATCCGATACCGTCGCGCCGGCCCGTGATCCCATGAACCCTGTATCCGGGGAACCTTTCGACGTGACCGCCACCGACCCGGCCGCCGCCAAGACCTTCAGCCTCTCCACCGCGATCTCCTATCCGAACGGCGCGCCGCATATCGGCCACGCCTACGAGGTGATCGCCACGGACGCGATCGCGCGCTTCAAGCGCCTCGACGGCTACGACGTGCTGTTCTCCACCGGCACCGACGAGCACGGCATCAAGATTCAGCAGACCGCCGCCAAGGCCGGGATCACGCCGCGCGACCTCGTCGACGACATGTCCGCGCGCTTCCGCGCCATGGCCGAGGCGCTCGGATGCAGCCACGACCGCTTCATCCGCACCACCGAGCCCGATCATTACGCCGCCGCCCAGGAACTGTGGCGCCGGATGGAGGCCAACGGCGACCTCTACCTGTCGAAATATGCCGGCTGGTACTCGGTGCGCGACGAGGCCTACTACGCCGAGGACGAGACCGAGATCAGTCCCGACGGCGAGCGGCGCTCGCGCGAGACCGGCACGCCCCTGACCTGGATGGAGGAGGAGAATTTCCTGTTCCGTCTGTCCGCCTATCAGGACCGGCTGCTCGCCCTGTACGAGGCCGAGCCCGACTTCATCGGACCGGAGACCCGGCGCAACGAGGTGGCGAGCTTCGTGCGCTCGGGCCTGAAGGACTTCTCCGTCAGCCGCACCAATTTCGACTGGGGCGTGCCGGTGCCGGGCTACCCGGACCACGTCATGTACGTCTGGGTCGATGCCCTGACCAACTATCTCACCGTCACGGGTTTTCCCGACGAGGCCGACGCGCGGGCGAAATTCTGGCCGATGGACCTGCACGTCATCGGCAAGGACATCGTGCGCTTCCACGCGGTGTACTGGCCGGCCTTCCTGATGTCGGCCGGCCTGGCCCTGCCCAAGCGCGTCTTCGGCCACGGCTTCCTGCTCTCCAAGGGCGAGAAGATGTCAAAGTCGCTGGGCAACGTCGTCGACCCGATGGATCTGATCGCGACGTACGGCGTCGACGCGGTGCGCCACTTCGTGCTGCGCGAGGTGCCCTTCGGCGGCGACGGCAATTACAGCCACGAGGCGATCATCACCCGCTACACGGCGGACCTCTCGAACGGCCTCGGCAACCTCGCCCAGCGCTCGCTCTCGATGATCGCCAAGAACTGTTCCGGCGCGGTTCCCGAACATGGCGATCTCACCGAGGACGACCGCGCCCTGCTGGCGCTGGCCGACGCCTTGCCCGCCACCGTGCGGACGGCGATGGACAAGCTCGCCCTCCATACCGCGCTCGCCGAGATCTGGTCCGTGATCACCGCCGCCGACCGCTACTTCGACGCCCAGAAGCCCTGGGTGCTGCGCAAATCCGATCCGGCCCGGATGGCGGCCTCGCTCTACGTGGTGGCCGAGACCCTGCGGGCCATCGGCATCCTGGTTCAGCCCTTCATGCCGGGCTCCGGTGCCCGGCTCCTCGATCTCCTGGCCGTGCCGATGGACCGGCGGCAGCTCGTCGACGTGGGGGAGGGCGGCCGCCTCGTTCCCGGAACGGCACTCCCCGCCCCCGCGGGCCTGTTCCCGCGCTTCGTCGAGCCGGAGGCGCCGTCCGCCTGAGGCGGAGGTCGGGTTGAGGAAGAGGACTGGAAGGCTCGATCGTCTCGCACTACATTCTGTAACGACAGGGCCTGATGGGTTTTCAATGGGACCCGCAGAAGGACGCGGCAAACCAATCCAAGCACCTTGTCGGCTTCCGGCAAGCCGCTGAGGTCTTCCGCGGATTTCGACTCACGCGTGAGGATACCCGAGGTGCCTACGGCGAGCCGCGGTTCATAACCCTGGGCACGTATGAGGGAACGGTGCTCTGCGTGGTTCACACACCGCGCGGCGACGACATCCGGATTATCTCAGCATGGAAGGCGGGACGACATGACCGGGAAGCGTATCTCCGAGCCCGGGACGACGGTGCGGTTTGACAGCCTCGATGCGATGCCGCCCGCCGAGCCGTTGAGCCCGGCCTTCAAGGCCCTCAGCGATGAGGACGTGGCTCATCGTGCCCTGCAGGATCCGGATGCAGGCACGGTGCCGGACGGCTTCTGGGATCGGCTGCCCGTTGCCAAGCCGGAAGCAAAGGAGCAAATCACGCTGCGCCTCGATCCGGAAGTGCTGCGCCACTTTCGAAGCCTCGGCAAAGGCTATCAGTCTCGGATCAACGCGGTGTTGAGGAGCTACGTCAGGGCGAAGGGCGGCGCGGGCTGAGGCTTTAGCCTCCCGCTGCCAGCGTTCCTGCCGGCCTGCTTCAGATGGTTCAAGGAATCCCGAGCCCCCCCATGCTGGTCGACAGCCACTGCCATCTCGATTTTCCGAACTTTTCGGAGGATCTGCCGGGCGTCATCGCCCGTGCCCGGTCCGCCGGCGTGACCCGGATGGTTACGATTTCGACGCGGGTCGCCAGGGCGCGGACCTACGAGGCCCTGTCCGAGGCGCATCCGGAGATCTGGCACACCATCGGCACCCATCCGGACGGGGCCGGCGACGAACCGGACGTGCCGACCGAGGCCATCGTGGCCCACACGCACCATCCCCGCTGCATCGGCATCGGCGAGGCGGGGCTCGACTTCCACTACGACAATGCGGCTCCGGAGGCGGTGCAGGAGCGGGTTTTCCGACGCCACATCGCCGCCGCACGCGAGACTGGGCTGCCGCTCGTCATCCATTCCCGCGATGCCGATGCCGAGATGGAGGCGATCCTCGTCGACGAGATGGGGCGCGGCGCCTTCACGGCCGTCCTCCACTGCTTCTCGTCCGGCGCGCGCCTCGCCGCGGTAGGAGTCGAGCTCGGCCTGTTCGTGTCGTTCTCCGGCATCGTCACCTTCCGGCGCTCGCACGACCTGCGGGCGATCGCCCTCACGGTGCCGCGCGACCGCATCCTGGTGGAGACCGATGCCCCGTTCCTGGCGCCCGAGCCGCATCGCGGCCGCACCAACGAGCCGGCCTACACGGCGGACACTGCCCGCTCCCTGGCCCAGACCCTCGCCCTGGAACTCCCGGACTTCGCCGCCCTGACCACGGCCAATTTCCATCGGCTGTTCCACAAGGCCGCGGCCTGAGCCGGGCAGGGGGCTCGGATCGGGGCGTGACAGGCCCTGCCCGCCTCCGATACCAACGGGCACGGAGGGGCGGATGGGTTCATTGACGGTGACGATCCTCGGCTGCGGTTCGTCGGGCGGCGTGCCTCGCGTCGGCTACGGCTGGGGGGCCTGCGATCCGGGCGAGCCGAGGAACCGGCGCCGTCGCTGCTCGATCCTGGTCGAGCGGCATAGAGACGGGCGCGATGCGACCAGGAGCGACGCGGCCACCACCCTCCTGGTCGACACCTCCCCCGACCTGCGCGAGCAGCTGCTGGGGCGGGCGGTCCAGCGCCTCGACGCGATCCTCTTCACCCATGCGCATGCCGACCACACCCACGGCATCGACGACGTGCGCGCCCTCGTGATCCATATGCGCCGGCGCATTCCGGTTTTCGCCGATGCCCGGACCCGGAGCCTGCTGGAGGCCCGCTTCGGCTATTGCTTCGAGACCCCGCCCGGCAGCGAGTACCCGCCGATCCTCGACATGAACGACCTGGCGGATGGGGAGGCGATGCAGGTGGACGGCCCCGGCGGAGCGGTGACGGCCCTGCCCTTCGGCCTGGAGCACGGCAACGAGGCGGCGCTCGGATTCCGCTTCGGCCCGGTGGCCTACGCCCCCGATGTCAGCCTGATGCCGGAGGCGGCGCAGGATCGGCTGCACGGCCTCGACCTGCTGATCATCGACGCCCTGCGGGAGACCCCGCATCCGACGCATTACTCGGTCTCGGACGCCCTGGCGCTGATCGCGCGGGTGCGTCCGCGCCGCGCCATCCTGACCAACCTGCACACCGATCTCGACTACGCCACGCTGAGCGCCAGGCTGCCGCCGAACGTGGTGCCGGCCTATGACGGGTTGAGCGTCACGCTGGACCTGTGAGGGCCCGGGAGGAGGGGGGAACGCCCCACCTCCCTGCCCCCAGCGACGGCCCTGACCTCCTGTCGAAGCCTCTTCGGCCGTAGCGGTGGGGTCTCGCCCTCAGTTCCGGGTGCTCGCGTCCTGCGGCAGGCCCGCATTGACGAGGATCTGCGCGGTGGCGGCCTGGGCCAGGCGATCGTAGCCCGCATCGGTCATGTGCAGACCATCGGGGCCGATCATCTGAGTCGGCGTCAGCAGGCCCTGGGCGGCCCAGGCGCGCATCAGGGCATTGCGGCGGATCACCGGCACGTTGAGCTCGGTGGCGATGGCGTGGAGGGCGACGCCGTAGGCCTCGGCCCCGTCGGTGGTCGAGAGCTTCTTGCACCATTGCTGGTCCATCAGCACCACGTCGGCGCCGGTGGCGCGCATGGCCTGGATGCCGGCGCGGGTCAGTTCGGAGAAGCGCGCGACACTGACGCCGCTCATCGGGTCGTTGCTGCCGGTCTGCCAGATCACGAGGTCCGGCTTGTCGGCGAGCACGTCGCGCTCCAGGCGGCGCGCCATGGCCTCCGAATCGTCGCCGCCCACGCCCCGGTTGAGCACCGTGACGGCGGAATGGGCGGCTCCCATCCCGCTCAGCCGGGCCTCGAGATCGCGCTGAAGCTGCGCCGGGTAGGTGGTGCTCGGCGAGGAGGCGCCGGAGCCCTCGGTCGAGGAGGAGCCGAAGGCCACGATCCGGATGGGCTGGCCCTGGGCGATGAGGCTGGCGAGACGGGGGAGGCGGGCCAGGGTCCGGCGCGGGATCGCCGCGCGCGTCACGGTCATGGGCGGCGCGACGGCTGCAGGCGTCTGGACCAGGGCCAACCGCTCGGGATCGGTCTGTTCGTTCGGGACGGGAGCCGGCTCGGCCCGGGCCGGATGTCCGAGGGCGACCGCAACGGACCCGAGGGCCATCAGGGCCAGGGTCAGGGCTGCGGAGGGGCGTGCGGGAATCGGCATCGCGTTCGCTTCGGAAGAGAATGGATTCGGACGGGCACCCGCCGGGATAGCGTCCGGTATCATGTATTATGAGGGGGAATTGTGACATCCGCCAGCGATTGAGTCCCGAGATCCTGCCGGCCGGACTGTGATCTGCAGATGACGTGAATCGCCGGTGTCGAGATTGCGTGAAGACCGGGTGTCGGAAAGCGGTGAACCTTTCGTCAGCACGAGCCCCCTGCCCTGATTCTCGCTGGGCAGGTTCCATAATATATCTTATGCGAACGGCATTCATGGGGTCGGGAACGAGGCTCTGAACCCGGGTCCGGGACGGTTGTCCGGCCGCTGTCCGGTCCGAGATCCGGCGCCCTGGTCCCGGCACCCTGGTCTACGCCGCCGTACCGTCCGGGTCGCCCCGGGCGAGGGCGTTTCAGGCAACCGGTTCGAGCGCCCTGCCCCGCGCCGTGCCGAAGCGCGCGAAGCGTAAGCTCAAGGTCGGCAGGATCAGGAGGTTGAGCACCGTCGAGGTGGCGAGGCCGCCGAGGATGACGATGGCCATCGGACCCTCGATCTCGCGGCCGGGCTCGCCGGCCCCCAGCGCCAGGGGTAGGAGGCCGAGGCCGGTGACCAGGGACGTCATCAGGATCGGCACCATCCGGTCGGCGGCCCCGAGTACCGCGGTGTCCCGGTTCCAGGCCTGCCCCTCCTCCACCACGAGGTGCTCGTAATGGGCGATCATCATGATGGTGTTGCGCAGGGAGATCCCGAACAGGGTGACGAAGCCGACGATCGAGCCGAGCGACAGGACCGCGCCGGTGGCGAAGACGGCCAGCACCCCGCCCACGAAGGCAAAGGGCAGGTTGACCAGCACCAGCATCAGGTTGCGCAGGCTTCCCGTGACGATGGCCAGCAGCAGCACGATGCCGAGGCCGGCCAGCCCCGAATAGACCAGGAGGTCGCGCCTGGCCCGCGCCTGCGCCTCGGCCGAGCCGGCGAAGCTCACGTAGGTGCCGGGGGGCAGGGCCACCTCGCGGGCGATCTTGCGCTTGGCATCCGCGACGAAGCCGGCGACGTCGCGGCCCGTGACGTTGGCGGTGACCGCCTGGACCCGCTGCGCGCCCTCATGCTGCACCTGGTAGCGACCGGAGGTCTCGTAGATGTCCGCCACCTGGGCGAGGCGCACCACCCGGCCGCCGGAGCCGCGCAAGGGCAGGTCGCTCAAGGACGAGAGCCGTCCGCGCGTGGCCGAATCGAGGATGACCAGGACGTTGAACACCGCGTTGCCCGCATAGGTCTGGCCGACGATGTCGCCCTGGTAGGCGGTGCGCACCACCTCCATCACCTCGACGGCCGAGAGCCCCCAGTGGCGCAGGTCGTTGGGCCGCAGGCCGACATTGACCTGGGGGAGGCCGGCGGGAGAACTCTGCTGGATATCCGCCGCGCCCCGCACCTCGGCGAGTTCGCGGGCGATGTCGCGGGCGGCCGTCTCGATCGCCCCGAGATCGTTTCCGAAGACGTTGATCACCACCGGGGCGGTGAAGCCCGAGACCGTTTCCTCGATGCGCTCGGTGAGGAACGTCTTGAGCGAGAAGGCGGCGCCGGGAAAGCCCGCCATCACGGCCCGGATGCGGGCCTCGGCCGCCCCCTGCCCCGCCCCGTCGAGGCCGGGTTCGAGGTCGATGTGGATCTCGCTGTAATGGGTGCCGGCGGTGTCCTGGCCGGCTTCGGCCCGACCGATCTGCGACGCCACCGCCCGGATGCCCGGGATCGCCTTCAGTTCGGCGGTGATGCGGCTGCCGAGCCGCATGGATTCCTGCAGCGCGGTGCCGGGCGCGGCCGCCAGGTGCAGGATCAGGTGGCCCTCCTTGAGATCGGGCAGGAAGGTCGAGCCGAAGAACGGCACGACCGCGGCGCCCGACAGGGTGACGAGGAGGCCGCAGGCGATGACGAGGCGCGGGAAGCGGTCGATCCGGGTCAGCAGGCGGGCATAGCTGCGCCGCGCGACGCGCATCACCGGCGGATCGCGCGTATCGGCCTCGCGGCGCCCGGTGAGCAAGCCCATCGCCAGCGCCGGGGTCACCGTGAGGGCGACGGCGAGCGAGGCCACCACCGCGAGGATGTAGGCGAGGCTCAGGGGGCCGAACAGCCGGCCGGCGATGCCGGAGAGCGCGAGCACCGGCAGGAACACCAGTAGCACCGCGATGGTGGCGTAAGCGACCGCCGTACGCACCTCCAGGATGGCGTCGAGGACCACCCTCCCCTCGGGCCGCGGGCCGCCGAGGCGGCGGTTCTCGCGCAGGCGCCGGACCACGTTCTCGACGCCGATCACCGCGTCGTCCACCACCTCGCCGATGGCGATGGCGAGACCGCCCAGCGTCATGGTGTTGA
The DNA here is from genome assembly GCF_023093475.1 of Methylobacterium sp. 37f. Taxonomy (NCBI): domain Bacteria; kingdom Pseudomonadati; phylum Pseudomonadota; class Alphaproteobacteria; order Hyphomicrobiales; family Methylobacteriaceae; genus Methylobacterium; species Methylobacterium sp. 37f. The sequence goes on from NZ_JAGHKN010000025.1 coordinate 15,955, forward strand.
GGCTCTCGCCGAGCGCCTGGAGCGCCACCACGGCGGCGATGAGCGAGAGCGGGATCGCCAGCGCCGAGATCACGGCGGTGCGCCAGTCGTACAGGAAGACGAACAGCACCACGATCACCAGGATGCCGCCGAGCCCGAGGGCCTGGAGCACGTTGCCGTTGGCGATGGTGATGAAGTTGGCCGGGCGGAACAGGTCGGCGTGCAGGGTCACGCCGTCGCGCGTCAGGGAAGGGCGCAGGTCCTCCAGGGCCGCCTCGACCCGGGCGGTGACCGCCCGGGTGTTGGCGCCGTACTGAGCGCCCACCATGAGGAGCACGCCGGGCCGGCCGTCGACCAGGGCGGCGGAGATCGCCGGCTCACCGGTGGCGACCACGGTGGCGACGTCGGCCAGGGTCACGCTGGCCCCGCCCTCGTTGATCAGCACGGTGCGGGAGACCGCCTCGGGGCTCAGCGACTGGCCGTCGGTCTGGAGGGCGATGCGCTGGTTCGGGGTATCGACGAAGCCGGCGCCGCGCACGCCCGTGGCCTTGCGCGCGGCGGCGAGCACGTCGTTGACCCCGATGTTGAAGCGCACGAGGTCGTTCGGGCGGATCTGCACCTGCAGCGAGCGCACCGCACCGCCGTAGACCGAGACCTGGCTGACGCCCGGCACGGCGAGCAGGCGCAGGCGGACCGTCCAGTCGGCGAGCGTCCGGAGGTCCATGTCGGAGCGCGTCTGCGTGGTCAGGCCGACCAGCAGCACCGTGCTGGTGGCGGAGGTGAGCGCCGTCATCGCCGGCGGCAGCACCCCTTGCGGCAGGCGGCCGGCCAGGGCGGTCAGCCGCTCGGTGACGAGCTGGCGCACCCGGTAGACGTCGCTGCCGGCCCCGAAGGTCACGGTGATCACCGACAGCCCCTGGATCGAACTCGAGCGCAGGGAGACCACCCCCGGCAGGCCGTTGACCGCCACCTCCACCGGCTGGGTCACCAGCACCTCGACCTGCTCGGGGTTGAGGCCGGGGGCCTCGGTCTGGATCACCACGGAGGGGGGCGCGAATTCCGGGAAGACGTCGTACTGGGCATCCGCCAGCACCACGAAGCCGTAGGCGGCCAGCGCCAGGCTGAGCGCCAGGACGATGCCGCGAAAGCGCACCGCGAAGGCGACCAGCGCCGCCTGGGGGCCGCGGGGTCCTTCGGGGCCGGAACCCGGCGCCTCAATCGTCATCGACACCGCCCGAGACCTGCAGCTGGCTCTTCATCTCCTCGGACAGGAGCGCCTGCGCCCCCGAGAGCACGATCTCGGTGCCGCCGGGCAGATCCTCCACCACGTAGGCGTCGGCCGACATCGGCGTGTCGGCCTTCAGCCGGTGGCGGGCGAAGGCGTCGGGGCCGACCGCCCGGTAGATCCAGGCCGCCCCCTGCCAATGCACCACCGCGTCCTCGGGCACGCTCAGGCCCGTGACGCTGCGGTCGGCCGCCAGGAAGGCTAGCATGCTCATGCCGGGCAGGAAGCCGCTGTCGCCCGGCACGGTGTAGAAGAAACTCAGGCCCTGGATGCGCGGGTCCGTGCGGGTGGCGGGCGAGACGTAGACCAGGGCCACCCGGGCGCTCTGGGGCGGCACCTCGGCGAAGGCCGCGGCCGGCGGCCCCTTCAGCGACTCCCCCGGCGGCAGGGTGACCTGGACCAGGAAGTCGGTCCGCTCGATCAGCCGGGTGACGATGGCCGAGCGCTCGACGATGGCCCGGCCGATCACTGGTCCCCATTCCTGCTGGGCGGTGGCCGAGAGGGTGCGCACCTGCGATTCCGCGGCCGCCAGCGCCGCCTGGTCGGTCTGGGCGGTGCCCCCGGCCGCCTCGACCTGCACGGTGGTGGCATAGGGGCCAAGGGTCCTGGCCCGCTGCAGGGCGCTGCGCGAGACGTCCGCACGGGCCTGGGCGGTCTGGAGCGCGGCACGGGCGCTGGCATAGGCATTGGTCAAGTCGGTGACCCGGGCGAGGTCGAGGACGCTGCCATAGGCCTGCAACTCCTCCCGGTGGGCGGCCAGGGGACGGGCCTCGGTGACGAGGCCGATGCGGGCGCGCTCGGCGGCCGAGAGGCGCACCACGGTGCGGCCCTCCTCCACGGCGGTGCGCTGGGCCGGCAGGTGCGCGGGCTTCTCCGGCCCGGGGCGGGCCTGGAGGGCTTCGAGACGCTCGCGCAGCTCGCCGAGGAGGAGGGCGCCCTGCGGCGACACGGCGAGGCCGCCGAGACCGACCGCCAGGACGCCGACGAGAAGGAGGGATCGCCACGTCACCGGATGTCTCGCCCTCCCCCCTTGATCCGCGGTCGTATCGCCGCTGTGTTCCGCCCGGCATAACGGTGTTCACCCGCAGAGGGAATCGGCCTGCCGATCGATACCGGGGGATGGGTTCGGGCGCGGTTTCTCGCTTGGCTGCGGTTTCTCGCCTGGCCCCGGTTTCTCGCCTGGCCCCGGTTTCTCGCTTGGCTCCGGTTTCTCGCTTGGCCCCGGTTTCTCGCTTGGCCCCGGTTTCTCGCTTGGCTCCGGCTGTGGCCCCTGTTGATCAATGGGCGGCGGCCGCGGACGGATTTCGATGGCGGCGTTGCGCCGGACGGCCTGTCCCCGCGCGGCGGGGCGGGCTATCCCCCGGTCGCCGGCCGTGAGCCCGGTCGAGCCCAGGGAGATCCGCCCCATGTGCGTCCCGGAGACGCCCGCCGGACGCGCGGCCGAGCCCGCGGCCACGGCCTACCCGCTCCTCGTGTTCACGATGCTGCTCTGGGGTGGCAACGTGGTGGCGAGCAAGTGGGCGGCCGGCGAGGTCTCGCCCCAGGTGCTCACCTGCCTGCGCTGGGCCTTCGCCTGCCTCGCCCTGGCGTTGCCGGCCCGGGCCGGGCTCAAGGCGGAGTGGGGCCAGCTCAAACCCCACTGGCGTTCCGTGCTGCTGATGGGGGCCTGCGGGTACACCCTCTATGCCAGCCTGTTCTACGCCGCCGGCCTGTTCACCACCGGTATCAACATCGCCCTGTTCCAGGGGGCGATCCCCGTCCTGGTCATCCTCATCAATTACGGCGTCCACCGGGTGACGGTGACGGGTGCACAGGTCCTCGGCGTCGCCGTCACCCTGGCGGGCGCCGTGGTGGCGGCCACCCACGGCGACTGGCGGGTGCTGGCGACCTTCGCGTTCAACCGGGGCGACGTGCTGATGCTTTTCGCCTGCCTGCTCTATGCCGGCTACACCGTGGCGCTCGCCGGGAGGCCCAAGGTCTCGGGCCTGAGCTTCTTCACGGCGGTGGCGCTCTCCGCCCTCGTGACCTCCCTGCCGCCGCTCGCCGCCGAATGGGCCCTCGGCCACACCATCTGGCCGACGCCGAAGGGCTGGGCCATCGTGCTGTTCGTGGCGCTCGGCCCCTCGCTCCTCGCGCAGCTCGCCTTCATGCGCGGCGTCGAGCTGATCGGCCCGAACCGGGCCGGCCTGTTCGTCAACCTCGTGCCGATCTTCGGGGCCGGGCTCGCCATCCTGCTCGTGGGGGAGCCGTTCCGCTGGCACGAGGGCCTGGCGCTCGCCCTCGTCATCGGCGGCATCGCCATCGCGGAGCGGGTGGGGCGGCGGCGCTTGCGGTGAGGCGCCGGCATGCCCGCTGAGGGACGCCGTTAGAGGTCACCGAGGAACTGCGCGATCTGGTTCCGGTCTCTGAGGTGCACGACGCGGTTCGGGGCGACCCAGCGTGCCAATTCCGCATCCACACGGCCGCGCTGGGCGGCATCGAAGCGCCACGCGTAGCGAACAAGATTGATCGCGTTGCGAATGTCGCCTTCCGCGCATCCCGCCGGCAGATCGGGTCTGGCCTTGAGCCGTGCGCTCCTGATCAGGATGCGAATGGCGCAGGTCAGACGAGGGGTTTCAAGCCAGATATTGAGGTCGGCGACAGGAACGCGCAGGTCGAACGTTCGGTTCGAATAGTTGCCTTCACAAATCCAAGTCTCGCCGCTCAGGGCGTTGGCGACGCGCCGCCGAAAAAGATCCGCATCAGCCTGTTGCCAGCCCGGCTCCCAAAAAAGCTGGTCGAGATGAACGACCGGAATCTGCAAGCGTTCACCGATCAAGCGCGCGAACGTGGACTTACCGCTGCCGGAATTGCCTAGGACGTTGATCCGCTTCATCGGCTGACGATCCAGTCCTATGGCCGCAGACCCAACATCGTCCTCGACGATCGCTAATGAGTCAACGACAGCGTGTTGTCAGACCGTTTGCACGCTCGACCTGTATTTCCATCAGCGGGATGTTCTTGGGGTGAAGAGGTATTACCCACCCCCGCCCACCGGCCGGCGTAGCTCGAACCGAGTCTCCGATTCCGCCGTGAAGTAGTCGAAATAGCCGCCGCGCAGGAGCGGCCGCATGGCGCCGGTGTCGACGAGGCCGTCGCGGATGAAGCGGTCGTCGATGTAGATTGAGACCACCTGCCCGATCACCAGGAAGTGGGAGGCGTCGCTGCCGTCGAGCGGCGTGAGCGGCACGGTCTGCAGCCACTTGCACTCCAGGGCGGCCGGCGATTCGGCGACCCGGGGCGGACGCACCTTTCGCGATGGCGCCGGGGTCAGGCCCGCGAAGGCGAATTCGCTCTCCCCGCGGGGCAGGGGCGCCGAGGTGGCGTTCACCGCTTCGCGCAGGTCGTAGGTCGCAAGGTTGCAGACAAACTCGCCGCCCTCCTCCGCGAAGGTCATGGCGTCCTTGCGCCCGGACGAGGAGAACATGACCATGTCGGGGCCGGCCGCCACCGCGTTGAAGTACGAGTAGGGCGCGAGGTTCACCGCGCCGTCGCGGTTCATCGCGCTGATCCAGCCGATGGGGCGCGGGGCCACCAGGGCCTTCAGCGGGTTGTGGGGCAGGCCCTTGGTCTCGGCGTCGTAATGCATGGCTGCGCCCTCAGAGCCGGGTGACGATGTCGGCGAGCGCCGGCCGGGGCCGGTCGGGCGGCACCTCCTGCGGGCGCCCGATATGGATGAAGCCGGCGAGCCGCTCGCGGGGTTCCAGGCCGAGAACGTCGAGGATGCGGCGGTCGTAGGCGAACCACTCGGTCAGCCAGGCCGTGGCGAAGCCCGCGGCGTTGGCGGCGACCACGAGGTTCATCGAGACCGCACCCGCCGACAGCACCTGCTCCCATTCGGGAATCTTGATGTGCGGACCGGCCCGCGACACCACCGCCACCACCAGGGGGGCGAGCGCGAGGCGGTTGCGCTCGAGGTCGAGGCGGACGGCGTCGGCCTCCGGATGGTCGGCGGCGTAGGCCTCGGCGATGGTGGCGCCGATGCGGGTGCGGGCCTCGCCCGCGATCACCAGGAAGCGCCAGGGCGCCAGCTTGCCATGGTCCGGCACCCGCGACGCGAGGGTGAGGATCGTGTCCAGTTCGGCCGGATTCGGGCCGGGCTCCTCCAGGCGGAGCGGCGGAACCGAGCGACGGGTGCGCAGGAGATCGAGGGTGGCGTTCATGGGACCCTTGTGGTGAAATCCGCCGGACGGAACGGGGGCCACGGGGCGGGGCCGCCGCGCACACGCGATTCTGGCCTTGCCGCCGCCATCTTGGCCCCGCCATGGTCCGGCGCCGGGCGCGACGCCTCATGACGGATCGAGAGATGGCGCCGCTCGGGCCGCGATTCGAGACATGGCGCCTCGGCGCCGGATTGGCAACGCCGCGCCGGGCGCGGAGGAGTGACGGATGGTACGGGCTGGAAACCGGTGGGGTCTTCTGAGCGGCGCCCTCCTGATCGTCGCCGCGCTGCCCGCCGGCGCCCAGGACGGCAACGCCTTTCACAACCGCATCGGGCCCAACCTCCCCTCCCCCTCGATGTCGGACCCGTCCGTGCCACCGCTGCCCGAGATGGCGAGCGCGGCCCTGAACCTGACGGCGGTGTTCGCCGGTGGCGACAAGCCGCTGCGCTCGGGGCTGGCCTGGCGCATCTACGAGGACCGGCCGGACGGGGCCAAGCCCGGCATCGTCGCCCGCTCCGAGGCGGCCGAGCCGAGTTTCACCCTGCCGCCCGGCAGTTACGTCGCCACCGTCACCTACGGCTATGCCAGCGCCTCGCGCCGCATCGCGATGGCGGGCCAGCCCGTCGCCGAACAGCTCAAGGTCAGCGCCGGGGCACTGAGGCTGTCCGGCGCCATCGGTGACGTGAAGCTCAGCGCCGACCAGCTCGCCTTCTCGGTCTTCGTGCCGATCGGGACGAATTCCGAGGGGCGCCTCGTGCGCAGCGGCGTCAAGGCCGGGGAACTCCTGCGCCTGCCCGAGGGCACCTACCACGTGGTCTCGACCTATGGCGGCTCGAACGCGATCCAGCGCGCCGACCTCAAGGTGGAGAACGGTAAGGTCACGGACGCCACCCTCAACCACCGGGCCGCCACCCTGACCCTGAAGCTGGTGGCGGCCGAGGGCGCCGAGGCCTTCGCCGGCACCGCCTTCAGCGTGCTGACGCCGGGCGGCGACACCATCCGCGAGGCCATCGGCGCCTTCCCGCAGGTGACCCTGGCGGAGGGCGACTACGTTCTGATCGCCCGCCACGACGGGCAGGTCTACACCCGCGAGTTCAAGGTCGAGAGCGGCCTGAACCGCGACGTCGAGGTCCTCGCCAAAGCCGGCTGAGGCGAAACGTCCGGAGGGACATCGCACGGATGACGCGACTGGCGATCGGCGCCCTCACCCTGCTCCTGGCAATGAGTCCGGCCCGCGCCGAGGTCACGGACGGCTCCGACCGGGAGATCGGTCCGGACATCACCGGCCGGGTGATCGCGCTGCTCGGCCAGGGGCTGAAACATCCCGCCGCCGCCCGCTACAGCGGGCTTCGCGCCGGTCGCGCGGGGGCTGTCTGCGGCGCGGTCGACACCCCCAACCGCATGGGCAACCCGGTCGGACCCCGCCGCTTCGTCGCCGACCTCGCGGCGGGCATCGCCGGTATCGTTCCGGACGGGCCGGAACTGCGCAATCCGGCGACGCCGCAGGATTACGCGGCCATGCAGCGCATCCTGGCCCTCTACGCGGCCAGTTGCGCCACCTGATCCGGGCCTCTCCGGACAACGTGGGCCGGAGGGAGCCGGACAGACTTCCGAGGCTTTCGTTTGTCGTATCGGGATAACCGGTTGCCCCTGATCCCTGACAAACGCTACGGCGTCGGCGCCTCGCCGTGCTGGGCGTCGAGGGCGACGTTCGCGCTCGGCACGGTCTCGGCCACCGCATCCGCCCGGATGCGGTCCGGCGCAGTCGCCTCCGCCACCAGGGCCGCCAGGGTCTCGTCGAGGCCGCCGGTGCGGGTGTGCTGGCTGCCCAGGCGCCGCACCGAGACCGTGCGCTCCTCGCCCTCCTTGCGGCCGACGACGAGCATCACCGGCACCTTGGCCAGCGAATGCTCGCGGACCTTGTAGTTGATCTTCTCGTTGCGCAGGTCCGCCTCCACCCGCAGGCCCAGACGGGTCGCGGCGGCGACCACCTCGCGGGCGTAGGGGTCGGCGTCCCCCGTGATGGTGGCGACCACCACCTGCACGGGCGCCAGCCAGAGCGGGAAATGCCCGGCGAAATGCTCAATCAGAATTCCGGTGAAGCGCTCCAGCGAGCCGCAGATGGCGCGGTGGACCATGACCGGGGGCTTCTTGCCGCTCTCGGCATCGACGTAGAAGGCGCCGAAGCGCTCCGGCAGGTTGAAGTCGACCTGCGTCGTGCCGCATTGCCAGTCGCGCCCGATGGCGTCGCGCAGCACGTATTCGAATTTCGGCCCGTAGAAGGCGCCCTCCCCCGGGTTGATCGCGGTCCTGATCCGGCCGCCGGACTGCTCCTCGATCTGAGAGAGGACGCGCGTCATCACCTCCTCGGCATGGTCCCAGAGCGCGTCCGAGCCGACCCGCTTCTCCGGCCGGGTCGAGAGCTTCACCACGATCTCGCCGAAGCCGAAATCGGCATAGGTGGAGAGGATCAGGTCGTTGATCTTCAGGCACTCGTCGGCGAGTTGGTCCTCGGTGCAGAAGATGTGGGCGTCGTCCTGGGTGAAGCCGCGCACCCGCATCAGGCCGTGCATGGCGCCCGAGGGCTCGTAGCGGTGGACCACGCCGAACTCGGCCATGCGTAAGGGAAGGTCGCGGTAGGATTTCAGGCCGTGCTTGAAGATCATCACGTGGCCGGGGCAGTTCATGGGCTTGAGCGCGAACCAGCGCTTGTCCTCGGCCTCGTCGCCGGCGCTCTGGGCCGCGAACATGTTTTCACGATACCAGCCCCAGTGGCCGGAGGTCTCCCACAGGGCCTTGTCGAGGATCTGGGGAGCGTTGACCTCCTGGTAGTCGCCGCGCAGGCGCCGGCGCATGTAGGCGATCAGCTCCTGGAACACGGTCCAGCCCTTGGCGTGCCAGAACACGACGCCCGGCCCCTCCTCCTGGAAGTGGAACAGGTCCATCTCCCGCCCCAGGCGCCGGTGGTCGCGGCGCTCGGCCTCCTCCAGGCGGTGCAGGTAGGCGTCGAGGTCTTCCTTCGAGGCCCAGGCGGTGCCGTAGATGCGGGTCAGCATCGGGTTGTTGGAATCGCCCCGCCAGTAGGCGCCCGCCACCTTCATCAGCTTGAAGGCGGTGCCGACCTTGCCGGTCGAGGTCATGTGCGGGCCGCGGCAGAGGTCGAACCAATCGCCCTGGCGGTAGACCTTGAGGTCCTCGCCGGGCGGGATCGCGTCCACGAGTTCGACCTTGTAGGCCTCGCCCTTCTCGGCGAAGAGCGCGCGGATGTCGTCGCGCTTCCAGACCTCCTTGGTGAAGGGGGCGTCGCGCGCGATGAGCTCGCGCATCTTCGCCTCGATCTTCGGAAAATCCTCGGGCGTGAACGGCTCGTCCCGGGCGAAGTCGTAGTAGAACCCGTTCTCGATCACCGGCCCGATGGTGACCTGCGTGCCCGGCCACAGGGCCTGCACCGCCTCCGCCAGCACGTGGGCGCAATCGTGCCGGATCAGCTCGAGGCTGCGCGCGTCGGTGCGGTCGAGGAACTCGATGCGGGCGTCCTGCGCGATGAGGTCGTCGAGGTCGCGCACGGTGCCGTCGAGCGCCATGGCGACGGTGCGCTTGGCCAGGGATTTGGCGATGCCCTCGACGACGGCGCGGCCGGTGATCGCGGCCTCGTAGCTGCGGGTGTTGCCGTCGGGGAAGGTCAGGGTCGGCATGGCCGAAGGCTCCTTGGAAGGCTCACTCCTGCGTACGCGGCAGGTAAGCGGGGCATGGCTGGTGGGGAGATGGCTGGTGGAGAGATGGCTGATGGGGGGATGGCAGCGGGATCGGGCAAGCGGGATCGGGGAAGCAGGTTCTGGGCGGGCCCCGTAAGGTGCGCCGCGTCGGGCCGTTTAGACCTATTCCGGGCGTGAAGGAACGCGAATTCGCGCGTCCGGGAGCACGAGACCCCGACAGGACCGCCAGGCCGGGCCGGCGCCGGCCCGCACGGCTCCCGTCCCGGTCGCTGACAATCGCCAGCGATCCTCAATCACCCGTGCGGTGTCGTGCGGGCCGATCAATTGACAAAGCCCGCTTGCGCCGACTTCTGCTGACGGATGGCCTTCCGTTAAGCGCGGTCGAGACCAGCAACGAAATCCAGAAAATCAGACAAGAGCCGGCCCCTCGGGGCAAAAAGGGCTTTCGCCGGGAGACACGTTCATGCCGAGCCCCGTACCGACGGCGCACCCCGAGGGCGTTGCGATCACCACGACGGCCCACCTGCCGGGGGTCCAGACCGGGACACGATTCTGGCCGCAGGGCTGGTGGCGTCTCGTCGACCTGCAGATCGGCATCATCCCGCTGCCGGTCTACCTCATCCTGGTGGCGCTGCTCTGGGTGCTGACCTCGGAGGGCGAGATCAAGGCCGACGCGCCGACGATGATCGCCGTTCTGGTCCTCGGCGGCTTCACCTGCGCGGAGATCGGCAAGCGCCTGCCGGTCCTGCGCCAGATCGGGGCGGGGGCGATCTTCGCCACCTTCATCCCGTCGGCGCTGGTCTATTACCAACTGATCCCGGGCTCGATCGTCAAGGCGATCACCGACTTCACCAAGTTCACCAACTTCCTCTATCTCTATATCGCGGCGATCATCGTCGGCAGCATCCTGGGCATGGACCGGACGGTGCTGATCAAGGGCTTCCTCAAGATCTTCGTCCCCCTCGGGCTCGGGTCCCTGGCGGCGGGCTGCGTCGGCACGTTCGTGGGCACCCTGCTGGGGCTCGGGGCGCACCACACCTTCTTCTTCATCGTGGTGCCCATCATGGCCGGCGGCGTCGGCGAGGGCGCGATCCCGCTCTCCATCGGCTACGGCAACATCCTCGGCCTGCCCGAGGGCGACGTCTTCGCGCAGGTGCTGCCGGTCGTGATGCTGGGCAGCCTCACGGCGATCATCCTGGCCGGCACCCTCAACTGGGTGGGCAAGCGCAAGCCGCATCTCACCGGCGAGGGCCGCCTGCAACCCGACACCGAGAACGACATGCAGGCGCGGGCGCCCGTGGAGACCGGCCCCATCGACGCCGCCACGGTGGCGGCGGCCGGCCTCACGGCGGTGACGCTCTACCTGCTCGGCGTGATGTGCCACCACCTCACCGGCCTGCCCGCCCCCGTGGCGATGCTGTTCCTGGCCGTGCTGGCCAAGCTCGCCAGCGCGGTCTCGCCCCGGCTCCAGGCCGGTGGCTTCATCGTCTACAAATTCGTGCAGGTCGGCATGACCTACCCGCTGCTCTTCGCCATCGGCGTCTCGCTGACGCCCTGGGACAAGCTGGTGGCGGCCTTCACGATTCCGAACCTCATCACCATCGTGGCCACCGTCGTCACCCTGATGGGAACGGGCTACCTCGTCGGTCGCCGCCTCGGCATGTATCCGATCGAGACCGCGATCGTGAACGCCTGCCACAGCGGCCAGGGCGGCACCGGCGACGTGGCGATCCTCACCGCCGCCAACCGCATGGCGCTGATGCCCTTCGCCCAGATCGCCACCCGCATCGGCGGCGCCCTCACGGTGACGGGGACGCTGGTATTGCTGAAGTGGATCACGAAGGTCGGGTAGGCACGGCCTCCTCCCCGATCGCCTCGCAGGCGAACGGCGAGGGCGGCGCGTTCACGCCGCGCCAGCGGCCGTAGCGCCACGGGGTCAATCCGGTGGCGCGCGCCGGCAGGGACTCCGGCACCAAGTCGATGCCGTGGGTGCCGAGGGGACCGCAGCGGCAGATACGGGCGAACCCGATCCAGCCGCCTGCCCAGAGCCCGTGCCGCTGGATCGCCTCGTCGGTGTAGGTCGAGCACGAGGGCCAGTGCCGGCACTGGCGGCCGATCAGGCTCGACAGGGTGAGCTGATAGGCGCGGATCGCCCCGTGGGCGACGCGGCGGAGCCGCATGCTATTCGGCCGCCACCGCGCCGGCCTCGATCCGGTCGAGGGCCTCGACCACCGCGTCGAAGGTCAGCAGCGTCGAGGCGTGGCGAGCCTTGAAGTCGCGCACCGGCTCCAGCACGGCGAAGTCGGCCCAGGGGCCGCCGGGCGCGGGGCCGCCCTCCTTGAGCATCCGCCGCATCGCGGCGCGGACCTCGCGTAGCTCCTCCGCCCGCGCCCCGACCACGTGGCGGGCCATCAGCGAGGACGAGGCCTGGCCGAGAGCGCAGGCCTTCACCTCGTGCGCGAAGTCGGTGACCGTGCCGTCCCGCACCGCGAGGTCCACCGTGACGGTGGAGCCGCAGAGCTTCGAATGCGCGGTGGCGCTGGCATCCGGAGCGTCCAGGCGGCCGAGACGCGGGATATCGGCGGCCAGTTCGAGAATGCGACGGTTGTAGATGTCGTCGAGCATGGACTTTCGATCCTCTGGCCGTTCCGCCGGGACGACCGGGCGCGAAGCCGGCTTCCAATCCCGGAGATCTGATCCGCGCGGCCTGCATTGCGCGACGGCGCGATAACGACGATATAGGCCCCCACGCACCGTTTCGCGAGGAGGCGGCTCGTCGACCCGGGGCGCGCCCACGGCCAGGGTCGCGCCACGACAGGCGGCACCGTCCGGGCATCGGTCCATCTTACCCGACGGCCCATGGTTCGACGATGTACGCAAAGCCTGACAGCCACCCGATGACGACCCGGATCGCCCGGGCGGAAGATGCCATGGATGCCGCGCTCAAGTCCCTTTCCTACCGCCTGACCGAGACGGAGGAATCCGGGATGGAACCGACCCGCCAGAACGGCGCCCTCAACGCCATGCGCAACGACAACGCGCGCGGCCAAGCCCCTGCGCCCGAACCCGCTCCCGAGATCGCGCCTCTGCCCGCCTCCGCCCAGCGGGTGCCCGACGCCATCGCCACCGGCCGTCCCAGCCGCGAAGAGGCCGAGGCCGCCGTGCGCACGCTGCTGCGCTGGGCCGGCGACGACCCGAACCGCGAGGGCCTGCGCGACACCCCGGCCCGGGTGGCGAAGGCCTATGGCCAGATCTTCGGCGGCTACGCCCAGGATGCCGACGCGCTCCTCGAGCGGGTCTTCGAGGAGGTTGAGGGCTATTCGGACATCGTTCTGGTGCGCGACATCCCGTTCTATTCCCATTGCGAGCACCACATGGTGCCCTTCATGGGGCTGGCGCACATCGCCTATTACCCGACTAAGGGCGTGGTCGGCCTGTCGAAGCTCGCCCGCGTGGTCGACACCTTCGCCCGCCGCCTGCAGACCCAGGAGACCATGACGGCGCAGATCGCCGACGTGATCGAGAGCATCCTCAAACCCCGCGGCATCGCCGTGATGGTCGAGGCCGAGCATCTCTGCATGGCGATGCGCGGCGTCCAGAAGGCCGGCGTCTCCACCATCACCACCCAATTCCGGGGCGCCTTCCGCAACGATGCCAACGAGCAGGTGCGCTTCCTCACCCTCGTGCGCAACAAGTCCTGAGCCGATCCTCATGACCTCTGCCGTCCCCAAAACGAGCGCCTTCCCGAACCCGGGCGCCCGGGCCGAGGTCGAGGAGGGGGCCGTCTTCACCCCCCGGTTCGACGCCCACGGCCTCGTCTCCTGCATCGCCGTCGATGCCACCGACGGGCAGGTGCTGATGCTCGCCCACATGAACGCCGAATCGCTGGCCAGGACCCTGGAGACCGGCGAGGCCTGGTACTGGTCGCGTTCGCGCGGCGAACTCTGGCACAAGGGCGCCACCAGCGGGCAGGTCCAGCGCATCGTCGAGATGCGGGTCGATTGCGACCAGGATGCCGTGCTGATTCGCGTCGATGTCGGGGGGGATGGCGGCTGCTGCCACACCGGCCGGCGCGCCTGTTTCTATCGCCGCGTCGATCACGATCCGGCGACCGGACAGGGTGTCCTGAGCCCCGCCGACACCTGAGCCCGAGGCGGTTTCTTCGACCCGGTTTCTTCGACCCGGTTTCTTGGACGCGGTTTGTTCGACGAGGTTCCTGCCCGGCATGATCCCGCCTCGAAACGTCCTGGCTCGCCTGCGCACATCCTGCCGAATCCTGTGTCGATGATGTGGGATGGCCTCTCCCCGGGGCGCTCGGCCCAGGTCGAGGTCCAGCGGATCGCGCCGGCGCGCCCGCGCTTTCCCCCCGGTGCCGTCGAGCCCGTGACCCCGCCGCAGGCTCCGGGGCCGCGCATCGGCCTCGCGCTCGGCGGCGGATCGGCCCGGGGCTGGTCGCAGATCGGGGTGATCGAGGTGCTGGAGGAGGCCGGCATCCACCCGGTCGTGGTGGCGGGCTGCTCCATCGGCGCCGTGGTGGGCGGCTGCTACGCGGCGGGCCAGCTCGGCCTTCTCAAGAGCTTCGCCCTGTCGCTGACCCGGCGCAGCGTCATGGGGCTGCTCGATCTCCGGCTCCGCTCCGGCCTCATCGCGGGCGACCGCCTGAGACGGCGCCTCCAGCACGACCTCGCCGACCGTCGCATCGAGGGGCTTCCGATCCGTTTCGCCAGCGTGGCCACCGACCTCGACAGCGGCGAGGAGGTCTGGCTCACCCGGGGCTGTCTGGTGGAGGCCCTGCGGGCCTCCTATGCCCTGCCGGGCATCTTTCCGCCGGTGCGCTGCGGCGGCCGGCTCCTCCTCGACGGGACGCTGGTCAATCCGGTTCCGGTGAGCATCGCGCGGGCGCTCGGGGCCGATCTGGTGATCTGCGTCAACCTCAACGGCGACCCGCGCTCCGGCGACCCGCGGGATGCGGTCCCAGCCCGGATCGCGGCCGAGCCTGTCGTCGCGCCCGCCCCGCGCCGGCCGCGGCGCTGGGGCCTGCGCCGTCCGGGACCGCGCGCCCAGACCGCCGGATCCCAGACTGCCGCAGCCGAGGCCCCCGGGTCGGCGCACGGCCTCGCCACGCCCGGCATGGCGCGGGTGATGCTCGATGCCTTCAACATCACGCAGGACCGGATCTCGCGGGCGCGCCTCGCCGGCGATCCGCCCGATATCGCCATCGTGCCGCGTCTGGCGGAGATGGGCCTGTTCGAGTTTCATCGCGCGGCCGAGGGAATCGCCCTCGGCCGCGAGGCGGCGCGCGCCGCCCTGCCGCAGATCCGCAGCCTCGTGGCGGCGGCGGCCGCCCGGACCTGACCGGCCTCGGGGCTCCGGGTCAGGCCTGGAAATTACGCCCGGATATCAGGCCCGAAAATCAGGCCATGGTGATGTAGTCGCGCATCGCCTGGTGTTCGGCCTCGACGGCCTCGATCCGGCGCTTGACCACGTCGCCGATGGAGATGAGCCCGGCCAGGCGCCCCTCCTCGACCACGGGCACGTGGCGGAAGCGGCCCTCGGTCATGAGATGCATGACCTCCTCAATGCTGCAGGCGCGGGTGCAGGTGGTGACGTCGGCGGTCATGTGCTCGGAGACCAGGGCGTCCAGGGCGTTGGCGCCCTTGGCGGCGAGCGCCCGCATGATGTCGCGCTCGGAGAGGATGCCGCGTACGGCCCCATCCGCATCGCTGACGACGACGGCGCCGATGCGCTTCTCGGCCAGGAGATGGATGGCCTCGTCGAGACTGCGCTGCGGCTCCACCGTCACGACGGAGCGGCCTTTCTCGGCGAGGATGCGTGCAACGGTCATAGACATGTCCTTTCCCGGAATATCCCCATGGACAGGGGGCCGGATGGGCAGGGATGCCGGGCTTGGCCTGTGCGGCAGGGTGCCCGGCTCGGTCTATGGCGATAGTGTGGCCCGCGTGCGCACTTGGCAAGATCCCGCAGGATCGAGGAGGGAAATAGCACGATAGTTCAAGGCGCCGGGGTGGTCGGGAGGGGCTGCCCTCAGCGCCGGGCGCGGTCGATCAGCGGCAGCAGGAAAAAGCCCGCGAGGAAGCCGCCGAGATGCGCGTCCCACGCGACCGACGTCGCCTCGGCCCCAAGCGGCAGGGCGATGATTCCGAACAGGAAGTTGGTGACGAGCCAGATCACCAGGAACACCACCGCGGTGCGGTTGCGCATCAGTTCCGGAATGGTCTGGAGCGGGGCGAAGGCCGGCCGCTGCCAGGGTGGGCCACCGGCATAGACGGGAGGCGGCTGGAACACGAAGCGCGCGGCTGCCGCCATCAGGGCGGAGACGCCTGCCGAAGCGCCGATCAGGGGGGCGGTGCTCAGGGGATCGAGGAGGACGTGGAGGATGCCGCCCGCCACCGCGCCGACCAGGCCGATCAGGCCGTAGCGCCAGGCCCCGTAGCGGCGGGCCACCGGTGCCCCGAAAGCGGCGAGCCAGACGGTGTTGAAGATGACGTGCATCCACGAGCCGTGCAGCAGCGCGTAGGTGGCGAAGGTCCACGGCATGGTGGCGGGGTCCGCCACCACGTAACGGGCGAAGGCCTGCCGCGCCTCGACCACGTCGGGGTCTCCCGCCAGGGTCGAGGCCGCCCGGAGGAGATCCTCGGCCCGGGCCGGATCGAGGGCCACGCTCCAGCGGCCCGGGATCAGCGCGAGGTCGATCAGCGCCGCGATGTCCCAGGTGTCCGGCAATACGAACTCCCGCAGGGCATGGATGCCCACGAGCACGCCGATCGACGCGCTGACCACGCCCGGCATGTTGAAGATCGGAACGCGGTTCTGCGGCGGCAGGTCGGGGGTGGCATCCATGCGGCCACCATGTCGGGGTCGGATACGGCGCGGCAAGTCCTGCGATGCCCGAAACCACCCTGCGATGCCCGAAACCGCTCTGCCCCGCCCGAAACCAGCCCCCCTGTGCTCGAAGGCCATTGTGAGGAACACGAAGGTCCGCCGGGCCGCGACCCGGACACCGAGCCTGAATTTGCCGGTGGACAACCGGGCCTGCGCATTAACCTTGATCAGAGGTTAAGGGCGCGCGTCGATCTTGATCGGCATAGACTCTGCGCCGACCCGGCACAGACTCCGCGGGCGATCCCAGATTGCTCCCGAAGCCGCCCAATTCGAGAAGGTCCTTTGCCGGACCGTGCCATTGTGGGATCTCATGAAGCATCCGACCAGCCGCATGCTCCACGCCTACTGGGATCGTCTGCGTCACGCGCGCGCCGCGCCGGAGCGCAGCGAGATCGAGCCCGGCGAGATCCGGAACCTGCTGGCCGACAGCCTGATCCTCGAGGTCGACATGGCCCGCGGCGCGGCCTCGGTCCGGCTGGCCGGGACCCATGTCTGCGCCCTGTTCGGACGGGAACTCAAGGGCCGGGATTTCGCCGGACTCTGGGGCGTGCCCGACGCCGATCCCTGGCTGCTGGTGGAGGCCGTGGCTCTCGACACGGTCGGGGTGGTGGCCGGCCTGCAGGGTCTGACGGAGCGTGACGAGACCATCGATCTCGAACTGCTGCTGCTGCCCCTGCGGCACCATGGTGAGACCCAGACCCGCATCCTCGGGGCGCTCAGCCCGACCTGCGTGCCGCACTGGCTCGGGATACGGCCCCTGACCCGGATGCGCACGACCTCCCTGCGCATCCTCGGCCACGAGACCGTGCCGGCCTACCAGGATGCCAGGGCCACCCTCGACGACCTGCCCGAGCCGGCCAACGATTCCGCCCCGTTGCGGCGCGGCCATCTCCTGGTCCATCCGGGCGGACGCGCCTGATCGAGGCGGCCGGCCAGCGGCGGAAGGATAATCCGACAAAACTTTGGTAACCATCGGCAGGTAGCGTGAAGCCGCTTGAATCCTCGAAGCGAGTCGCCCCGCCATCATGATCGAGGACGTCGAACGTTCCGCCGGGCTGTCGGCCCGGGATCGACGCAGTCCGGACCTGCGTCGGCACCATCGCGTCAAGGTCTCGATACTCGGGCGCTACATGCTGGCCGACCGTCGGGAATATCCCTGCCAGACCGTCGACATGTCGCCGGGCGGGGTCAGCCTGACCTGTGCCGTCATGGGCGCGCTCGGTGAGCGCGTGGTGCTCTATCTCGAGCATGTCGGCCGAATCGAGGGGACGATCGCGCGCCTGATTCCCGGGGGCTTCGCAGTCCGGCTCAACGCCACGCCGCGCAAGCGCGACAAGATCGCCTCGCAGCTCACCTGGCTCGCCAACCGCGAGACCCTCGGTCTGCCCGAGGGCCGCATCCACGAGCGCCTCACGCCCCTGGTCACGGGCGTCGTCCTGCGCCTGGAGAGCGGGCGCGAGGTCGCGGCCCGGATCATCGACATCTCGATGTCGGGCGTCGCGCTCACCACCGCCAGCACCCCGGCGATCGGCGTGAGCCTGATGGTCGGGCGTACGCCCGGGCGGGTGGTGCGCCATTTCGAGGGCGGTATCGGCGTGCAGTTCATGCTGCCGATCTCGCCCGACCTGTTCCACGAGGGCCTGACGCTCTGAGATCCGGGCGCCGCCCCGTGCTGTCCCGTCCTGCTGCCTACGCCTCGGTGAGGGGCAGGCTGCGGCTGTTCGGGCTCCAGGACAGGTCCGGCGTCGTCGCGAAGAGGCGCTTGTGGGCGAGGGCCGCATAGGTATCGGTCATGCCGGCGATGTAGTCGGCGACCCGGCGGGCGATGCGACCCGGCTCCGCCAACCCGGCCGACCATTCCTCCGGCATCGCGCCGGGCTCGGCCGTGAAGCGCCCGAACAGGTCGGCCACGATGATGTTGGCCTTGGCCCGCACTGCGAGCACGCCGGGGTGGCGGTACATCCGCGCGAACAGGAAGGTCTTGATCGCCGCGTCCGCCTCCGCGATCGCCTCCGAGAAGGCGATGACCGGCGCCTGCGCCGCCCGGATGTCGCCCACCGAGGACGGATTGAGGGCGTCGATGCGCCGGGTGCTCTCGGCGATCACGTCCTCGACGAAGCGGGTGATGACCCGCCGCGCCAGCTCGTGAATCTTTCGCGAGGACTCGAGGTTTGGATGGAGGCGGTCGATCTCGGTCAGCAGGTCGCTTAGGAACGGCACCTCGGCGAGGTCCGCGAGATCGAACAGGCCGGCGCGCAGGCCGTCGTCGAGGTCGTGGCTGTCGTAGGCGATGTCGTCGGCGAGCGCCGCCGCCTGCGCCTCGGGGCCGGCGAAGCGCGCCAGTTCGAGGTCGTTGAGGGCGTTGTACTCGAGGATCGCCGCCGGGATGCCGCGGCCGATCCAGCGCCGGGTCGGCCGGCCATCCGGCTCCAGCAGGGGGCCGTTGTGCTTGACCAGGCCCTCCAGGGTCTCCCAGGCGAGGTTGAGCCCGTCGAAGCCGGCGTAGCGCCGCTCCAGCCGCGTGACGATGCGCAGGGCCTGGGCGTTGTGGTCGAAGCCGCCATGGTCCGCCATGCAGGCGTCCAGGCTGTCCTCCCCGGTATGGCCGAAGCAGGTGTGGCCGAGGTCGTGACTCAGGGCCAGCGCCTCGGCGAGATCCTCGTCGAGGCCGAGCGCCCGGGCCAGAGCCCGAGCGATCTGGCTCACCTCCAGGGTGTGGGTCAGGCGCGTCCGGTAATGGTCGCCCTCGTGATGGACGAAGACCTGGGTCTTGTGCTTGAGGCGCCGGAAGGCCGAGGAATGGATGATCCGGTCGCGGTCGCGCTGGAAATCGCTGCGCGTCGGGGAGATCGCCTCCGGGATCAGGCGCCCGCGCGTGGCCGCCGGGTCCGTGGCATAGGGCGCGCGCCAGCGCTCGCCACGCCGCTGCGGCGCCTCATCACGCCGTTGGGGCGCCTCGCCCTGCCCTGTCGAATCCGCCTGCATCACGCTCCGTCGCTCCGCATCCGGTGTCCTGACGTCCCGCCGCGTTGCAGCATCAGGGTCCCCGGCATATCTTGTATCGCATAGCAGTTGTTCCAACGTCGTCCGGGTCACGATCGGCCGGGGCGGCCGGCGGATCTCGAGACCACCCCGCGAGAACACCCCGATGGCCGACATCACCCTGACGCCCCGCGCCGCCAAGCGCATCAACGAGATCATGGGCGCCGAGCCGCCCGGCGCCTCCCTGCGGATCAGCGTGAACGGCGGCGGCTGCTCGGGCTTCTCCTACGCCTTCGACATCGAGAAGGCGCGGGCTGCCGACGATATCGCCATCGAGCGCGACGGTGCCACCGTCCTCGTCGACCCGATGTCGCTGGAATACATGAGCGGCGCGACCATCGATTTCGTGAACGACCTGATCGGGCAATCCTTCAAGATCGAGAATCCCCAGGCCACCGCCTCCTGTGGCTGCGGAACCTCGTTCTCCCTGTGAATGAGGTGCGGTCCCCGCGTGGGGCCGCCCCGCGATTGCCTCCCGCGTGAAACTGCGGCACGGAAGAGGCCCTCTCTCCGACGCCTCCGGGCTCCTCTCCCGGAACGCGATCCTTCGAAGCGCCTCTTCGCCAGCGATCCGGATACGCCCATGACCTGCTCGAAAGGCCGCCCCCTCCGTGCGTGGGCGACCGGTGTCTCGGCCTGCGTCCTCGTCCTCCTCGGCGCGGGAATCGGCGCCGGGTCCGGTGCGGCTCAGGCCCAGGAGGCGGCCTCGGCGGTGCAGGACGTGACCCTGCAGGACGTGACCCTCGCCTTCGGCGAGACGGTGCTGAAGGCGCCCCGCATCACCGCCAGCGGGACCCGACTCTCCAAGGACGAACTCTCCGCGCTGCTGAAGGGGGGAGCCGGCGAATCCTGGCCCGCCCGCCTCGTCCGGCTCGATGCCGCCAGCCTGGCCATTCCCGAATTGCGGGTCGAGCGCACGGCCGCGGCCGACGCGACGCCGGTGGTGACCTATCGCGATGTGGTCGCCCGCGACGTCCGGGCCGGGCGCATTGCCGAACTCACCGCGGCGGGCGCCTCGATCCTGGTGGCGGGCGGTCCTCAGAAGGGGACCGGCACCTACGGGCGCATGCGGGCGACCGACCTCGACCTGACCGTGCTCGCCCGCCTGTACGGCGAGCCGGGCGACGGCAAGAGGGCCCTGCAGCGGATCTACGCCACCTTCGCGGTCGACGACGTGGCCTACGTGGACGCCCGGGGCACGGCCGTGAAGATCGCCCGGATCGAGGGCCGAGACCTCAGCGGGCGACAGATTCCGGCGACCTGGACCGGGGCGCTCCAGGCCTTCACGGGGCTCGATTACGAGCGGATCGCCCCTGCCGAACGCGCGCGGCTGATGGTCCTCGGCGCCGATCTCGCCGAGGCGGTCTCGGTCGGCGCCCTGGAGGCCACCGGCCTCAGCGTTCAGGAAGCCAAGCCCCGCGATGCCTTCAGCCTCGGCGTCGCCCGCCTGGAGATGACAAGCGCGGGCCTCCACCTGGAGGACATCACCTTCGCGGGGATCGACGGCGCCAAGGCCCGCCTTGCCCGGCTCTCCCTCGACGGCTTCTCGCTCGCTCCGACCGTCGCGGCCCTGCGCAAGCTCGCCGCCCTGACCACGCCGCCCGCGGAGGCGGACCTGCGCCTGCTGACGCCCGCCCTCGGCACCCTGGCGCTGAAGGATCTCAGCCTCGATCTGCCGGCCGAGCCGCAGAACGGACGCGACCCGGTCCGTGACCCAGCGCGCGACCCTGGCGACAAGGCCGCCGCCGCGCCGATGCATGTGGGCCTGCGCGACGGCTCGCTGAACTTCGCCGCCCCGCGCGACGGGGTGCCGACCGCCGGGCGCCTCAGCCTGTCGGGCCTGACCCTGCCGGCCTCGGCGGTCGCGGGGGTGCCGGGCCTCGGCTCGCTGGGCCTCTACGGCTACCGCGACCTCGATCTCGCCCTCGTGGCCGACACTGCCTGGGACGAATCCGCCCGTGAGCTGAAGCTCGGCGAGGTCTCGGTCTCCGGCAAGGACATGGGCAGCGTCCGCATCAACGGCATGATCGGCGGCATCGGCCCGGAGGTCTTCAATCCGGACGTGGCGGTGTCGAGCTTCGCCATGCTGTCGGCCACGGCCAAGGCCCTCGACCTCACCATCGAGAATACCGGGCTGTTCGACCGCTTCATCGCCGCCCAGTCGAAGGTGCTGAGCCTGAAGCCCGAGGAGCTGAAGCAGGAATACGTCACCGCCAGCACGTTCGGCGTCCCCGCGATTCTCGGCAATTCGGCGGGCGCCAAGGCCATCGGCACCGCGATGGGTCAGTTCGTGACGAAGCCCGGCACCCTCTCGCTCAGCCTGCGGCCCAAGAACGGCACCGGCATCGGCATGCTGGAATTCAGCGCCGCCCCGACCCCGGCGGCCCTGTTCGACCGGCTCGAGGTCAACGCCAAGGCGAACTGACAGAGGGCGACGGTTGCGCGGATCGGAGCGGTGCTCGGCCGCTCCGGCCTCATGCCAGGTCGCGCACCACCACCCGGCCGCGCTCGGCCGAAAGGGCGAGGCGGCCGCTCTTGAGGGCCAGGGCCTTCTCGCCGAACAGCGTGCGGCGCCAGCCGTGGAGCACGGCCACGTCGGCGTCGTCGTCGTCGGCGATAGCCTCCAGGTCGTCCACGGTGGCGATGATCTTCGGGGCGACGCCTTCGGTCTCGCACACCGCCTTCAGCAGCACCTTGAGCAGTTCGACCAGAGCCCCGTTGCCGCCCCGGCTGCGGGCGCGCTCGGGCAGTGCGATCTCCGTGAGGTCGCGGGCGAAGCCCCGCTCCACCGCCGCCAGGATGTCGGTCCCGGTGCGCGAGCGCTCGAAGCCGGCGGGAATCGAGCGCAGGCGCCCGAGCGCCTCGACGCTGCGGGGGGCCGAGGTTGCGACGTCGATCACCGCCTCGTCCTTGAGGATGCGTCCGCGCGGCACGTTGCGGCTCTGCGCCTCGCGTTCGCGCCAGGCGGCGACCTCCATCAGCACGGCGATCTCGCGGGGCTTGCGCATCCGCCCCGCCAGCCGGCGCCAGGCGGAGGCCGGATCGGCCTTGTAGGTCTCCGGCGAGGTGAGCACGCTCATCTCCTCGTCGAGCCACTCGCCGCGATCGGTGGACAGGAGCTGGCCCGCCAGCACCTCGTAGACCTTCACGAGGTGGGTCACGTCGGAAAGGGCATAGCTGAGCTGGGCGTCCGAGAGCGGCCGGCGCGACCAGTCGGTGAAGCGCGAGGACTTGTCGACCTTGGCCTTGGCCACGTCGTTGACGAGCTGCTCGTAGGAGACCGAGTCGCCGTAGCCGCAGACCATCGCGGCGACCTGCGTATCGAAGAACGGCTGCGGCAGCAGGCCCCCGAGGAGCCAGATGATCTCCAGGTCCTGGCGGGCGGAATGGAACACCTTCACCACGCCCTCGTCGGCCATCAGGGCGAAGAAGGGCGCGAGGTCGAGGTCGGGCGAGAGCGGGTCGACGAGCACCCCCGAGCCGTCCGGCGCCGCCATCTGAATGAGGCAGAGCTTCGGGTAGTAGGTGGTCTCGCGCATGAACTCCGTGTCGACGGTCACGAAGGGATGCGCAGACAGGCGGGTGCAGGCCTCGGTCAGGGCCGCGGTGGTGGCGATCAGATCCATGAATCCGGCTATACCGAAGGTTCTCGCCTCAGGCGAGGGATGCCGGCTCATGTCCTTGGCCACGTCCCCCTAATTCGCACGCGCACCGGTCCGCTATCCCCGCCCGTCCCGGCGCTGTGGCACGGATCGGCGGCCAGGGCTCAGGCCGCGACCGATCCCGCTCGCCCGCCCCGGCGGGCCGCTTGCGCCCAGGCCCGGCGCTGCGCCGTCCGTTCGCGGCGCTGCGCCTCGGCGCGGGCCAGCAGCCAATCGAGGATGCCGGTCTCGATGCGCGTGGCGCTGGATGGATCGGTGAGCCGGCGGATGCGGTCGGCGCGGAAACCCCGGTACCCGCCGCGGCCGCGGTCGATGCCGCCGAGGAGCGTCCGGCCCGGCCCGAGCCTCAGCTCGCGCGCCTCGACGCGCCGAGTGCTCCAGGCTCCGCGCGAATCCTCGTAGACGATCTCGAAGGTGCCCTCGAGGGGCAGGACACGCCATTGGCCCTCCTGCCGCTCGCGCGGTTCGGAGGCGCCGGCCGGCTCCTGCACAGGTCCGGGCGCCCCCGACGCCGCCTGTCTCAGAATGTCGAAAAAAGCGTTGGAATTCATAGGCCTGATATGGGGATGGGCCTGCGATTCCGGAAGGGATCCGGCGCTTTTCGGTAAGGGGCAACCCGCCTTCGGCCCCTGCTCTCGACGCCTCCGGCTTCGGCTCCCGAGTCCTCGGTGCCTGCCCGTCGCCTTGACTTCGCACCCCCCACGTGAATGGTGCGCCGCTCCATCCCAAGCGCCCGTGATCTGTCAGCCCCTGATGCAACAGCCTGCCATGCACCGTTATCGGACCCATACCTGCGGGGCGCTGCGCCCGTCCGACGTCGGCGAGAGCGTCCGCCTCTCCGGCTGGTGCCACCGCATCCGCGACCATGGCGGCGTGCTGTTCATCGATCTGCGCGACCATTACGGCCTGACGCAATGCGTGGTGGATTCGGACTCGAAGGCCTTCCAGGCCGCCAACGCGGCGCGCTCGGAGTGGGTCATCCGCATCGACGGCCGGGTCCGCACCCGCCCCGCCGGCACTGAGAACCCGGACCTGCCCACCGGCGCGCTGGAGGTCTATATCGACGACCTCGAAGTGCTCGGCCCGGCCGGCGAATTGCCGATGCCGGTCTTCGGCGACCTCGACTACCCGGAAGAGACCCGGCTGAAGTACCGCTTCCTGGATCTGCGCCGCGAGAAGCTGCACGCCAACATCATGAAGCGCGGGGCGATCATCGACAGCCTGCGCCGCCGGATGCGCGACGGCGGCTTCTTCGAGTTCCAGACCCCGATCCTCACCGCCTCCTCGCCGGAGGGCGCGCGCGACTATCTCGTGCCGTCCCGCGTGCACCCGGGCAAGTTCTATGCGCTGCCGCAGGCCCCGCAGCAGTTCAAGCAGCTGACGATGATCGCGGGCTTCGACCGCTACTTCCAGATCGCGCCGTGTTTTCGCGATGAGGATGCCCGCGCCGACCGGAGCCCGGGCGAGTTCTACCAGCTCGACATCGAGATGAGCTTCGTCACGCAAGAGGACGTGTTCCAGGCGGTGGAGCCCGTGCTGCGCTCGGTCTTCGAGGAATTCGCCGAGGGCAAGCGCGTCACCGGCACCTTCCCGCGCATCCCCTATGCCGAGGCGATGCTGAAATACGGCGTCGACAAGCCGGACCTGCGCAACCCGCTGATCATCGCCGACGTGACGGCCGAATTCGCCCGCGAGGACGTCGCCTTCAAGGCCTTCAAGGGCGTGATCGCGTCCGGCGGCGTGGTCCGGGCGATCCCCGCCACCGGGGCGGCGACCCAGCCGCGCTCGTTCTTCGACAAGCTCAACGACTTCGCCCGCGCCGAGGGCGCGCCCGGCCTCGGCTACATCATCTTCGAGGACGACAACGGCACGCTCACCGGCAAGGGCCCGATCGCCAAGTTCATCCCGGCCGAGGTCCAGGCCCTGATCGCGCAGAAGACCGGGACCAAGGCCGGCGACGCGGTGTTCTTCTCCGCCGGCACCGAGGGCAAGGCGGCGGCGCTCGCTGGCAAGGCCCGCATCCGCATCGGCGACGAGCTGAACCTGTCCGACAAGGACCAGTACGCCTTCTGCTGGATCACCGACTTCCCGATGTACGAGTGGAACGAGGACGAGAAGCGGATCGACTTCTCGCACAACCCGTTCTCGATGCCGAACTTCGACCGCGAGGCGTTCCTGGCCCTCGATCCGTCGGATGCCGAGACGATCCTGAACATCAAGGCGTTCCAGTACGACATCGTCTGCAACGGCACCGAATTGTCCTCCGGCGCGATCCGCAACCATCGCCCCGACGTGATGGAGAAGGCCTTCGGTATCGCCGGCTACGGCGTCGAGGTGCTGGAGGAGAAGTTCGGCGGCATGCTAAACGCTCTGAAGCTCGGCGCCCCCCCGCACGGTGGCATCGCGCCGGGCATCGACCGCATCGTCATGCTGCTCTGCGGCGAGCAGAACCTGCGCGAGGTCGTGCTGTTCCCGATGAACCAGCGCGCCGAGGACCTGATGATGGGCGCCCCCGCCGAGGCCACCCCGAAGCAGCTGCGCGAGCTCCACATCCGCCTCAACCTGCCCGAAAAAGGCGCCTGAGGGGCCAAGCCCCCTCTTACCGCCCGGCGGGATCGTTACCCGTGACATCCGTCCTCAGGCCCGCGGAGGCCCTGGTCCGCGCTGTCGAGATCCTCGCGGCGCAGGGCTTCGCGGTGGTCGCCCGCAACACCCGGGGCGACAGCGTCTACCTCAAGCCCGAAGCCTGCGCCTTCGCCCTGCGGGTCTCGAACCACGCCCGCACCCCGAAGCAGCGCAAGAATCACCCCGACGCCATCACCAGCCTCGTCCTGCGCGACCCGACCTCCGAGGCGGCGCTGACGGAGGCGGTCGCCGTGGCGGTGCGGAATTTCGCCGGCGAGCGGGCGAAGCGGGAGCGGGTGCTCGGGGTGAGGGCGATTGACCGAACCTATCCATGAATATAGAGCTATGATAGGTTTTTATTGATATTTTGGCGTGTCTATGAGACAGATGGGCCGGTCGCTCGATCTCTCGGGAGCACCGCCCATGTCGTCGTCAGGTCGCCAAAGCGGAGAACGCGCGAAACTCCCCTATGACCTCGCAGCCCTGAGAGTCGAAGTCGGACTGCTCCGCGTCGAGCATCTCCTCTCCCGGGCGTACGATCCTGATCAGCCTCGCACCCCGGCTGGCCAGACCGGGGCCGGGCGATGGACCTCTGGAGACGACGGGCAGGACGTCATCGCCGATGACGGCTCGCGGGTGCTCTCGCTGCGGGTTCGCAGCCAGCCGTCCGAGACCTGGGACGAGCGGCACGTCGTCATCGCGCCGGATGGAACCAAGACGCTCTTCGAGATGGAGGGGCGGACCCAGACCATCAGCGATGGCGAGACGGGAGAGATCCTGTCGCGCGGCACTCGGATCGACGGCCGGGTGGAGCCGGAAGCATTCGTTCAAAGCGCGAGAGCCCCACAACCATCCCGGTCACGGACCGCAGCAGCTGTCGAGGCCGGGATGGCCTTGCTCTCAATCCTTTCTCTCCGGAAGAGCCGGGATGGCACTGCGATCTTCGAGGCGCCGGCCAGCGCGTATGAGCCCGGGTCGGATGCGAACAATCCGGCCATGTGGGTCGGTCGGGTCGACCAAGCGGAACTGGACGCCGCCTGTCCGCGTCGTGGCGAGGTTCAGGGGATCCTCGATGACTCCGTCTCTCAGGTGCGCACGACCGGTAATTTCATGGACGCGCAGGATTTCGGCAATAAAGTTCACGCCGTCGCTGCTGCAAAAATTCGTGCACTTAACGATCCGAATCTTGTTCAAGAAGTTTCATATGTTCCTGGTACAACGGAACCGGTTATTCCCGATAAAACAGACCCGGTGCCCTACGGAACTCAGTTCTCAATTCGTCTCGACGCCCTTGAAAAAAGTGACCCATTGACGGTCTGCGTCCACGATTTCAAGACCGGCAAGAGCGGCCTCGCAGCTCTACGTGCCACCCATATCGCACGGATGGTTGCCATCAATTTCCCTGGCACGCGGCGCATTATCGTGAATGAAATAAGGCCTTCCCGATGACGAACGCCAAGCAGATCAAACAGATTTTCGGGCCCCTGGCAGCGCAGTATGACGATCTGAGACAGATCGGGTCCCACTATCTCTGGCTTCTGCCGGTTCGGCACGTGGCGCTGCGTGTCCTGATCGACCGAAGTTCGCACAAGGATCTGTGCACGCCGCAATGGACGATGTTGCAGACCTTCATGCCGGGTCCCGATCTGCTGACGAGCATCGGCTATTCCGGCTACCTGCATCGTCCCGCATCGTCCCGCGTGGTGGAATGGGACTGGTCGGATCCGACGATGATCGACGATCTGCTCTCGGTCATCGCGACGGAAGCACTACCCCGGCTTCGCGCGATCGATTCGCTGCCGGCATTCTGGGCGGTCTACACCGACGGCACCGATCGCAAGGTGCCGCAATGGCCGGAAACTCGCCTGATCTTCCACATCGCTCTCGGCGACCTGGATTCGGCGCGGGCGCTCTACGAAACCCTGGAGCCGGAGCTTCGCGAAGATCGGTATCCCAATATCGCCTGGGTCCAGAAACGCCGCCGGATGGTCCTGAGCGTCGCCGAACCGCTCCTGGCCGGCGACCGGGCCGCCCTCGCAAAAATCCTGCACGGCTGGGAGGCGGACAACATCCGCGGCACCAAGCTCGAGCCCTACTGGCAGCCGACGCCGTTCCCGCTGGAGGACGCGTCGGCCTGAGGCTCAGCCCTCGACCGGAGTCTCATCGCGAAAATACGGCTCCACGGGGCCCTTGAGCTTCACCGTCATCGGATTGCCGGCGCGGTCCAGGGTCTTGCCGGCCGAGAGGCGGACCCAGCCCTCGCTGACGCAGTATTCCTCGACATTGGTCTTCTCGACGCCCTTGAAGCGGATGCCGATGCCGCGCTCGAGGATCTTCTCGTCGTAGAACGGGCTGTTGGGATTCACAGCAAGGCGGTCGGGAGGCGTATCGGACATCGTCGCGGACCTTGGGTCGTTTCACGTCGCAGGGTGAGGATTTCGAACGCAAGCGGGTACGGGATTCGGGGCGCTCTCGCAACGCCGAGCCGCTTTCGGGGCGCAGGCAGGCCCGCAAACCGGTCCGCGATGGAACAAAACGCCCCGATCGTCAGCGTCGGATCTCGGCCCCGACGCGACAATGCCGGCCGGCCACGGGCATTTGCTCCGATGGGGAAACCGGCCCGAACGGCGATTGGGCGCGGTCGATTCGGGGTTTCCGGCTCGGGTTGCGCCCACTGGGCAGCCGGTGCAACAGGAGCCCCAGTCAAAAACCCCGCCGATGATGGGAGACGCGCTCCGACGCCGGGGGCAGCGCGACATCCGAAGGAGGACGACCATGGGCGACAACATGTCCGACGATCTCAAGTCGGGAGCACTGGTCTACCACCGCCTGCCGCGTCCCGGAAAACTCGAGATCCAGGCGACCAAGCCGCTCGGCAACCAGCGTGATCTGGCGCTGGCCTACTCGCCCGGCGTCGCCGCCGCCTGCATGGCGATCCACGAGGACCCGCAGGAGGCCGCCACCCTCACCATCCGGCAGAACCTCGTCGCGGTGCTCACCAACGGCACCGCCGTGCTCGGCCTCGGCAATATCGGGCCGTTGGCCTCGAAGCCGGTGATGGAGGGCAAGGCCGTCCTGTTCAAGAAATTCGCCGGCATCGACGTGTTCGACATCGAGGTCGCCCAGAACGACGTCGCCAAGCTCGTCGACGTGGTCTGTGCCCTGGAGCCGACCTTCGGCGGCATCAACCTCGAGGACATCAAGGCGCCCGAGTGCTTCGAGGTCGAGGAGCAGTGCCGGGCCCGGATGAACATCCCGGTCTTCCACGACGACCAGCACGGCACCGCCATCATTGTGGCGGCCGCCGTCCTCAACGCCCTCGAACTCGCCGGCAAGAACCTCCCCGACGTCCGCATCGTCACCTCGGGTGCGGGCGCGGCGGCGCTGGCCTGCCTCAACCTGCTGGTGTCGCTCGGCGCCCGGGTCGAGAACATCACCGTCACCGATATCAAGGGCGTGGTCTACAAGGGCCGGCCCGAGTTGATGGACCGCTGGAAGGACATCTACGCCCAGGAGACCGAGGCCCGCACGCTGGCCGAGGTGATTCCGGGCGCGGACGTGTTCATCGGCCTCTCGGCCGGCGGCGTGCTGAAGCCCGAATATCTGGAGAAAATGGCCGAGAAGCCGCTGATCATGGCGCTGGCCAACCCCTACCCCGAGATCATGCCCGACCTGGCACAGGAGAAGCGCCCCGACGCGATGATCTGCACCGGGCGCTCGGACTTCCCCAACCAGGTCAACAACGTCCTGTGCTTCCCCTATATCTTCCGGGGTGCGCTCGACGTCGGCGCCACCTCGATCAACGAGGAGATGAAGCAGGCCGCCGTGAAGGCAATCGCGGCGCTGGCCCGTGAGACGCCTTCCGACGTGGTCGCCCGCGCCTATGGCGGCGAGGCCCGGCCCTTCGGCCCGCGCTCGCTGATCCCGAGCCCGTTCGACCCGCGCCTGATCCTGCGCATCGCCCCCGCCGTCGCCCAGGCGGCGATGGATTCCGGCGTCGCCGGCCGGCCCCTGGAGAACGTCCAGGCCTATACCGACAGCCTCGACCGCTTCGTCCACCGGTCGGGCTTCATCATGAAGCCGATCTTCTCCAAGGCGAAGGAGAACCCCAAGCGCGTCATCTACACCGAGGGCGAGGACGAGCGCGTGCTGCGCGCCGCCCAGGCCATCTGTGAGGACAAGGTCGCGCGGCCGATCCTGGTCGGGCGCCCCCGGGTGATCGAGACCCGGATCAAACGCTTCGGCCTCTCGCTCAAGCAGGGCGTCGATTTCGACCTGATCGATCCCGAGGACGATCCGCGCTACCGCGACTACGTCGCCACCTACCTGGAGGCGGCCGGACGGCGCGGCATCACGCCGGACGCCGCCCGCACCCTGGTGCGCACCAACAACACCGTGATCGGCGCCATCGCGGTGCGTCGCGGCGAGGCGGATGCGCTGATCTGCGGCCTCGAGGGCCGCTTCGAGACCCGCCTGCGGGTGATCCGCGACGTGATCGGCCTCGCCCCCGGCGTGCTCGACTTCGCCGCCATGAGCCTGATCGTCACCAAGGAGGGCGCCTACTTCCTGGCCGACACCCACGTGCGGCCGGACCCCAGCGCCGAGGAGATCGCCGACGTCGCCGTGGCCTGTGCCGAGCACGTCAGCCGCTTCGGCCTGACCCCCAAGATCGCGCTCTTGAGCCACTCGGATTTCGGCCAGTCGGATTCGCGCTCGGCGGTGAAGATGCGGACCGCCCTCGGGCTGATTCGGGAGCGCCGGTCCGACCTGGAGGTCGACGGCGAGATGCAGGGCGATTCCGCCCTGTCGGAGGTCATCCGCGACCGGGTGATGCCGGCCTCGCGCCTGAAGGGCGCGGCCAACGTGCTGATCCTGCCGAACCTCGATGCGGCCAACATCGCGTTTCAGTTCGCCAAGGTGCTGGCCGACGCCCTCCCGGTGGGTCCGCTGCTGATCGGGCCGGCCAAGCCGGCCCACATCCTGTCGCCCTCGGTCACCGCGCGCGGCATCGTCAACGTCACGGCCGCCGCCGTGGTCGAGGCCCAGGCGGCCGAGATCGGCGTCGGGGCGGCGCTGGCCGAGCCGGGCGTCGGGCCGACCTCGGCCTGAAGCGGAACCCCTGCGTGCGACGCAGGGCGCGGCGGCCGAACCGCCGCCTCGCCCTGGCGGGCCAAGTGCGATAGCCCTGCTCGCGAGGGAGCGTGCGACGGCCGGGCTCGAGTCCGGCGCGTCATCGCGGACACGGGAGACACGGGATGCAACTCGGCATGATCGGCCTCGGCCGGATGGGCGGCAACATCGTCCGCCGGCTGCTGCGCGACGGGCACGACGCGGTCGTCTTCGACCAGAACCCCGACGCGGTCGCCGCCCTGGTGGCGGAGGGCGCGGTCGGCGCGGACAGTCTGGAGGACTTCGTCGCCAAGCTCTCCGCGCCCCGCGCCGCCTGGGTGATGCTGCCGGCGGGGACCATCACCGAGGCCACGGTGAAGACCCTCGGGGGGCTGATGGCGGCGGACGACGTCGTCATCGACGGCGGCAATTCCTTCTACAAGGACGACATCCGTCGCGCCGCCGAGCTGAAGAGCGCCGGCATCCACTACGTCGATGTCGGCACCTCCGGCGGCGTCTGGGGTCTCGAGCGCGGCTACTGCATGATGATCGGCGGCGACAACGCCGCCCTTGAGCGCCTCGATCCGATCTTCAAGACGCTGGCGCCGGGCGTCGGCACCATCCCGAAGACCCCCGGCCGCGAGGGGCGCGATCCGCGCGCGGAGGCGGGCTACATCCATGCCGGGCCGAGCGGTGCGGGCCACTTCGTCAAGATGGTCCATAACGGCATCGAGTACGGCCTGATGCAGGCCTATGCCGAGGGCTTCGATATCCTCCGGCACGCCAATTCCCAGGATCTGCCCGAGGCCCAGCGCTTCGACCTCGACATCGGCGACATCGCCGAAGTCTGGCGCCGCGGCAGCGTGGTCTCGTCCTGGCTCCTCGATCTGACCGCCGGTGCCTTGGCGCAGGACGAGACGCTCGAACATTTCTCCGGCTTCGTCGCCGATTCCGGCGAGGGCCGCTGGACCCTGAATGCCGCCATCGAGGAATCCGTGCCGGCCAACGTGCTCTCGGCCGCCCTCTACGCGCGCTTCCGCTCCCGCGAGGAGGCGAGCTACGCCGACAAGCTGCTCTCGGCGATGCGCAAGGGCTTTGGCGGGCATCAGGAACCGAAGTAGTTCTGGAGCCGAAATAGGCCCGCGTCGGTTGTCCGCTGGTCCGAGGGGCACCCCGGACCTCATTCCCTGCCAGCCTCGAGGGCCTGCGCCGATGATCCCCCTGCCCGAGCGCGCCGAGATCCTGCCCGACGCCGATGCGGTGGCGGCGGCCGCCGCCGACCGTCTCGTGGCCCTGTGCCAGTCGGCGCCGCGCCCGGCCATCGCGGTCTGCCTCTCCGGCGGCTCGACGCCGAAGCGACTCTACGGGTTGCTGAGCGGGCCGGCCTACCGGGCGCACCTGCCTTGGGAGCGCCTGCACTGGTTCTTCAGCGACGACCGGATGGTGCCGTGGACCGATGCGGCAAGCAATGTCCGCATGGCGCGCGACGCCTTCGGGGAGGCTCCGATCCCGGAGGGCCATCTCCACGCCATGGACACGCACGGCACGCCGGAGGCCGGCGCCCGCGCCTATGCCGAGACCCTGCGGGCGTTCTACGGCGCGGACGTGCTCGACCCGGCCAGACCGCTGTTCGACCTCGTCCTCCTCGGCCTCGGCGAGGACGGCCACACCGCCTCGCTGTTTCCGGGCAAGCCTGCCCTGAGCGAGCGCCACGCGTGGACGGCACCGGTGCCGGAGGCGGGGCTCGCCCCCTTCGTGCCCCGCATCACCCTCACCGTCCCGGCCCTCGCCTCCGCCCGCGAGACCCTGTTTCTCGTAACCGGTGCCGGAAAGCAGGAGCCCCTGCGCCGCCTCGCGCGCGGCGAAGACCTGCCCGTCCGGCACGTCCGCAGCGTCGGGCGGCTCGCCTGGCTCGTCGACCGGGAGGCGGCAGGCGCCTGACCGGCAACGGGACCGGAACGGCTCCGGTTCACCGAAGCCCTGAGGGCCGGTCGAATCCGTCGGCCCGGAGGATTTCGGCATCCCCGGCGCGTTGCACAGCTTGGCTCATCGGGTGTCGGTCCGATCGGCGCGGGCCGACACCCGTGATGAAAAGTGTTGCGTTCTGGAAATCCGCGAGCGAACACTTGGCGATAGCCGGAATCGCCCGGTTTCACGACGCCGCGCCACGGGCCAAGAACTGTTATGGGCCAAGATCCTTTTGCCGGTGGTCCTGTAGTCGGTGGTCCCTGGGTCGGTCTGCCCCG
Source organism: Methylobacterium sp. 37f (assembly GCF_023093475.1). Taxonomy (NCBI): domain Bacteria; kingdom Pseudomonadati; phylum Pseudomonadota; class Alphaproteobacteria; order Hyphomicrobiales; family Methylobacteriaceae; genus Methylobacterium; species Methylobacterium sp. 37f. Next base: position 48,724 of record NZ_JAGHKN010000025.1, read on the forward strand.
GCGCCCCGTTCCGGCGAAGCGGTGGCGCCGGTCCTCGCATCAACGCATCGGACCGTTGCGCCCGCTCGACGAATCGGGACCCCATCCGGTCCTCCGCGGAATCCGCTCCGGCGCCGTGGCGGGCCTGACCCTGGTGGCCGTCCTCAGCCTGCCGGTCCTGCTGGTTCTGACCGTGAAGGCACCGCACCCGGCCGACGATGCGGCGCTGGCGCCGGCCCGTGTCTGGGCCGCGTCGCACGAGGCAGAGATCGCGGGCGCGCGCCCGGCCTCGGCGATGCCCCTGCGGGCGCCGCCTGTGCCAGGAGACCGGGTTCAAACGGAGCGGGCGGAAGCGACGCCGGCCGCTCCCACGCTCCCGCCGGTCAAGGCCGCGATGCCGACGGCATCCGTCGCGGTGGCTCCGACGCCATCGCGCAAGGGTTCTGCGTCCGTGATGGCCGCCGTGTCCGAAGCGGCCCCGGGCCGTGCCGAGCCACTGCGCGGCGAGGCCCGCTCCACCCGACCTCTCCTCACCCTGGACCAGATCCCGGTCCTCGACGATGCGAGCGGCGCGCTGACGACCGAGGACGCGCCGGTCTCCGCTGCAAGGCCGGCCCGGTCCGGTCGCCCTGCCCCGTCGGCCCGGACCGCGAAGGCTCCCTAACCGGACGATCAGGCGGCGCGTCGGGCCGCCGTGAGCGTGTTGTCGTTGAGCGCGACGAACATGCCGGCCGAGGCTTTGTCCGGGAGGACCGAGCCCGAAGCGGCATCGTCGGTGAGGAGGGCCAGCATCGGCCCGATGGCGACGGCACACAGGCCGAGAACGAACAGAGCGATCATGGTGCGGATTCCGATGGCGATCCGGGTTTATCGCACTGCACAACGGTCTCTGGTATATCGTATACCGCTACGCGGTCATGCAGCCGGAGCGTGGCTAGTGCGTTCGGCTGCGCTGTCCTCGGCGCGGCGCGGCCGCCGAGCCATCCGGCCGGGTGATCTACCGGTGAACGGGATCGGCGACGATCGGGGGTAGCGGCAGCAGGTAGTACCCGCCGACGAGCAGGATGGCCGACAGGACCAGGCCGAGCGACGAGACATACAGGATGGCGAAGACGTCACGGTTGAAGTCCGCCGTTCGCAGGACGATGGCCGCGAAGGGAATGCTCACCAGGGCGAGGAGGATGGAGACGACCATCGCGGAATCCTTTGCCGGTGCGAGGTCGACCGGGGCGCCCCGGTTGTCGCCCTCGGCCTCGAACGACTGCGAGCCGGAGGGGATCCGGCTCGCAGGGGATAGGCAAGTCCCGCGCCCGGTACCGGGGCGCGGGATGGGTCAGGCATGCGCCAGGGCGCCGGCCGGCTGGACCTGCCCTTGCGCCGCATGGTGGCGCTTGAGCATCGGCCGCAGCACCGCGATGGCCAGGAAGGCTGCCACGAGGTCCATGATCGCCACGGTGTAGAGCACCGTCGCCCAGGTCCCGGTGGCCTGCATCAGCAGGTTGCCCACCGGTACGAACAGAGCGGCGAAGCCCTTGGCGCAGTAGAGCACGCCGTAGATCTTGCCGATGTGCTTGGAGCCGAAGGTGTCGGCGGCCGTGGCGCTGAACAGCGAGTAGACTTCGCCCCAGGCCAGGAACACGATGCCGGAGAGGATCACGAAGGCCCACGGGTTGGTGCCGAAATAGCCCAGCGCCACGATGCCGATGCCCTCCATGGTGAAGGCGATGAACATCGTCTTCTCACGGCCGATCCGGTCGGAGACGTAGCCGAAGAGCGGCCGCGAGATGCCGTTCATGATCCGGTCGAGCATCAGCGCGAAGGGCAGCGCGGCCATGGCGAAGAAGTACAGGTTGACCTGGAATTCCTTCACGCCGAGATCCTGCGCGATGACGCCGAGCTGGGCCACGGCCATCAGGCCACCCGTCACCGTGCAGGTGAACATCAGCAGCATCACCCAGAAGACCGGCGTGCGCAGGGCCTCGCGCAGGGTGTAGTCGCGCCGGGTCTGCAGCACCTTGGTCGAGAAGGTGACCTCGCCCTTGGACGGCGCCCGCAGACCGATGGCCGCCAGCATGATGATGCCGCCCTGGATCAGCCCGAACACGAAGAAGGCCTGGGCGTAGCTGCCCTGCGAGATCATGTTGGCGATCGGGATGATCGTCAGGGCCGAGCCGGCGCCGTAGCCGCCCGCCGTGAGGCCGACCGCGAGGCCGCGCTTGTCCGGGAACCACTTGAGGGCGTTGTTGATGCAGGTGGCGTAGACGCAGCCGACGCCGATGCCGCCCGCCACGGAGCCCATGTAGAAGCCGGTGAGCGTGGTGGCGTAGGAGTTGATCACCCAGGCGAGGCCGGTCATCAGACCGCCGAACATCACCACGCGGCTCGGGCCGTACTTGTCGATGAAGTAGCCCTCGATGGGAGTCAGCCAGGTCTGCACCACGACGAAGATGGTGAAGGCGACCTGGATCGCGGCGCGATCCCAACCGAAGGTCTTCTGGATCTCGGGGACGAACAGAGTCCACGCGTACTGGATATTGGCGGCGGCCACCATGCAGGCGACGCCGAAGATGAGTTGCAACCATCGATTGGCGGACGGTTTCGCTATAGGGGGCGCGGCAGCGGACATCGCCATGAGCTGAGTTCCTCGTTCTGCTTGGGACGTTGAGCGTTTTGCTGAGGATCCGAATTGGAATGCTCGTTTGCGCCCCGCCCGCCTGAGATCAGCCACGCGTTTCACTTGGCGGTTCGCATATTGGCATTATTTGGTATACCAGAAGTCCGCGCAAGCAGAATAATTCTACATTCGGTGCTGAATTTTCGGGATTAAAGGATAGGCCAAGCGCGTTTATGCCCCTGGTCGCCGCCTGAGGCGGTTTCCTCCATTCCGGCTCAGCCCCGAGGCGTCATGCCGGTGCAGGGCCCGCGCGTTTGCGTGCGTCCGCGCACGGCGTTGACGGCGCCGCCGGGATCGATCCGGGTCGCGGAAGAGCGGTCGAAGCACCGGCCGGAAGACTTCGCCTGAACAGAAGACTTCGCCTGAACAGAAGACTTCGCCTGAACAGAAGACTTCGCCTGAACAGAAGACTTCGCCTGAACAGAAGACTTCGCCTGAACAGAAGACTTCGCCTGAACAGAAGACTTCGCCTGAACAGAAGACTTCGCCTGAACAGAAGACTTCGCCTGAACAGAAGACTTCGCCTGAACAGAAGACTTCGCCTGAACAAGGGACTGGAAGACGTGGCCGGGACGGCCCGGTATGGTGTCCTGAGGTCCGGTCTTCCTGCGTTCGCGACGGCGCCTATTGGCCCGGCATCGTCAGGATCAGCGGTCCGCTGCGGGAAGCGACGACGGTGTGCTCGTACTGAACCGTCAGGGCCTGCGGTCGGCTGTAGAGGGTCCAGGGGTCGTCGCCATCCTCCGCGTAGTCGGCGCCGAGGGACAGGAAGGGCTCGACGGTGAACACCAGGCCCTCCTGGATGATCCGGCGCTCGGACGGGTCGGGCCAAGTCGCGATTTCGGTCGGCGCCTCGTGCAGCGACAGGCCGACCCCGTGGCTGGCGAGGTTGCGCACCAGCGTATAGCCGTTCTTGCGCGCGAAGGCCCCCACGGCGTTCCCGATCTCGGCCAGCGGCTTGCCCGGACCGACCTGGCGCAGGCCGGCCCACATCGCCCGGCGCCCGTCGCGGCACAGCCGTTCCACCGCCCGCGTCACCGGCGGTACGGCGAACGAGGCGCCCGTATCCGCGAAGTAGCCGTCCCGCTCGGCGGAGACGTCGATGTTGACGAGGTCCCCCGGACCGATCCGGCGCTCTCCCGGGATGCCGTGCGCGATCTCCTCGTTGACGCTGATGCAGGTCGCGCCGGGAAAGCCGTAGACCATCTCGGGCGCCGGCCGGGCGCCGGCCGTCTCCAGGAACGCCCGGCCGATCCCATCGAGGTCGCGCGTGGTCATGCCGGGCTCGATGGCCCGGCCCATCGCGTCGAGCGCATCGGCGACGATGCGCCCGATCCGCTTCAGCGCCGTCAATTCGTCGTCGTTGGACACGGTCATGGCATCTCCGCAGGTCCGGAGTCGGCCGGAGGCGAAGGTCTCGCCTCAGGCGAAATGTTTGGAGAGCTTCAGCCCCTGGGCCTGATAGTTCGAGCCGGCGCCTGCGCCATAGAGGGTGGCGGGGCGTTCGGCCATGCGCTCGTAGACGAGGCGACCGACGATCTGCCCGTCCTCCAGCAGGAACGGCACGTCGCGCGAGCGCACTTCGAGCACGGCCCGGGCGCCGGCGCCCCCGGCGGCGGCGAAGCCGAAGCCCGGATCGAAGAAACCCGCATAATGCACGCGGAACTCGCCCACCAGGGGATCGAACGGCACCATCTCGGCGGCGAAGTCGGGGGGCACCTGCACCGCCTCCTTCGAGGCCAGGATGTAGAACTGGCCCGGATCGAGGATCAGGGCCCGCGAGGCGTCGGCCTGCAGCGGCTCCCAGAAATCCGCGGCCCGGTGGGCTCCCGGCGCATCGACGTCGACAAGGCCCGTATGGCGCCGGGCGCGATAGCCGACGAGGCCGGAGAAGCCCGCGAGATCGATGGAGACGCCGATGCCGCCCTGGAAGGTCGGGTTCGGGGCGTCGACCAGCGGTGATGTCGCATGCAGGCCCGCGAGTTCGGAATCGGAGAGGCGGGGCTCGCCGCGCCGGAAGCGGATCTGCGACAGGCGCGAGCCGGTGCGGACCTTCACCGGAAAGGTCCGGGGCGAGATCTCGGCGTAGAGCGGCCCGCGATAGCCGGCCTCGACCTGGTCGAAGGCGGCGCCCCGGTCGGTGATGACGCGGGTGAACACGTCGATGCGGCCGGTGGAACTCTTCGGGTTGGCGCTGGCCGCGAGATCGGCCGGCAGGGCGAGGTGCTCCTGCAATTCGGCGATGTAGACGCAGCTCGTCTCCAGGACGGCGCCGTGCGTCAGATCCATCTCGTGCAGCACGAAGGCCTCGATGCAGGCCGCTACCGTGCGGGCGCCGGGCAGGAAGCTGGTGCGTACGCGGAACACCCGGGCGCCGAGGCGCAGGTCGAGGCTTGCGGGCTGGATCTGGTCGGGCGCGTAGGGCGTGTCGGGCCGGATCGCGCCGGACCGCGTCAGGGCCAGGATGCCCTGCGCCGCCAAGATCCCGTAAGGGCCGGGGCCTGTCTTGTCCTGATCTGCGTCCGGCATCCGCTCGCACCACCCGCTCTCGTTCGGGCACCACCCCGTCGGCCGGGGCGGGAACGCCGCATTCTGCACGCATGCCGCGGGATCGCCTAAGACCCGGTTAAGCCTCCGGCTCGGACGGGATGCGCAGCACGATCCAGGCCAGGACGAGGCGCGCGATGGCCCCCATGGCGATGAGCCCGGCGAGCGCGCTGGCCAGCACCGGGAAGCCCGCCGGCCAGACCAGGAGGGCTGCTGCGAACAGCACGGCGCCGAGGCCAGACCCAGGGCCGAAGGCGAGCACCAGGGAGGGCAGGCCGACGATCCGGGGCAACCCGTCCCCGCGACGGGCGAGCCAAGCCCCCGTGCCCTGCGCCGACCCGTCGAGAACCAGGGCGAGCGCCAGGGCGAGGGCGGCCCAGCCGTTGCGATCGGGCGCGGCCCAGGCGAAGGCACCGGCCAGCCCCGCGAGGGCGAGGCTGGCGAGGAGCGCCCGGCCGGGTGGCGCGGCGGCGGCGCGACGCGGAACGGTCTGCTCGAGCACGGGGGACGGACCTCGACGTTGCGTCGGCACGCCTGGAACAGGCGCGCATGGACGGTGCGTGGGCATGCATGCGCCACGCACGCATTCACCACGATTGACGGGCATTTGCGAGGGCCGTACCACGACCCCCAGTGCTTGTCGCGACCGCAGGGCGATCGGGGTTCAGGTCCGGGCAGGGAGGCAATGACGGGGATGTACAAGGCTCAGACGCGCGGAATCAGCGTGACCGTGATGCCTCGCTTCGTCGAGGAGGAATCGTCGCCGGCCGAGAGCCGCTACTTCTTCGCCTACACGGTCGAGATCGTGAACAACGGCTCGGAGCAGGTGCAGCTGCGCTCGCGCCACTGGCGTATCATCGACGGGCGCGGCGAGACCCAGGAGGTGCGCGGCGCCGGCGTCGTCGGCAAGCAGCCGGTGCTCGAGCCGGGCGAGTCGTTCAGCTACACCAGCGGCTGCCCGCTCACCACGCCGGACGGCCTCATGGCCGGCAGCTACACCATGGCGACCGATGCGGGCGAGAGCTTCGAGGCGGAGATTCCGGCCTTCTCCCTGGATTCCCCCCACGTCCGCCGCAGCGTCCATTAAGGTCATGTCGCGCGACGGCCCGCGCCCGGAGACCCTCGACTGGCTGGCGCGGCTCGTGGCCTTCGACACCGAAAGTTCGAAATCGAACCTCGCGCTGATCGACAGCGTGGTGGCCGCCCTCGACGCTCTCGGCGTGCCCTTCGTCCGCGTCCCGAACGCCGACGGCGACAAGGCGGCCCTGTTCGCCACCATCGGGCCGATGGTCGATGGCGGCATCGTGCTGTCCGGCCATACCGACGTGGTGCCGGTGACGGGCCAGGCCTGGAGCGCCGACCCCTTCACCCTGCGGGTGGCGGACGGGCGCGCCTACGGACGCGGCGCCGTCGACATGAAGGGCTTCTGCGCCCTGGCGCTCGCGGCGATCCCGCGCTTCCAGGCCGCCGACCTCAAGCGCCCGATCCACATCCTCCTGTCCTACGACGAGGAGACCACCTGCCTGGGTGTGACCGACACCATCGCGCGCTTCGGTGCCGACCTGCCGCGTCCCGGCGCGGTCATCGTCGGCGAACCGACCGACCTCGAGGTGGCGGATGCGCACAAGAGCATCGTCACCTATCTCACCACCGTGCACGGGCACGAGGCTCACTCGGCCAAGCCGATGCTCGGTGCCAATGCGGTGATGGCGGCGGCCGATCTCGTCTCCGAACTGAACCGGATCGCCGACGCGATGATCGCCCGGGGCGACGCTTCGGGCCGCTTCGACCCGCCCGCCACCACCGTGCATGTGGGCACCATCGCGGGCGGCACCGCCCGCAACATCCTGCCCAAGGTCTGCACCTTCCACTGGGAGTTCCGCGGCCTGCCCGACCTCGAAATGGGCGAGATTCCGGCCCTGTTCGAAGCCAAGGTCCGCACCGTGCTGCGCGACCGGCTCAATCGCTACGGCGATTACGGGCGCATCGAGACCTTGGAGGAGGTCGCGGTGCCGGGCCTCGCGCCGGAACCCGGCTCGGTGGCCGAGCGGCTGGCGCTCCGGGTGGCGGGGCGCAACCACACGATCTCGGTGCCCTATGCCACGGAAGCCGGGCGCTTCCAGGCCGCCGGCATCCCCACCGTGGTCTGCGGCCCCGGCTCCATCGACCAGGCGCATCAGCCGGACGAATACATCACCCTGGCGGCCCTCCGGGCCGGCGAGGCCTTCATGGACCGGCTCGCCGCGGAATGCGCGACGCCCTGAACGGATCGACCCCATGACTGCCATCAGCGCCCGGACCATCGCGGCGGACGGCCCCGTGAAGCTCCGCCCCCTGGAGCGCGAGGACCTGATGTTCGTGCATCAGCTCAACAACAACGACAGCATCATGCGCTACTGGTTCGAGGAGGCCTACGAGTCCTTCGCCGAACTGGCGCAGCTCTACGAGCGCAACATCCACAACCAGACCGAACGGCGCTTCATCATCGCCAATTCGGAGGGCGCGCCGGCCGGCCTCGTCGAGCTCGTCGAGATCAACCACCTGCACCGCCGCTGCGAGTTCCAGATCGCCATCCACCCGGCCTTCCAGGGCCAGGGCTATGCCCCGCGGGCCACGCGCATCGCCATGGACTACGCCTTCAGCGTCCTCAACATCCACAAGCTCTACCTGCACGTGGACAAGGACAACGCCCGCGCGGTGCGGATCTACGAGCGCTGCGGGTTCCAGCCGGAGGGCATCCTGAAGGACGAGTTCTTCGTCAACGGCAAGTACCGCGATGCCGTGCGGATGTGCCTGTTCCAGCCGGCCTACCTCGCCCGTCGGGGCGGCGGCGACATCGCCGAATCCGTGCTGAAGGCCTGAACCGAGCCGGGCTGATCGCTCCAGGTCCGGCCCGCGAGGCGCCTCCGCTCCTTCCAGGTGGGACGCGTGGGTTTCTGACACGCAGATCGGCCTCTGCCCTCGCCCTGGCCTCGAGAAGAGGCGACGCGCGTTCCATCCGATTCACCGGTCCGAACCGGTCAGCCGGATGTCAGAGCGCGGAATTGCCGGGCCTCGCGGAAGGCCCGGCACCCCATTGCGTCGGATCAGTTGCGACCCGCGCCGCTCCGGCCGCCGGAGCCGGCACCGAGGCCGCCGCCGTTCGAGCCACCGCTGATCCCTCGCTCGGACCCGCCCTGCTCGGCGCCCCCGCTCCGGCTGCCGGTGTTCATAGTGCCACGCTCGGCGCCGCCCGACCGTTCGGCCGCGTTGCGGATGCCGGCGTCCGCACCGCCCCGGTTCCGGTTCATGTCCCGATCGGCCGCGGCGCGGTTGCGGTCGTTGCCTTGGCGCGGGTCGGCGTTCCGGATGCCCTCGCGGGACTCGCCCTGCGTGGACAGCACGTTCCGGCTGTCGCGCCGTTCCTCGGTGCGGGACGAGACGGCCTTGCCGCGAAACCCGCGCTCCTCGAAGCGGGCCCCGACAGTGCCGCCGCGGCGCTCGGTCACCGTCAGGCGACGATACTCGGGCGAGCCGTAGACCACGCGCTGGCCGCGCACCACGACGTAGCGGGTGCCCGGACGGCGGGTCGTCGTCTCCTCGACCCGAACGAGGCGGCGATACTGGGGCGAGCCGTACAGGACGCGCTGGCCCCGGATGGTGACGTAGCGCCGGCGCGCGCGCTCGACCACGCGGTCGCCGCCGCGGCGCTCCACCGTGACGAGGCGGCGGTATTCGGGCGAGCCATAGACCACGCGCTGGCCGCCGATGAAGACGAAGCGGCCAGACCGGCGCCCGCCCTCGACGCGCTCGCTGCGGGATTCGCTGCGAGTATCGACCGAGACGCGGTCGCGCTGCGCGCGGCCACCGGCCCGGTCCTCCCGGGAGGAGGTGCGGGTCGCCCGGTCGCCGTCGCGATCGCTCCGGTCGGCGCCGCGAGACTGCGAATCCCGGTTCTGCGAAGCTTTCGTCTGAGCATCTCCGCCCTGAAGATCCCGTGTCGCCGCGTCGCCGCGTCCGCCGGTTTCCGTGCGACCACCCTCTCGGCGTCCGCCGGCCTCGGCGCGTCCGCCCGTCTCGCTGCGGGCGCCGTCGGTGCCGGAAACACGACCGCCCGAGCTTCCCTCGGGGGCGCCCTGGCTGCGCGCGGCCGAACCGCCGCGACCACCGGCCTCGCCGGCGCCGGCGGCGCCGGCCTGGCCTGCGTTCTGGGCGTAGGCCGACGTCGTCATCAGCAGTGCCGTCAGACCAACCACGAATGTCTTCATCGACGTTCCTCCTGAGCTCTTGTTGAACAATCTTGAGAAACCCCAAACGTCGACACCTTAGAAACGGTTCAAATACAAACCCCGCGTGCAGTGGCGAGCACTTGCGACGTCTTGTATTCCGGTTTGGTCAAGCTTGTTGGCGCTGCCGCGACACCTGTCGTGGCAGCGCGTCATCAACTTCCCGATTGGGCCGCGACTTCGGCTTCCACCGCCGCCGGATCGAGGTCGTAGCGACGCGAGCAGAACTCGCAGGTGATGCCGATGCGGCCGTCGTCGGCGATCATGTCCCGCCGCTCCTGGGGCGAGAACGAGGTGATCATGCCCATCACGCGCTCGCGCGAGCAGCGGCACTGCTCGCGCACGCCCTGCGCCTCGAACACCCGCACGCCGCGCTCATGGAACAGGCGGTAGAGCAGGCGCTCGGCCGAGACCTCGGGATCGACGAGTTCGTGGTCCTCGATGGTCGACACCAGGCTGCGGGCCTCGACCCAGGCGTCGTCCTCGGGCACGCCATGCGAGTCGAGGTGGACATGCCCCTCCGGGATGTCGCCCGGCGGCAGGTCGGCGAGCCGCGCCCGGTCGATCGACTGGGGCAGGAACTGCACCAGCAGGCCGCCGGCCCGGTAGCTCCGGGAGCCGCCGGCATATTGCTCGGCAACCGCCAGGCGGACCTGGGTCGGGATCTGCTCGGACTGGCGGAAATACTGGTGCGCCGCCTCCTCCAGGCTCTGTCCTTCGAGGGCGACGACGCCCTGGTAGCGGCTGCTGGTCGGGCCCTGGTCGATGGTCATGGCCAAGTGCCCCTGCCCGATCAGGTCCTGGTCCTGCAACGGACCGGTGCCGAGGGCCTCCACCCGCGCGGTGTCGAAGCGAGCGGTGGCGCGCAGGCGGTCGGGCGCTTCGAAATCGACCACCACCATCTCGACCGGACCGTCGGTCTTGGTCTGGAGCTGGAACCGGCCCTCGAACTTTAGGGACGAGCCGAGGAGCACGGTGAGCGCGGCCGCCTCGCCGAGGAGGCGGGCCACCGCATCGGGATAGCCGTGGCGGCGCAGGATGGTGTCGACGGACGGCCCGAGCCGGACCACGCGGCCGCGCACGTCCAGGGCCTCGACGGCAAACGGCAGCACCACGTCGTCGTCGCCCTCGATGGCGACCGGGACGAGGGGTCGATCGTCTCCGGGGGTGGTTCCAGAAGTCGTTCCAAGAGTCATGGCGTCTCCGATCGGGCTCGACGAACGCGAGGGCTGGGCCACGGGCCTCCCGCCGCCGCAGGGCGGGGTATGGGGAGTGCACGGATGGCGGCGGCGCACCGGTCGGAACGCCCGCGCTCGTCGCAACGGCCGCCCCCGACCCTCGGTTCAGGATCGGATCCTATATAGGCATCCCAACGCTGCGGCGCGACCGACACGGCGACCGGGTCGCGCTGTGCCTCCTCAGAGGCCGTGCGCCCGCAGGCACCAGGCCAGGATGCCCTTCTGGGCGTGCAGACGGTTCTCGGCCTCGTCGAAGATCACCGATTGCGGACCGTCGATGACCTCGGCCGTGACCTCCTCGCCGCGATGGGCGGGCAGGCAATGCATGAAGATCGCGTCCTTGGCGGCGGCCGCCATCAGGCGGGCATCGACCCGGTAGGGCACGAGCAGGTTGTGCCGGTGCTGGTCGTCCTCGTCGCCCATGGAGACCCAGCAATCGGTGACCACCGCGTCCGCCCCGTTCACCGCCTCGTAGGCGTCGGTGGTGACGTTGACGGTGGCGCCCTCGGCTCGCGCCCAGTCGAGCAGCGGCTGGGGCGTCGACAGTTCCGGGGGGGCCGCGATGTTGAGGGTGAAGTCGAAACGCGCGGCGGCGTGGACCCAGGAGGCGAGCACGTTGTTGGCGTCCCCCGACCAGGCGATCGTGCGGCCGTGGATCGGCCCGCGATGCTCCTCGAAGGTCAGCAGGTCGGCCATGATCTGGCAGGGGTGCGAGACCTTGGTCAGGGCGTTGATCACCGGCACGGTGGCGTACTCGGCCAGTTCCAGCATTAGGTCGTGGTCGAGGATGCGGATCATGATCGCGTCGACGTAGCGCGAGAGCACCCGGGCGGTGTCGCCCACGGTCTCGCCCCGGCCGAGCTGCATCTCGCTCCCCGTCAGCATCAGGGTCTCGCCGCCGAGTTCGCGCATGCCGACGTCGAACGACACGCGGGTGCGCGTCGAGGGCCGGTCGAACACCATTGCGAGGGTCTTGCCGATCAGCGGGCGGTCCGCGGCCAATTCACCCTTGCGGCGGCGCGCCTTGATGGCGGCGGAGGTGTCCAGCACCGCCCGCAGCTGCGCGGCCGAGAAGTCCTTCAGGTCGAGGAAGTGGCGGGTCCCGTCTCCGGTCCCGTTCAGTGTCGTGGTCATCGGTCCGTTCTTCGTGTGCGGGGTCCGGCTCCGGACGTTCGCGGCGGTCCTGGAATCAACGGTGTTGGTGTCGGGGGTCTTGGTGTCGGCGGTGTGGGCGCCTGCGGTCTCGGGTTTCGCGGAGGCGGAGCGGCCGGTCACTCGGCCGCTCCGCGCAGGTGCGTCCCGAGCCGCCCGGCGGCGGCATCGAGGCGAGTGACTGCCTCCGCCACGTCGGAATCCGTGATGATCAGCGGCGGCAGCAGGCGCACCACGTTGTCGCCGGCCGGAACCACCAGCAGGTGCGCGTCCCGCGCGGCGGCCGCGAACGCGGTGTTGAGGACGTTGAGCTTGAGGCCGAGCATCAGCCCCTCGCCGCGGATGTCCGCGATCACGCCCGGATGCCGGTCCTGCAGGGCGGCGAGCCGCTGCTTCAGGATGAGGCCCATGCGCTGGACATGGTCGAGGAAGCCATCGGCCAGCACCACGTCGAGGACGGCGTTGCCCACCGCCATGGCGAGCGGGTTGCCGCCGAAGGTGGTGCCGTGGCTGCCCGCGACCATGCCGCGCGCGGCCTCCGCCGTGGCGAGGCAGACGCCCAGGGGGAAGCCGCCGCCGATGCCCTTGGCGGCACTCATGATGTCGGGCGTGATGCCCGACCATTCGTGGGCGAACAGCCGACCCGTGCGCCCGACCCCGGTCTGGACCTCGTCCATGATCAGCAGGAGACCGTGCGCGTCGCAGAGCGCGCGCAGGCGCCGCAGATCCTCGTGCGGGATCACCCGCACGCCGCCCTCCCCCTGGATCGGCTCGATCATCAGGGCCGCCGTCTCCGGAGTGATGGCCGCCTCGAGGGCCGCGAAATCACCGGTGGGCACCTGATCGAAGCCGTCGACCTTCGGGCCGAAGCCCTCGATGTACTTGGCCTGGCCACCGGCCGCGATGGTCGCCAGGGTCCGGCCGTGGAAGGCGCCCTCGAAGGTGATGATGCGGAAGCGCTCGGGATGCCCGGCCGCGGCATGGTACTTGCGCGCCATCTTGATGGCGGCCTCGTTGGCCTCCGCACCCGAATTGGCGAAGAACGCCACGTCCGCGAAGGTCGCGTCCACGAGGCGCCGGCCCAGCCGCTCGCCTTCCGGGATCTCGAACAGGTTCGAGGTGTGCCAGAGCTTCTGCGCCTGCTCGGTCAGGGCCGCGACGAGGTGCGGATGGGCGTGGCCGAGGGCGTTCACCGCGATGCCGGCGCCGAAATCGAGGTATCGCGCGCCCCCGCGTGCCTCCAGCCATGCGCCCTCGCCGCGCTCGAAGGCGATGGGGGCCCGGGCATAGGTCGGCAGAAGGGCGGATGTCACGATCCCGTCTTCCCGTGTGTCTCGCGGGCACGCGAGAGACGCGACCGCACCAAATGAAAGTGCCGCCTCGGATGGGGCGGCACGCGCGCGATTACTAGAGAAATGTCCAATTCTGTCAACGACGGACGGGGTTCATCGGCCTGACATGCCTGCCAATTAGGCTGTTGCGCGCAGATCGTGCGGCCCGCCCTGCGCGCATCGCGCAGCCCGCCTTGCGTGCGTCGCACGGAAGTGCTCAGAGCCGCGTCATCCCGGCCGGACCACCCGCCGCCGCCCAGCACAGGAACGACACAGCATGAGCACCGTCACGGAACGCCTGGAGGCCCTCGGCCTCACCCTGCCCAAGGCGGCGGCCCCGGTCGCGAACTACGTGCCCTTCGTGCGCAGCGGCAACCTCGTGGTGATCTCCGGACAGATCTGCTTCGGCCTCGACGGCAAGATCGCCGAGGCCCACACGGGCAAGCTCGGGGCCGAGGTTTCGGCGGAGGACGGCATCGCCGCCGCGAAGCTCTGCGCCCTCAACGTGCTGGCCCAGGTGCAGGCGGCGGTGGGCGATCTCGACCGCGGCGTCGTGCAGTGCATCCGTCTGGGCGGCTTCATCAACGCGGTTCCGACCTTCGCGGGGCTGGCCGGCATCATGAACGGCGCCTCCGACCTCATGGTCGAGATTCTGGGTGATCGCGGCCGCCACGCCCGTTCCACCGTCGGCGTCGCCGAACTGCCCCTCGACGCGGCCGTCGAGGTCGAGGCGATGTTCGAGGTCAAATGAGCCCGCAGGCGAGTCCCAACGCGCCCGCCTGGCTGACCGCGCAGCCGATCGCCCATCGCGGCCTGCACGACCGGGCGGGCGGCGTGCCGGAGAACACCCTCGCGGCCGCCGAGGCGGCGATTCGGGGTGGCTACGCCATCGAGTGCGACGTTCAGCTCAGCGCCGATGGCGAGGCGATGGTGTTCCACGACGAGACCCTGGGCCGCCTGACCACGGCAGAGGAGGCGGTCGGGGCGCGCTCCGCCGCGGCTCTCGGCGCCCTGACGGTGGCGGGCAGCGCCGAGCGCATCCCGACCCTGCCGGCCTTCCTCGAGCGGATCGGCGGGCGCACGCCCCTCGTGATCGAGGTCAAGTCGCGCTACACCGGCGATCTGCGGCTGACGGAGCGCGTCGCCGCCCTCGCGGCCGCGTATGACGGTCCCGTGGCGCTGAAGTCGTTCGACCCGCGCCTCGTCGCCGCCCTGCGGACGCTGGCGCCGGGCCTGCCGCGCGGCATCGTCGCCGAGACGCGCCAGGACGATCCGGCCTACGCGGCGCTGGCCCCAAGCCTGCGGCGCGCGCTCTCCGACCTGCTGCACTTCGACGAGACCCGGCCGGACTTCCTGTCCTGGCGAGTCGACGACCTGCCCTGCGCCCCCACCGTGCTGTGCCGGCTCCTCGGCCAGCGCCCGGTGATGACCTGGACCGTGCGCAACCCGGACCAGCGCCGCCAGGCCGAGATCCACGCCGACCAGATGGTGTTCGAGGGGTTTTGCCCCTGAACGTGGCGCTGATCGGGTAACCGGCTCGAGAGTGTCCGGGAAGGCAGCGACCTCGCGGCGGTTCCGGGTCGCGCCGTCGGTCCAGAAACCGAGTCGCGCCCCGTGATTGAGGCGAACCTATTCGGTGATCCGCGGAAGCGCCGCCCGCGAGACGATGGGCGGCAGACAATCGTCGCGCGGCTGCGGATCGGGGCCGATCGGGACGATCAGGCAGGGCAGCGACCGTCCGGCTCGGTCGGCGTACCGTTTCACCCGGGGGCCATGGGCACCCAGCATGGTCGAGACGAAGATCGTGCCGGGAACGTTGGTGCCTGGCTCGTCGAGATTGGCCCTCGCGATCAGGACGTCGTCGGCGAAATCGTCGGGCGGCGTCCGCACCGGAGGCGTCTGCATGACATGCAGGGTCACCCGACATGCAGGGTCATCAGTCCCCTCTTGGCTCATCTGGGAAGCACGCGTCGGATCACGGTGGGCGTGCCGTCTCGCCCAGACAAGCCTGATTCTGGAAAACACCCGGCCGGCGGCAAGATCTCGGCCGGCAAGATCTCGGCCAGGAAGATCTCAGATGCCAAGCCTCCCGTGCGACGGCGCGCGGCCCCGCGCCGCCCTTGGCCCGCCGGTCGCCGAGGACTAGATTGCCTCGCGATGGACATTCCCGGCGAAACACAGCGTTCCGGCGAAGGCCCCGACGCCCCGGCCGAGACCGTGACGGAGCTGCAGGTGCGCGCGGTGCCGGGCCTGGCCGGGATCGCGGCGGCCGAATGGGATGCCTGCGCCACCTCGGCCGAGACCCTGTCGGGGGGCGACGAGACTCACAATCCCTTCCTGTCGCACGCCTTCCTGTCGTCCCTGGAGGATTCCGGCTGCGTCTCGCGCAAGACCGGCTGGCTTCCCCTCCACGTGGCGGTGGAGCGCGAGGGCCGCCTCGTCGGGGTGGCGCCCTGCTACCTGAAATCCCACAGCCAGGGCGAGTACGTCTTCGACCATGGCTGGGCCGACGCCTACGAGCGGGCCGGCGGCAGCTACTATCCCAAGCTGCAGGTCAGCGTGCCCTTCACCCCCGTCACCGGCCCGCGCTTCCTGATCGCGCCGGGTCAGGACGTGAACGAGGCGGCGTCCGCCATCGTGGCGGGCCTGCGCGCCCTGCGGGCCGAGACCAAGGCCTCCTCGATCCACGTCACCTTCATGCAGGAGCGCGAGTGGGACCAGGCCGGGGCGCTGGGCTTCCTGCAGCGCGTCGACCAGCAGTTCCACTGGGACAATGCCGGTTACCGGACCTTCGACGATTTCCTCGCCGCACTCGCCTCCCGCAAGCGCAAGGCGATCCGGCGCGAGCGCCGCGACGCCCTGGCCAACGGCATCACCATCGAGCACGTCACCGGCGCCGATCTGACCCCGGCCCACTGGGACGCCTTCTACGCGTTCTACGCCGATACCGGCGCCCGCAAGTGGGGCCGGCCCTACCTGAACCGCACGTTCTTCGGGCTGCTCGGCGAGCGCATGCCCGAGCGGGTGCTGCTGGTGATGGCCAAGCGTGAGGGACGCTACGTCGCCGGGGCCATCAATCTCATCGGCGACGTCGCCCTCTACGGCCGCAACTGGGGCTGCGTCGAGGATCATCCGTTCCTGCATTTCGAGGTGTGTTACTATCAGGCCATCGACTTCGCCATCGCGCAGGGGCTGAAGCGCGTCGAGGCGGGGGCACAAGGTGAGCACAAGCTCGCGCGCGGCTACCGCCCCGTCCTCATGCACTCGGCCCACGACATCGCCGACCCGGCCCTGCGCCGGGCCGTGGCCGATTACTTGGTGCGCGAGCGCGAACACGTGCTGGAGGCGGCCGAAGTCCTGGACACGCTGACGCCGTTCCGGCGCGAAACCGATGCGGCTTCGGCATCCGACTTGCCTGGGGCCGCGCCGGAGGCGACACCCTCCGCCGACGAGACGCGAGAGCCCAAGGAAGACCCGTGAGTCCCATCGATCGCATCAAGACCTTCGCCGACGACCTCGTGGCCATCCGCCGCGACTTCCACGCCCATCCCGAGCTCGGCTTCGAGGAGGTTCGCACCTCCGGCATCGTCGCCGCGGAGCTGGCCCGCTACGGCGTCACCGTCCATCGCGGCATCGGCGGCACCGGGGTGGTGGGCGTGCTCGAGGGCCGCACCGGGTCCGGCCGGCGGGTCGGCCTGCGCGCCGACATGGACGCCCTGCCGATCGAGGAGGAGACCAACCTGCCCTACCGCTCGACCGTGCCGGGCAAGATGCACGCCTGCGGCCATGACGGGCACACCACGATGCTGCTGGGTGCGGCGCGCTACCTTGCCGAGACCCGCGACTTCGACGGCACCGCGGTGTTCGTGTTCCAGCCGGCGGAAGAGGGCCAGGGTGGCGCCCGCGCGATGATCGCCGACGGATTGTTCGAGAAATTCCCCTGCGACGAGATCTACGCGATCCACAACCAGCCCAACGGCCCGCACGGCAAGATCAAGCTGCGCCCCGGCCCCGCCATGGCGGCGGCGGATTTCTTCGACATCCGCATCACCGGGCGCGGCGCCCATGCGGCCCAGCCGCAGCAGGGCATCGACCCGATCGTGGTGGGCTCCACCCTGGTCCAGGCGCTGCAGTCGATCGTCTCGCGCAACGCCGACCCGCTGAAGAGCGCCGTCCTCTCGGTGACGCAGTTCCACGCCGGGGCCGCCTACAACGTCATCCCGGAGGGCGCCCACATCACCGGCACGGTGCGGACCTTCGACGCGGACCTGCGCAGCCTCGTCACCGCCCGCATCCGCGAAATCGCCCAGGGCATCGCGGCGGCCTACGGCGCGACCATCGAGGTCGACATCCGCGACGTGTTCTCGGTCCTGATGAACAGCCCCGAGCATGCGGCGGCGGCCGCCGATGTCGCCCGCGAGCTGTTCGGGCCCGAGAGCATCGACGACCAGTCGAAGCCCCGGATGGGCAGCGAAGATTTCGCCGACATGGTCGCGCGCGTGCCCGGCGCTTATGCGTGGATCGGCTCGACGCCCGGTCCCGGCCTGCACAATGCGAGCTTCGATTTCGACGACAGCATCATCCCGCTCGGCTCGGCCTTCCTGGCCCGCCTCGTCGAGCGCCGCACCGCCGCCTGAACGCGCGCCCGCGCGTCGAACCCACGGTCGCCCGCCCATGGACAGCCTTCACGATCTGACCCCGCGCGCGGCCGATGGAGCGCCCTACCCCCTTGCCCGGCATCGGGGCCAGGTGCTCCTCATCGTCAACACCGCCTCGAAATGCGGGTTCACGCCGCAATATGCCGGCCTCGAGTCCCTGGCGCGGAAGCACCGCGCCCAGGGCCTCGTGGTGCTGGGCTTCCCCTGCAACCAGTTCGGCGCCCAGGAGCCGGGGGACGCCGCCGAGATCGCCCGCTTCTGCAGCCTGACCTACGACGTGAGCTTCCCGCTCCTGGCCAAGGTCGCGGTCAACGGGCCCGGCGCCGATCCGGTCTACGCCCACCTCACCCGGGCCAAACCCGGTCTCCTCGGCAGTCGGGCGATCAAATGGAACTTCACCAAGTTCCTGGTCGGGCGCGACGGGCGGGTGATCGCCCGCTACGCCCCCGCCACCAAGCCCGAGGCCCTGGACGCCGCCATCGTGGCGGCCCTGGCCGAGCCTGCCCCCTGAGCTTCAGGCGGGCATAGGGGCCGGGGTCTCAGGCATGGCTTCGAGGCTCGCCCGGGCCTGAACCTCGATGAAGACGCGGGTCACGTCGGGACTGCGGGCCTTCAGCTTGGCCTCGACGCGGGCCACCATGGCCTCGATCTGCCCGGCGCTGAGGGTGTCGTCCATGTCGAGGCTGATGTTGACCAGGACGTCGGAGGGACCGAGGTGCTGGGTCAGCACGGTGTTGACGTGGTGCACGCCGGGCTCGTCGCGCACCACGGCGCGGATCACCCCGACGAGTTCCGGGTCTGCGGCCTCGCCGATGAGGAGGCCGTGCGTCTCCACCATCAGGAAGGCCGCCATCCCGATCAGGATCAGGCCGATGCCGATCGAGGACCAGCCGTCCAGGGACGGCATGTCCAGGACATGCGCCAGGATCACGCCGGCGAGCGCCACCACGAGGCCCATCAGGGCGGCGACGTCCTCCGCCAGCACCGTGAACAGGGCCGGGTCCTTGCTGCGCCGGATGGCGGCGAGGGGTGGGCGCTGGCCCTTCTCGGCCCAGAACGCCTTCATGGCCACGAAGCAGGAATAGCCCTCGGCCATCACCGAGAAGCCCAGGATCGCCACGTTCACCCAGAATCCGGAGATGTGGTAGCCATAGATCACCGCGTCCGCCGAGGGTTCCGGATGCTGGAGCTTGTGGATGCCCTCGTAGACCGCGAAGGCGCCGCCGCCGAGAAAGATGAACAGCGCCACGATGAAGGCGTAGAAGTACAGCTCGCGTCCGTAGCCGAACGGATGCTTCTCCGTCGCCGGACGCTGCGACCGCTTCATGCCGATCAGCAGCAGGATCTGGTTGGTGGTGTCGACCACCGAGTGGACGCCCTCGGCCAGCATGGCCGAACTGCCGGTGAGAAAGGCGCCCACGAATTTCGCCACGGCGATCGCCAGGTTGGCGCCCGCCGCGGTGTAGATGGCGCTGGTGCTCTCATGGGCCATGCGGGGGCGGTGCTCTTTGCGGGACGCGGTCGGGGCTGCGGCGACGCCCGACCGGCCCGCCCTCGGGGCGCGGCGTCCGGACAAGCGTTGCCGCTGGGGGCGAAGCGCAGGCAACGCATGGCAGCCCCCAAAGGTTCTCCGTCCATGACAGTTCTGCGCGTCCGAAGGTCGCCGCCCCGGATGAAGGTCGGCCCGGCTTCGTGCGCCGGGCTCCCGCGGGGTTCGGCCGCCGATCGATCGGGCGGCAGGCGGATCAGGCCACCATGACCAGCATCCAGAGGGCCATGCCGACCATCATCAGGTTTTCGGTCAGCGAGACGAAGCCGAGCGGCACGTTGCTCGATCCACCGACGCAGGCGCATTTCAGCTCGCGCTTGTCGATATAGACCGCCTTGAACACCGAGACCGCCCCGACCGTGCCGATGAACAGCGCCACCGGGATCGAGATCCAGGACAGGGCGCCGGACAGCATCAGGAGCCCGGCCAGCGCCTCGCAGAACGGATAGGCGTAGGCGTAGCGTACCCAGCGCTGGGCCAGCAGGTCGTAGCCGAGGAACATCGACGAGAAACGCTCGATGTCCTGCAGCTTCAGGATCGCGAGCACGCACATGCTGAGGGCGATGAACCACTCGGCCGCCCGCAGGGTGAAGGGGGAGCCGAAGGCGGCGTGGCTGGCGGCGAGCGCCATCAGGGCCGTCATGGCGAAGACCGCGATCACCGGCGTGTAGGTCGTGGCCTGGGGGTCCGGGACGGACCGGCCGAGATGTCGGCGCAGGTCGTCGTAGCCGCCGACGCGCTGGCCGGCGATGAAGGTCTGCGGCGTGGTCTTCACGTCATGTTCGGCCTTGAAGCGGTCGGTCTCGTCCCGCGTCGTCAGCCAATGGTCCTCGACCGCGAAGCCCTCGCGCTCGAGCAGGTCCTTGGCCTTCAGGCCATAGGGACAGGTGTGCTTCGGCATCACCATGCGGTACAGGGTGGCCGTCCGGGCAGGACTCGACATGGGGGCTCCTCGACGGGTGACGCGGGCCGGCCCCGGGGGCGGTTCGAAACCCCGCCGGTTCGCCCTGCGTCGTGATGCACCGGCTGCCGGTGCGCGACGTCCCGCAGATGGTGCTTCCCACGGTGGGAAGGTCAAGGGGTCGGAGACGATTCGTTGTGGGATCGTCGGGTGACAGACCCTGGGTTGCAGAGGCCGGCTCTCCGGCATGCGTCGGACGCGGCTTTCGCTTCCCAAGACTGAGCGGCGAAGCACCGGGATCGTCGAAACGGCAGAGTCCCAACGCGACAGCCCAGGCCAGGGATGAGGAGGGTGGGGACGAGGTGGACGGGGTGCGTCGGCCTGTGCATCGTGCGCGCCCATCACCCGAGCCACAACCGGAGCCGGCCGCATGACCGTCACGCCCGCAGCGTCAGCCTACGATCCCGACAACGTCTTCGCCAAGATCCTCAGGGGGGAGATCCCGGCCGAGCGGGTCTACGAGGATGCCGATACCCTCGCCTTCATGGATGTCATGCCGCAGGGCGACGGCCACACCCTGGTGATCCCGAAGGCCCCGTCGCGCGGTCTCCTCGACGCCGACCCGGACGTCCTCGCGGCCCTGGCCCGGACGGTGCAGCGGGTCGCCCGCGCGGTGAAGGCGGCCTTCGCGGCCGACGGCCTCACGGTGTTCCAGTACAACGAGCCGGCGGGCGGACAGACGGTGTTCCACCTCCACGTCCACGTCGTGCCCCGTTTCGAGGGGGTGCCGCTCCAGCGCCACAGCGGCGGCATGGCGGACAAGGCCGTCCTGGCAGAGCATGCCGCGCGCATCCGGACGGCGCTGGCCGCCTGATCGGCCCCCGGGAAAACGATTCCGCCGGGTGGGATCGCGGCCTCAGGCCGGCAGGGTCGTGAGGAGGCGGCGCAGGGCGGCGTTCTCGGCCTCGAGTTCGCCGATCCGGCGCACCAGGGCCAGCACCGAGGCGGCGTCGTCCGCCCCGGGGGCCGCCCCGTCCGGCGATGACGGGGACGTCTGGGAACTCGGCGGCGCGGACGCCTGCGCGGCCTCGTCCGCGAAAGTGACGCCGATGCCGTCGGCGCGGCGCCAGCACAGACTGGCCCGATAGGTCTTTGCCTTCTGCGGGATGTAGAGGTCGAAGCTCTCGGGCAGGGTCGGGGTTTCGGTCAGGGCCAGGCGCGCGCCCGACGCGGACAGATCCCGCACCAGGCAATCCATCGTCGAGGCCCCCTTGTTGAAGATGATCCGGCCCTTGAGGAAGGTCCTCTGTCGGGCCTCCTTGCGGTTGTCCGTACCCTGCTGCTCCGACATGGGGTCGGCCTCCGGCTCCGTTTCAGACGAAGCGGAACCCTGACACGCGGCCTGTTAAGGAATAATCGCCGCGTTGTTGGGATCGGGCGAGACATCGAACTGGGGACTTCGGTGGCGAGGACTTCTATGGCGAGGACTTCGCGACCGGGATTTTGGTGTCAGAAGTCGCAACCGTCCGCGGACCAGCCTGCCCGGTCAGGCTTTTCCGATCAGGATTTCGTCGCCGGGATCTCGGCAGCCCGTCTCCCCGGCCCGCTTCCCGCGAAGGCCGGTTCGTCCCATGCGGGGCGGCGTTCGGATCGTGCCGACAGCGGCCTGATGCAGGGGCTCGGGGGCCGGCCTCAGTGGAAACGGCTGTCCATGGTCTGAAACAGGTAGAAGCCGTTGAAGCGCACGGCGGTCTCGGCCGCGCGGTCGTCGAAATCCCGCGGCGCATCGCCGGTGGCGCCGAGCTTCCCGCCGAAAGCCCATCGGCCGCTGCCGAGGAAGGGCGGCACCGCGCGGCTCTCCGGCACGGCGCAGCACAGGCCCTCGATGCTCCGGAAGCAGAAAACGTTGTAATTCTGCATCGGTCAATCTCCGATTCGCCCACCCAAGCTACGCCCTAAGGAGCCAATCGGACAGCTTTGTGTCGTTCATGTCTCCGGAACGTTGCGAGCGAGGTCTTCGAGCCAGGGTGCGGCGCTTCCATCGGAGGGCGCGCGCCAGTCGCCGCGCGGAGACAGGGAGCCGCCGGCCGAAACCTTCGGTCCGTTGGGCAGGGCCGAGCGCTTGAACTGGCTGAAGCCGAAGAAGCGCTTGAGGAAGACACCGAGCCAGCGCCGGATCTCGGGCAGGTCGTAGGCGCGGCGCTCGGCCTCCGGAAAATCCGGTGGCCAAGCCCCTGCCTGCGCGTCGCTCCAGGCATGCAGGGCCAGGAAGGCGATCTTCGCGGGCGGGAAGCCGTAGCGCAGGGTATAGAACAGGGTGAAATCCTGCAGCGCATAGGGGCCGATCACCCCTTGCGTGCTCTGGGGCGTTTCCCCCGCCGCCACCGGCACCAGTTCGGGCGAGATGTCGGTGTCGAGGATCGCCCGCAGGGTGACGCCGACCTCCGGCGCGAACTGTCCTGAGGCGATGACCCAGCGGATCAGGTGCTGGATCAGGGTCTTGGGCACCCCGGCATTGACGCCGTAATGGCTCATCTGGTCGCCGACGCCGTAGGTGCACCAGCCGAGCGCCAACTCCGACAGATCGCCGGTGCCGATCACGATGGCGCCGTTCTGATTGGCGAGGCGGAACAGGTAATCGGTGCGCAGGCCTGCCTGCACGTTCTCGAAGGTGACGTCGTAGACCGGCTCGCCGCGCCCGAACGGGTGGTCCATCCCGTTGAGCATCACCGTGGCGGCCTCGCGGATGTCGATTTCGCGGGCACTGGTGCCGAGCGCCGCCATCAGCGCGTGGGCGTTGGCCTTGGTGCCCTCCGAGGTGGCGAAGCCCGGCAGGGTGTAGGCCAGGATGTTCGTGCGCGGCAGGCCGAGACGGTCGAGCGCCCGGGCCGCCACGATCAGCGCATGGGTGGAATCGAGCCCGCCCGAGACGCCGATGACGACCTTCCTGGTTCCCGTCGCCTCCAGGCGCTGGGCCAGGCCCGCCACCTGGATGTTGTAGGCCTCGTAGCAATCCTGGGCGAGGCGGGCCGGATCGGCGGGCACGAAGGGAAAGCGCTCGATCGTGCGTCGCAGCCCGAGATCGCCCGCCGGCGGATCGAGGCGGAAGGGCACCCGGCGATAGCCTGACCCGCGCGGCCCGGCCCGGCCCGAATCGTCGAAGCTGCCCATCTGGAGCCGTTCCTGGGCCAGCAGCCCGAGATCGACATCGGCCAGGGTCATCACGGGCTCGGGCGAGAAGCGCGGCCCCTCGGCGAGGCGCACGCCGTTCTCGTCGATGCTGGTCTGCCCGTCCCAGGACAGGTCCGTGGTGGATTCGCCGGTGCCGGCGGCGGCGTAGACATAGGCGCACAGGCAGCGCATCGAGGCCGCCCGCGTCAGCATCGCGCGGGAATCCGCCCGCCCCACGGTGATCGGGCTGCCCGACAGGTTGGCGAGGACGGTGGCGCCGGCGAGCGCCGCATCGATGCCGGGGGAGGCGGGGACCCACAGGTCCTCGCAGACCTCGATGCCGAGCACCAGATTCGGCACGTCCTCGGCGGGGAAGATCAGGTCGGTGCCGAACGGCGCCTCGAGGCCGGCGACCCGGATGGTCTCGCCCACGATCCCGGCGCCGGCGGCGAAGTGGCGCTTCTCGTAGAATTCCCGGTAGGTCGGCAGGAAGCTCTTCGGGATCACGCCGAGGAGGCGGCCGCGGTGGATGGCCAGGGCGCAATTGTAGAGCCGGTGGCCCCAGCGCAGGGGCGCGCCGACCACCAGGACCGGCCGGAGCGCGCCCGACTCCGCCACGAGGCGCGCCACCGCCGCCTCCACCGCATCGAGCACCGTCACCTGGAGGAACAGGTCCTCGATGGCGTAGGCCGAGACGCAGAGTTCCGGGAACACCGCTACGGCGGCGCCGGCCGCATCGCAGGACCGGGCGAGGGCGAGGATCGCCTCGACGTTGCGGGCGGGGTCGGCCGGATGGCTGCGGGTGGTGCAGGCGGCGACCCGGGCGAAGCCGTGCCGGTAGAGGGAGCGGAAGCCGGGATCGGCCGGGGCGGGCG
>NZ_JAGHKN010000026.1:0-72513 GCF_023093475.1 Methylobacterium sp. 37f
GGCCGAGCGCACGGTCGATCGGCTCTGGACTGTCGTCGGCAATCTGCTCGACGCCTTCACCCCAACCGAGTGCGCAAACTACTTCGCTGCCGCCGGTTACGATCCGGAGTAGGTGGAAACCGCTCTAGGTAAAACCTTGAGGAACTTCGGCCAAGATCTCGACTGCTGAAGACTTACCATTCTCGGCGGTGCCGAGCCCAACGTAGGGCCATCGCTCCGGTTCCGCTTGCGGCGCCCTGTGTTCGATCTCGGTCATAGGGTTGGTGAGACCGGCGGAAGCCATTCAGCCTGCATTTTAACGCAGATTAGAAAGTCCATGACAAAGCGTCGCCGTTGTTGCAGCGCAAAGCGACTTGCAGAGGGTTTGCAGCCGTTGCGTGTTTGCCGCAGCGCGCAAAACATCCGAGAGGATTGCCGTGAGTAGGGATCACGATGCGTTGTCGTGGCCTGCCCCCTGCATTATAGCCACGCAAAATGATCGCCGCGAACCGGCTGCAAGAGGCGCGAATGGCGAAGATCACGATTGAGGACGGATACGTACCGAGTGAAACCGAGCCGTTCATGAATGATCGGCAGCGGGAGTATTTCCGTCGCAAATTGCTCGGCTGGAAGTCTGATATCTTGCGGGAGGCGCAGGATACGCTGGTGGCGTTACAGACCGAGAACGAAAATCATCCAGACCTCGCCGATCGCGCATCTTCTGAAACTGATCGCTCGATCGAGCTGCGGGCGCGCGACCGACAGCGAAAGCTTACCGGCAAAATCGATGCGGCGCTGGCGCGTCTGGAAGACGGCTCCTACGGCTATTGCGAGGAGACCGGCGAGCCGATCTCGCTGAAACGCCTCGATGCCCGTCCGATCGCCACACTGTCGCTGGAAGCCCAGGAGCGCCATGAGCGTCGCGAGCGGGTCTATCGCGACGACTGACTCCGGATGGCCTTTCACCTGATCTCGAACAGAATCCTCTCCTGGATCGGCCCGTGATCGATCGGGCTGCTGACGACACGATCTCGGCGCCCATCCACCGGGCGCCGATCGGTCTCAGAACGGCAGCAACACATCGACCAGCTGCTGGCCGTAACGCGGCTGCTGGACGTCTGTGATCTGACCGCGCCCGCCATAGGCGATCCGCGCCTGGGCGATCTTGCTGGATTCAATAGTGTTGTCCGACTCGATGTCCTCGGGACGGACCACGCCGGCGACGATGAGTTCCCGCACCTCGAAGTTGATCCGGATCTCCTGCTTGCCCTCGACCACGAGATTTCCATTGGGCAGGATCTGCGTCACGATCGCCGCCACGCTGGTGGTCACCGTCTCGTTGCGCTGAACCGAACCGGCGCCGTCGCTCGACGTGTTCGAGGTGGCGGTGATGAGCTTGTCGGGGCTGATACCGGATGCCGCGATGCCCTTGCTGCTCTCCAGACCGAAGGCATTGGGCAATCCCATTCCCTCCGCGTTCGAGCGCGAGCGCTTGGTCTCGTTGTTCAGGTTCGCCTTGTCGGTGACGTTGACCTTCACGGTGACGAGGTCGCCGATCCGGGCTGCGCGCTGGTCTTTGAAGAAGGCGCGCGAGCCCGTCCGCCATAGGGAATTCGGCGCGTAGGACACCGGCTGGATCTCCGGCATCGGCAGGCGCACCGGCTTGTAGCCGGCCTGAGAAGTCGGATCCTCAATGGCCGAAAGGGCGGGGGTCGCACCGATCTGGGACAGGCGGTCGGCCGTGTTGCAGGCACCGAGCGCGGTGCACAGCAGCGTCACGGCAAGAGCGGGCGAGAGGCGGTAGGTCATGGGGACCGGACCTTTGGCAAACCGGAAAAGGAACGCGAACGAAGCGGATCAGCGCTGAACGGTCGGTGGATCGAAAGCCGCACTGGCCTGGCGCAGCAGCGGTGCCGTACCGACCGAGACACGGCCGGCCCCGATCACGGTAGCGGACAGGATCTTTTTCGAGATCGGGTTGGTCACCGTAATCGATGCCCCGAGACGGCCGCTCTCGTTGGCCTGCCCCCGGAGGGAGAGGTTCAGGCCGGGGGAGTCGAACACGATGGTCACGGCCTCGCCACGTGCCACCAGATCGGGGGGGGCCAGGTCCCCCGAACGCAGGATCGCGCCGGCACTCAGGCTGCGCTGCGCCACCTGCCCGGCGAGGTCGGCTTGCGCCCCCTGCGCATCGGCCGGGGTCGCCTCCCGCGGGCGGCGCTCGACTGTGAGATCCGAGGCCAGGATGGTCTCGCCGCGATTGAGGCTCCGGCCGAGGATCGCGACTTCGCGAATCTCTATAACCTGACCGGACACACGCAAGGATGCCTGACGCTCGCCGAGCGTGATCAGAGCAGCGATTCGACGTGAGCGGGCATCGTAGCTGAGGTCGAGGGCAACGGCCTGGCCGTTCAGATCGAGGGGCGCCAGCAGGACCGGCGCTTCGCCATCGAGGCGGATGGCCAAATTGCGGGAATCGACGCCGTAACCGGAATCGAGGGCGCGCTTGAGGGCGGCCTCGATCTCCGGCTGCGTCACCTTGCGGGCGGCGCGCTGGACCGACACCTGAAGCCGGCCGCCGGTCTCGACCGAGCCGAGCCCGAGCCCCGCGATCGCTTCGGCGATGCGGCGCACCTGGATGGTGCCGGTGGCGCCGAGAGCCGGCGCCCGGAACAGCGGACGCAGGGCCATCTCGGCGGCCGCACCCTCCACGAGGTCTCCGAGCGTCAGCACGTCGCCGCGCGCCGTGACGTCGCCGCGGAGGCGCATAGGAGCGCCGGCCGATCGCGCGTCCTGCGCCAACACCTGCAGGGTGAGGACGGACAGGGCCAGCACGGCGAACAAAGTCCGCGCGACGATGGCGGCGCTCAAGGTCGCAACGCGGGCGGAACGGCGGGGCGGGATCTGTCGCAGAGCATGCATGGTCAGGAGCCCGATCAGCTGCGGAACATCTGGGAGGTGGTCGAGAGCATCTGATCGGCGGCCGTCACCACCTTCGAGTTCATCTCGTAGGCGCGCTGGGCAGCGATCAGGGAGGAGATCTCGGTGACGGCGTTGACGTTCGCCTCCTCGAGGTAGCTCTGCTGAAGGTTGCCGAAGCCCTCCGCCCCCGGCAGGCCGTTGATGGCGGGACCGGACCCGGCGGTCTCGATGAACAGGTTGTCGCCGATCGACTCGAGGCCGACCTTGTTGACGAAGCGGGCAAGCTGGAACTGGCCCAGCGCCTGCGGAGCCGTCTGGCCCGGCACGGTCGCCTGCACGGCACCCTGGGCGCTGATCGTCACCGAGGTGGCATTGTTCGGCACCGTCACGCCGGGATCGACGAGGTAACCGTCACGGGTGACAAGCTGTCCCTGTGCCGACAGATCGAACGAACCGTCTCGGGTGTAGGCCGTGCGCCCGTCCGGCAGGGTGACCCGAAACAGGCCCTCGCCGCGGATGGCGACGTCATATTCCTTCTCGGTGCTCGTCAGAGTGCCCTGCGACATCACCCGAGCAGTCGAGGTGGTCTTCACACCCGACCCGATGGCGAGGCCGGCGGGAAGTTGCGTGTTCTGGTCGGAGGTCGATGAGCCGGCCCGGCGCAGGTTCTGATACAGCAGATCCTGGAAGTGCGGTTGCTGGCGCTTGTAGCCGGTGGTGCGCAGGTTCGCGATGTTGTTCGAGATGACCTGAACGTTGAGTTCCTGGGCCGCCATGCCGGTGGCGGCAGCGTAGAGGGCACGCATCTGCGGAGATCCTTACGCGACGTCGGCGAGACGGCGGATCGCCGTGCCGCGCAGGTCGTCGAGTCGCGAGATCACGCCCGAAACCATGGTGTAGGTGCGGTTCACGTCCATGAGCCGGGTCATTTCCAGGACCGGCTTCACGTTCGAGCGCTCGAGGGCGCCGGCCTCCACCCGCCCGGCGAGGCCGGCGGCCTGGGGTGGTGCCGTCGAGGCGTACAGGTTCGCGCCCTCATTGGTGAGCGCCTGAGGATTGGCGAAGGTCACCAGCCGGACGCGTCCGCGAATGCCGAGATTGGTCGAGACCGTTCCGTCGGGGCCGATGGCGATGCCGGTCTCTTGCGGATTGATCTGGATCGGACCGCCGTCACCCTGAACCGGATAGCCGTCGCTGGTCACCAGCGTGCCCCGGGCGTCGGTTTCGAATGCACCGTTGCGGGTGTACCGGTCTCCGTTCGGCGTGCGGACCACCAGGAAAGCCTCACCCCGCACCGCCACGTGGAGGGGATTGCCGGTCTGCTCAATCGGGCCCTGGGCAAGATCGAGGGCAGTGCCCTGGTCGATCACGTAGGAGACGCGTCGGTCCGGCTTCTTGAACGATTCGGCGCTCGCCACCGGCATCAGGTACTCTTGGAAGCGGGTGTTTCGCCCCTTGAAGCCGTTGGTGGAGATGTTGGCCATGTTGTTGGCGATCACGTCCAGCTCGCGCTGAAGCGCGACTTGGCTTGAAACCCCCACGAGCAATGCGTTCTGCATGACACTCTCAGTCCCGACGAGCGACGACGCAGACATCTCCGCATGCGGCGTGCCAAACCGGTTCGGAGTCTTTTATCGTTTAAAATGAAAGCGTTACATGAAATTGAGGAGCTTCCGGAGGCTGCCCATTACCGGCCGCACGGCAACTCCAACCCGGCAGCTTTTGCCGCCTTAACGGCGCGTTAACCTTATCTGCTCGATACCTTTGTGGGAGCCGCGGGAATTGAGCGGCAGCCCGTCGCGCTACCGATCCACCTGCGAGGTCCACCGATGGCCAAGAAGCCGAAAAAGGCCGTCGCCGAGGGTGAAGAGGGTGTGGAAGGCGATGCCCCGCCCGCCGGCAAGAAGAAGATCCTCATCATCGGCGCGGTCGTCGTGGCGCTGGCGGCGGGCGGCGGCTTCTTCTTCATGAAGAAGAAGGCTGGGGGCGACGGGCACGCCGACGCGGTTGCCGAGGTGAAGAAGCCGGTCGTGTTCCTCGATGTGCGGGAGATGACGGTCAATCTCGCCAACGAGCCCGGTCAGGATCGGACGCGTTTCGCCAAGGTCAAGGTCGCAATCGAGCTCAAGGATGCCAAGGTCGAAAGCGAGGTGAAGCCCCTGATGCCGCGCATCGAGGATACCCTCCAGGTGTACCTGCGCGATCTCAGGGCAAGCGACCTCGCTGGCTCGGCCGGCATCTACCGCCTGCGCGAGGAATTGTTGCGCCGGGTCAACGTCGCCATCCACCCAGCTCGGGCCGAGGCGGTGCTGTTCAAGGACGTGGTGATCCAATAGGCGATCCGCGCCTTAGCGCGCGCGTGAAGCGCGCGCGTTCATCCCGAGCGACCAACCAGATTGTCTGAGACGTTGCAGGTAACGAGAGTCTGATGGCCGGACCGGAAGACGAGATCGACGAAGACGATTGGGCCGCCGCGCTCATCGCCCAGAATGCCGAGGGCGGCGAAGCATCGCTCGCCGACGAGTGGGGCGCGGCCTTGGCCGAGCAGGGCACGACGACCCATGCCAGCGACGTCGCCGCCGAATGGGCGACGATGATCGAGGACGGGGAGACCGACAACCTCCCCGAACTCGCCGGCAACGACCGGATTCTGAACCAGGACGAGATCGACGGCGTCCTGGGCTTCTCCCTGCGCGAACTCTCCGCATCAGGAGCCGGCGGTGTCCGGGCGATCGTCGATTCGGGCGTCGTCCAGTACGAACGCCTGCCGATGTTGGAAATCGTCTTCGACCGGATGATCCGGTTGTTGTCGACAAGCCTGCGCAACTTCTTCCAGGACAACGTCGAGGTCACTCTCGACAACATCACCTCCGTGCGTTTCGGCGACTACCTGAACGCCATTCCGCTGCCGACGCTGCTGGGCGTCTTCCGTGCCGATGCCTGGGAGAATTCCGGGCTCGTCACGGTGGAATCGAACCTGGCCTACTCGACCCTCGACCTGCTACTCGGCGGCAAGCGCGGTGGGTCCTCGACGCGCCTCGACGGACGCCCCTTCAC
This sequence comes from Methylobacterium sp. 37f, assembly GCF_023093475.1. Taxonomy (NCBI): domain Bacteria; kingdom Pseudomonadati; phylum Pseudomonadota; class Alphaproteobacteria; order Hyphomicrobiales; family Methylobacteriaceae; genus Methylobacterium; species Methylobacterium sp. 37f. Next base: position 5,959 of record NZ_JAGHKN010000026.1, read on the forward strand.
CACCATCGAGATGCAGCTGGTCCGACGCCTCGTCGAGATCATCCTCACCGACCTCGAGCTCTCATTCCAGCCGCTCTCGCCGGTTCGCTTCGCCATCGACCGGATCGAGACCAACCCGCGCTTCGCCACCATCACCCGGCCCGCCAACGCCGCCATCCTGATCAGCCTCAAGCTCGACATGGACGGACGCGGCGGCCTGCTGCAGATCCTGTTTCCCTACGCCACCATCGAGCCGATCCGTGAACTGCTCATGCAGAGCTTCATGGGCGAGAAGCTCGGCCGCGACCACGTCTGGGAAAGTCACCTCGCGACCGAAATCTGGCAGGCCGACGCCACCATGGAGGCGGTGCTGCACGAGATGATGCTGCCGTTGAAGAAGGTCCTGTCCCTCAAGGTCGGCGATACCCTGATGTTCGACACCAAGCCCTCCGACCTGATCGCGGTCCGGTGCGGCGACTGGGCTCTGACCCAGGGGCGGATCGGCCGGATCGACGACAACATCGCGGTGCAGCTCACCCGGCCCCTGCGCCGGTCGCGCACCACGCTCCAGGCCTTCGAGGCCTCCATGAACAACCGCAACGACGGGTGAGCGACCGACCATGAGCCTCCTCGTCACACTCGCCGCCGACATTCTCGTCGCCGTCCTCCTGGTTGCCAGCATCGTTTCGTCGATGCGGCTGAGCGGACGCATCACCAAGCTGAAGGCCGACGAGGCGGCGCTTCGCCAGACCATCGGCGACCTCGTCATGGCGAGTTCCACCGCCGAGCGCGCTATCGTGGGCCTGCGCGCAACGCTCGACGAGTGCGACCGGACCCTGGCTGACCGGCTCGGAACCGCCGAGCGTTACGCCACGGATCTCGCGGCCCATGTCGAGGCCGGCGAGACGGTCATCGCCCGCATCGCGTCGATCGTCGCGCAGGCTGCCCCGGGACGAGAGATTGTCCGCGCCGCCGCGCCACCGACGCAGGAGCCGCGCGACCTGGAGCGCGTGGTCGCCCCCGTCCGCATCGCCCCGGCCGGGCCGACAAGTCCCAACGGTGAGCGCCTCGGCGTCGCCGCTGCCGCTGCTCTCGCCATGTCCGAGCGCGCCCTGGGCCGCCTGAGGAGCAAAGCCGCGTGACGATTCCGGCTCGCACCCAGAAACCGAGCCGCCTGGTGCGGCTCCGCCAACAGCGGCCCATCAAGCTGCGCCTGATCGATGCCGTGACCCTGGCAGCCGTCGGATTGCTGGTGCTCAAGCTCGCAGCGATTACCGTTGAGGAATCGACCCTGCAGCCCGGTGCGCCGATGCCGGATTTTGCGCGTGTTCTCGCCAAGGCTCGAACCAACTATGAGCCGGCCGACCCTGCGACCACCGGATCGGTCACGCCGAAGGAGCCGGAGAAACCAGCTCCGGAGCCCGAGAAACCCGCCGTGCGGCCGCCACCACCGCCGGAGGCGATGCCCGCTTCCGAACGCGCCATTCTCGAGCGTCTGGCCACACGGCGGGATACCCTCAAGCAACGCGGCGATGCCCTGGACCTGCGCGAGCAGTTGATCGGCAAGGCCGAACGCAAGCTAGAGGAGGGCGTCGATTCGCTGAAGCAGGGCGAGGACAAGGCAGACGGTAACAGTGCCCAGCGGGCCGAAGCCGAGAGGGTCGCCCTGAAGAACATCGTCACGATGTACGAGACGATGAAGCCGAAGGATGCCGCACGGGTGTTCGACAGGCTCGGCCTCGACATTCTCGTGCCCATCGTCCTTGCAATGAATCCCCGCAAGATGGCCGAGGTGCTTGCCCTCATGCAGTCCGAACCTGCCGAGAAGCTGACGGTTGCGCTCGCCAACCGTGCGCGCGGCCAGGGCGGCGTGACGGCGCCCACCGTCGCCTTGGGGCTCGGCGCCAACGAGCTTCCGGCGATCGACGCGCCGGGGTCGTCCGTGCCGCGCCGGTGAGATGACGAATCGGAGGCTCCGTCCACCGGGTTATGCCGCGCTCCATTGCGCGCTGCGCCGCGCCCGACTAGGGGCAGGGCTCGCGGGCGGAACACGTTTCCGCCGCGTGGTTTCGGGGGAGCCAACTACGTGTCGTCCAGCAGCTTGATCCGTTCCCTTGCCGTGATGAGCCTCGCGCTGTTCGTGGCGGGGCCCGTCGTCGCGCAGGATGCGGCGGCACCGACCGCATCGGACCCGGCGGAGGCTCCCGTCAAACCGAAGCCCCGGAGGGCGACGCCTGCCAAGCCTGCGCCCACCAAGGCGGCAGCGCCCACGCCCGCCGCCACTCCTGTGGCCGTTGCGGGGTGGCCCAATGGTGCGAGTTCCGTGAGCGAGGTCTACGGCGATTGGACCGTGACCTGTGCGAAGGCCGACACGAAGGTCGAGTGCGCCGTCATGCAAGCGCAGGGGGCGAAGGGCCGTCGCGAATTCGCCCTGGAGATCCGGCCGCCCAGCGACGGACGGGCTCAGGGCTTCATCCTGATGCCGCTCGGTCTGGCCATCGAGCCGGGCGTATCGTTCAAGCTCGACGAGGCCGTGCTGGGCAAGGGTGCCCCATTCATGTCCTGTAGCCAGGAAGGCTGCCTGGTGCCGGTCAGCCTGCCGACGCTGGCCACCGACACGATGAAGACGGCCAAGAACCTGCTGGTTTCGGCTACGAAGCCGGATGCCAAGGAGCCGGTCGTCATCACGGTCCCGCTCGAGGGATTCGCGAATGCCCTGGCGCGCGCCGCCGCCCTGGCAGGCTAAACGGCAAGCGAGCGAGCACTCCAGCGGGACTGTGCGCACCTCCTGCGTCCCACCCTTCGCTTCGAGCCAGCGACGCCATCGCTCTCGATAGGGAAGCGGACCGCAGGATCAAACTTCGAAGAAGAACCACGTGCCGGACCGGCGATGGGATCTGGCATCAGGGCGGACGCTCGAGGAGACATCTATGACGAGATCGGCTGCGCTGACGCGAAGCTTGACGGCCCTGGTCGTGGTCGGCGCCCTGACGGGTCACGCCAGCGCACAGGACGCATCGCCCCCCGAAAGGCCGCCCGGTCCTCCACCGACGGCGGCGGAAGCCAAGGCCGAGCAACAGAAAAACAGTGCCGCCAAGCTCGCCGGCCTGCTGGCGTTCGTGGTGGCGTCCTGCCCGGACGTCAGGCCGAACACCGAGCGCTTCAAGGCCGTCGTCTCAGGTCTCGGCGTCGCGTACGACGATCTCGCCAGCGGCGAACTGCGGATTCGCGCTCAAGCCTATACCGAGGTCTACAGCAAGGATATCGCCGCCAACTGCACCCGTGCGACGGAGAATTTCGGTCCCAATGGCCGGACGATACCGGATTTAATTGTCAAACGTTAGGAGTTCGAACAAAGCGACCGGGGGTCTTAAGCGCCCGTTAGCCCCGAAGAGGGAGGATGCCTGCCTGGTGCGGCGTTCGGCGAAACGGCTCGGTGGCGAGCGGATTCGTCCCTTTAGGTTTGGTGTAAACTGCGATGGCACTCGGCGCCGATATCGCGACCCAACGGCGTCGGCTTCGGACCGGCTTCGCCGCGATATCGGTCGCGGCAGCCACCCTGTGGGGGGCGACAGCCGCCTCCGCTGCGCGACTCACGGCCGTCAAGGGGGCCCAGATCGAACGTTACGGACGGATCGTCCTGAACTTCGACGGCGTCGTCTCTGTGAAAGCGCGTGTCTCCGGCTCCGTGCTGGTCCTGACTTTCTCCGAGAAAGCGAGCACGGGTCCAGAGCGGATCGCTTCCGAGATGCCGGACTTCGTCTCGGCGGTTCGGCGCGATCCGGACGGCACGGGTTTGCGGCTCGCACTCCAGAGGCCCTATCGGGTCAATGTGCAGCAGGCCGGCGAGACCGTCTTCGTCGATCTCCTGCCGCAGGATTGGAGCGGTCTGCCGCCGCCCCTGCCGTCTGACGTGATCGCCGAACTGTTTCGCCGAACTCAGACGGCCGAAGCGGCCCTTCGCGCAGCCAAGCCTCCCACCGAACCGACGCCTCTGCGCCTCGAACTCGCCCACCTGTCGACGCTCACGCGTCTGAGCCTGCGCATGCCGGCATCGGCGCCTCTCGAATTCGATGCGGTCGGTGGAGCGACCCGTCTCGTTCTCCCAGGCGCTTGGCGGATCGACGACATCGCGACGCGCGGGCGTCTGAAGCCGGCGATCGCCGCGCTGTCGGTGGAGAACGGCGTGGCCGGCGCGCGTCTCCTCGTCACTCCGGCGGCGGGCTTTGAAATCAGAACCTTCCACGATGAGGACGGGGCGACGATCGACGTCGCGCGCAAGGCGACCGATCCCAAAGCGATGTCCGCAGCCGCCGCCGGATCGCCGCCGCAGGATGTTGGCGCGGCGGACCCTGACGCGAAGGCGTCCGCCCGGGCCGACGCCAAACCGATGGACGCCAAGCCGAGCGACGCCAAGCCGGCCGACCTGAAGCCAACCGATACGAAGCCGGAACGCACCTCCGCGATACCCTCGTCGCCAATGAAGGAAGCGCTTGGGCAGCATCCGCCCGAGCCAGTTCAAACTACGATTCAGAGACCCGCCGGTCCAGGCCTCGTGTTTCCCTTCCGTACCCGGCCGCCCGCGGCCCTGTTCGAGCGCGCCGGCATCGCCCATCTGGTCTTCGAAACCACGGAACCGGTGGTCGTTCCGAGCGGCGATCCGCTGCTCACGCCGCTCGGGCCACCGACGCGAACCGGACGCGTCGTCCTCCTACGGTTTCCGGTCCCGCGTGATCGGCTGCTCGATCTTGTGCCCGTTGGTCCCGCAGAAGCACCCACCGGCTGGGAGCTCGTGGCGGGTGAGAACTTGGCGGCGAGCGTCGCGCTCTCGGCCGTCCGCGTCACCGACGCGGCCGGCCGGGTCGGCGTCGGCATCCGGCTCCCCCATCCCGGCGTCGCGTCCTGGCTCAACCTCGACGGCGAGCGCATCGCTGTCGTCACCGGCCAAGGCCCGAAGCCGGCCGGAATCCCGAAGCGCCAAGTCTTCGTCGATTTCGAACTGTTGCAGAGCCGCCAGGGCGTCGCGGTGCTGGCGCAGGCCGATGATCTTCTCGTGCGCCCTGATCTCGACGGTGTCGCGATCTCGCGCGACAGCGGCATGGCGGTCTCCGGGGTGGCACGCCAGGACGAGGCTCCGCTCGCGACGTTGAGCGACCTCGCCGTCGATCGGACCCCATGGGAAGCGTCCCAGCGCGGCGACATCCGCGAGGTTCTCAACGCGCAGATGCAGGCCATAGCGGAAGCGCCGCGCGCAGCGCGCGGCCCTCTGCGAATGGTGCTGGCCCGCACGATGCTGGCCAACCGTCTGGCGATCGAGGCCTTGGGCGTTCTGAAGACCGCCTTCGCCGACGACCCCGTTCTGGCCGGCCAGCGCGACATCCCGATGCTGACGGTAATCGCCGATGCCCTGCTGGGGCGCACGGGCGACATGCGCACGCACCTCGCCGCCGAGATCCTGCGCAACGATCCCGAGGCGCGGGCGTGGCAAGGCTACCTCGAATCGCTGGAGGGTCGCTGGAGCGCCGCCAACACATCGTTCCGCGCGACCGCGAGCGTGCTCGATCGCTACCCCGACGACCTTCAGGCGCTGTTGCGCACGGCCGCAACCGAAGCCGCGATCGAGACGGGCGACTGGGATGCCGCCAATCGGCAGATCATCGCGGCCACCCGCGCCGCCGATCACCCGACTCGGGAACGCCTCGCGCTGCTGCGTGCGCGGATCGACGAGGTCACGGGTCAGACCGTGGCGGCCCTCGACGCCTATGACCGGCTGAGCGACAGCACCGAGGCGCAGACCGCTGCAGCCGCCCGTCTGCGCGCGACGCTGCTGGGGCACGCCTCAGGCAAGATCCCGGTCGCCGATGCGATCGAGCGTCTCGAAACTCTGTCGCTGTCTTGGCACGGCGGCGATCTCGAGCCGAAAACCTTGTCCGGCCTCACGAAGCTCTACATCGAGGCCGGCCGGTGGCGCCAAGCCCTGATGACCGCGCGACGGGCCGATGCCCTCGGCTCGGATTCCCCCCTAGTCCGGGAGGTCCACGACACCGCGCAGAATCTGTTCGACGATCTCTTCCTCGGCGAGCGCAGCCCGAAGCTCTCGGGCGTGGAGGCCCTGGCGCTGTATTTCGATTTCAAGGATTTCGCCCCGATGGGCCGGCGCGGCGACGAGATCGTGCGCCGCCTGGCGGACCGTCTGGTCGAGCTCGACCTGCTGGATTCCGCCGGCGAACTCTTGCAGCATCAGGTCGATCGCCGCCTCACGGGCGCGAGCCGCGCGGGGGTGGCGACGCGTCTGGCCGCGATCCGTCTGATGGATGACAAGCCGTTGCAGGCCCTGCAGACGCTGGACAACACCTACTTGCCGGAACTGCCGGAGGATCTTCGCCGCGCCCGAGCACTCCTGCGCGCACGCGCGCTGTCAGACCTGTCCCGCACCGATCTCGCCCTGGAGACCATTGAGGGCGAGACCGGCGCGGACGCCGAGCGCTTGCGAGCGGACATCCTCTGGACCGGCCGGCGCTGGCGCGAGGCCGGTGAGGCCCACGAGGGACTGGTCGGCGACGCCTGGCGGCGGCGTGTTCCCCTGGAGGACGCGGCGCGGACCGACATCCTGCGGGCCGCAATCGCCTACGGGCTTGCCGGCGAAACCCTCGACATGGAACGCTTGCGCGGAAAATTCGCCGATGCGATGGCCGAGAGCGGCGACGCCCGCACCTTCGCGCTGCTCACTCAGGCGAACGCCGTGCGCACGCCCGGCTTCCGGGAGATCGCCCAGAAAGCCACCAGCGCCGAGACGCTGCAGGCGTTCCTCTCGGAATACCGCAAGCGCTATCCGGACAGTGCCGTCCCGACGCCGAGCAAGCGTGACACCGATGCGAGGGCGGATGCACAGGCGAGCGCGCCACCGCCGGGCTGAACGGGAACGCCTCGCCGGGGCGCCGGCGAAGCGCTTCGTAAAAGTCTGATCAGATTCGCGGATTTCAATTCAGCGTCGCGCAACAAACGCGGTGCGGCCACGTTCTGAATCCAATCGCATCGATCAGTGCGGCGCACGTTCCAGCCCGGCACATCAGAGGCCCACCATGTACACGGAACCGCTCGACACCAATACCGGCAAGACCCACCTCGACATCTACGACAGCCAGCAGCGCAGCTCGATCGCATCGCGCCTCGGGGTCTCCGAAGATCGCCTGAAGCGCGCCGTGCGGCTCGTCGGCAACCGGATTTCGACCCTGAAAAGCTATCTCGAGCGCTGACCGTTCACGCAGGGCGGATGTCGGACAGGGGCGCCCTCGGGCGCCCTTTTTCATGTCCGGCTCGTTCGAGCCGAGATCGCGGCCCGTCAGGTCCCGTAGCTCTGCACCAACGAACCGGCGACGAGGGTCCATCCATCGACCAGGACGAAGAAGATCAGCTTGAACGGAAGCGCCACCGTTGCGGGCGGCACCATCATCATGCCGACCGCCATCAGAATTGATGCGACAACGAGGTCGATGATGAGGAAAGGAATGAAGAGCAGAAAGCCGATTTCGAAGGCGCGGCGCAGCTCGGAGATCATGAAGGCTGGCGTCACCACTTCCAGGCCGACCGCCTCGGGCCCGGCGGGCACCGGCGCCTTGGCCATGTCGAGGAAGAGCTTCAGGTCCTTCTCCCGCACGTTCTTGAGCATAAAGGTTTTGAAGGGCGCCGACGCGCGCTCGAACGCGACGCTCTGGGTGATCTGTCCGGCGATCAGCGGCTCGATGCCGTTGCGGTAGGCTTCCCGTCCGACCGGGGCCATCACGAAGGCCGTCAGGAACAGGGCCAAACTGGTAACCACGGCATTCGGCGGTGCGCTCTGGGTTCCGAGCGCCGACCGCAGGATCGACAGCACCACGATGATCCGGGTGAACGAGGTCGCCATCACCAGCACGGACGGCGCCAGGGCGAGGACGGTGAGGAGTGCAACGAGCTGCAGCGCGCGTTCGGTCACGCCCCCGGTGCCGAGATCGACCGACAGGCTCTGAGCCTGCGCAGCTGCGGTACTCAACGCCAGACCCGCGCCGATCAGGATTGGGCGGCGCAGGCGCCTTGGCAGGGAGGGTCGGGGCACGATGATCATACGGGTTCCGGGTGGTGCGACGCAGCGTTGCCGCGCGCTTCTCATAGCACCCGGACTCCCGCGCGCATCCCCGCGAGGCCTGACCTACGACTTCCGATCGAGCGGCCGACCGAGAAGGCGCGCGAACTCGGCCTCGATCTCTTCCACGGAAAACGGATTCGGTGTTGGCGCTGCCTTCGTCGGCTTCGGCGCCGGTGTTACGGGCGCGACGAGGGGAGGCTGGTCGTCCGTCTGGTTTGCCGTCGATCCGGGAGGATTATCCGTGGGCTTCGGCGCGTCAGCAACGACCTCGTGGACGACCGCCGTCGAGTCCTGGCTGGGCTCGGGCTCCTGGACCAGCGGGGTATCTCGGACAGGCTGATTTTCTTGGACAGGCTGGATTTCTTGGACAGGCTGGATTTCTTGGACAGCCTCACGTGCCTCATCAGAATCGCGCTCCCGGACGGGCTCGGGGCTATTCTCGCGCTCGGGACTGTTGACGCGCTCGAACGGGGTGGACTCAGACTCGCCGGCCGAAGACCCGGAAGACGTGTCCGTGGCGGACGCAGGCTGGTCGCCTGCCGGACGATCGGTCGCGACGGCCTCGACCATGTCGGCGAAGAAGAGATCCTGACCGGCGGACGCTTCGGACGCCGCGGGTTCCGTCGGCGCCGGGCCCCGTGCCGTGGCAGCCATGGCGGCTGCGATCGGATCGATCGAGACCGGCCCCACGCCGTGTGGCGCCGGTTCGCGTTCGCCCGCGGTCATGCCGGCTTCGGCCTCGGCCGGTGGAATGGGCGCAGGCTGGACCGGCATGGCCGGACGGACCGCCGCGGACGGACGGCGCAACGCCTCTTCCAGCTGCCGCGCCATATCGGACAGGATCGCCGCATCGATGCCGCGCGTCGCCGGAGCCGATGAGACGGGTGCCGGCGGAGGAGCTGCGGGGTGAGCAACCGGAGCACGGGGGCTTGCCTGCTCGGGCGTTCCCGGAAAGCCGACCCGCTCGGCAAGACCGGCCGGGACGAGATTCGCGATCGACGGCGGCGTCCGCCTGATCACGCGCGCCAGCTGAGATTCCCGCGGCCGTGCTGTCAGGCCCGGATCAGGGAGCGGAGCCTCAGGAGTGGAAATCTCCGAGACAGGGACCTCTGGGGTGAGGGGCTCGGGGATCGGTTCGGAATGCCCGAGGGCACCGAGCGGCCGACCGACGGCCGGGGGCGGGGCGTCGGAGCCTGGCACCGGCGCAGAGACCACCACCGGCATCTCAAAGGTTGGCTCGCGATAGGGCGCGATCGGCTGGTACGCGGGGGCAGGAGCCGGTTGCGTCTGGTGGGCGATCGAGGGTTCGGGCAGCGGATTCAGTGTCGGCTCGGGCGCCTCGTCGAACGCTGTCTCCTCGGGCGGCAGGCGAGCGCTGATGCCCCGCAGGATGTTGCGTTCGATCACCACGTCGTTCGGACCACCGACGAGCAGGAGGTGCTCGACGTTGTCGCGTCGGAGGAGGATGAGCTGACGCTGACGATCCAATTCGTAGATGTCGACAATGCCGAGCCGCGGCTGGCGTCCCCGTGCCGAGTTCTTGTCCGACAAGGGCATTCCCTTGCCGCCGAGGCGCCGGATCACGAACACGACGGCCGCCAGGATCACGAAGATCACGGCGAAAATGATCGCGAACTGGAGAGGGAACGAGCCTTCCGAGCTGAAGAACGATGGCAAGACCGGGGTCTCTCGCTTTTAGGGGCTCGTGGCCCGACGCAACACTAGAGGGACCAGTATCATGCGCGGCAGCGGCGCGGGCAACAACGTTAAGACTTCGTTAACAGCTCCTTTTCAGCTTCCCGGACCCGTAGCAGTGAGAGGCATTTAGGAGAGGTCAGGTGCCCTGCCGCCCGATCTGATCACGGGCTGGCAGGGCATGCCGTGTCCACACGACGAAGCCGATACGCAACGCGGCTTGAGTGCGTTCTGAAGCAGGTGCGGTTAGCCGCGCTTCAACGTGCATCTGCGACACGGTCTCGAAACGGGACCCGTTGACGAGCTCGGCGCGTTACTACGGCACAGACTTGAGCGAGGATCGACGTGACGCCTGCGGATGACCACCACCAGCACCATCTCCGCGACGCCGTCGCGCTGGCCCGTGACAACGTCCTTCAGGGCGGCCGGCCCTATGGCGCGGTAATCGTACGGGACGGCGAAGTGCTGTCGCGGGCGGTCAACACAACGGCGATCACCCAAGATCCGACCGATCACGCCGAGATGGTGGCGATCCGGGAAGTCAGCCGAACGCTGGGACGCACGAAGCTCGACGGCTGCATCGTCTACGCGAGCGGACGACCCTGCCCGATGTGTCACGCGGCCATGCGTCTGGCTGGAATCACCCGGGCCTTCTTCGCCTTCAGCGCGGAAGAGGGCGAGCGTTACGGCCTGATCGGTGCGGGCATCTATGCGGAACTCTACCAGCCCTTGGCGGAACAGTCGATGCGCGTCGAGCACCAGCCCGTCGCCGTGGCCGAGCATCCCTACGCCCTCTGGCGCGACCGTCAGACAATCACCGATCGAGCAAACACGGATTGAGCACACACTGATTGAGGATGACGCGATGACTGTCCCGCGTTGGATCTCCTTCCTGGCCATTGCGCTTTTTCTCGCGGCAGCGGTCACCCTCGGGCTCCTCTGGAGCCGGGGCGCTTTGCGGCACCCCAGCGAAGATGCCCGCGGCGGCGGCGCGCCAGCGGCCTGTGCACCGCTCAATCCCAATGGCCCACCTCCGGCCGACTGTCCGCAGGTTCGGCAGCCGACGGAGCGGAAACCGTAGGCGCCGTACGCTTTAGAGAGCAGACGGTTCGATTTTTAACGGTGCATTAACCATAGCAGTGGCAAATTCTGCCGGTCCTACCGGGCAGAGTCTTCCGGGTGAGGGGGGGGGTTCACCCATGTCCATCACCGACCTTCCAGTTCTCGGCATGTTGCGCACACGCATGCAGTGGCACCAGAGCCGCCAGAAACTTCTGGCGGAGAACGTCGCCAATGTCGATCTCCCCGGGTTCAAGCCGCGTGATCTGGCTGACCCGAATCTCGGTCGAACCGGCCCCGTCCTGGCGCAACCGTCGGGGTCTACGACGAGCAACAGCCTGGCGATCACGAACGTCGCCCATATCGCGCCCGGCGGGGGGCCGGATGGCCCCGGCGCCGATCCCCGGCGCGTCAAGGAGTTCGAGATCCGTCCCAACGGCAACGGCGTCAATCTCGAGGACGAGATGATGAAGGCTGGCGACAACCAAGCCGACTACCAGATGGCGGCTTCGCTCTACCAGAAGAGCATCGACACCCTCAAAATCGCCATCGGCAAGCGCTGAGCGGCCATCGATCTCTTGTCGGAGCTTGTCATGGATTTCCTGAAATCGCTCACCACTGCCGCCTCGGGGCTCAAGGCTCAGTCGAGCCGGATGCGCATCATCGCCGAGAACATCGCCAACGCGGATTCCGCCCCCAGCACGGTCGGCGGGCAGCCATACCGACGCAAGATCGCGACCTTCACCCAGCAGGTCGATCGCGAGACCGGCGCGGCGCTGATCGAGCAGGGACGGGTCCGTCGCGATACCTCGCCGTTCCGGACCAAGTACGACCCGGGCAACCCCAGCGCCAATGCCCAGGGCGAGGTGGCGATGCCCAACGTCAACGGGCTGATCGAGAACATGGATATGCGCGAGGCCCAGCGCTCCTACGAGGCCAATCTCAACATGGTGACGGCCACCCGCCGGATGGTCGCCAAGACCCTGGAAATTCTCAAGGCCTGATCCCATCCCCGATCTTCACTGAAAGCCCCATCCCATGACGACCAACGCTTTTGCCGCCGGGGCTTATTCGGCAATCCAGAACATCGGGGCCAAGGGCGCTCCCAAGATCGCGTCGCCCACGGGCGCAACGGGATCGAACTTCACCTCGCTGCTGACCTCCACCCTCGACTCCATCGGTGAGGCGGGCCGCAAGGCCGATACTCAGGCCCTGGCGGTGGCGGGCGGCAAGGCGAACGTCGTCGACGTCGTGACGGCAGTGGCCGAGAGTGAAACCGCCCTCCAGACCCTCGTCGCCGTCCGCGATCGCGTGATCTCGGCTTACGAGGAAATCATGCGGATGCAGATCTAGGGCAACGGGTCGGACGCCGGTTTTCCCTTTGATTCGAGCACTTTGACCCAGGCGCGAGACGACATCCACCCCATGACCCATCTCGCCATCATCGACGTCGCCCGCGACGGCATTTTCGTCTTCCTCAAGGTCGCGGGGCCAGCCATGCTGGTCGCCCTCGTGGTCGGTCTTGTCGTGTCCTTGCTCCAGGCCCTGACGCAGATTCAGGAGCAGACTCTGATCTACGTGCCCAAGATCGTGGCCGTGTTCGCGACGCTCCTGCTCACGCTGCCCTTCATGGGCGACGCCCTCGGCAGTTACATGACCCGCATCGCGGCCCGCATCGTTTCCGGCGGCTGAAGCCTGTTATGACGGGGCATGAATCTCCTCCTGCCGGGCATCGCCGCGTCCTTCCTGGTCACCTTCGCGCGGATCGGCACCCTGGTGATGCTGATGCCGGGGGTCGGCGAACAACTCATCTCCCCGCGCCTGCGGCTCGCCTTCGCGCTGCTGCTTTCGCTCATCCTGTTCCCGACCGTGCGGCCACTTCTGCCGATGCAGGGCGGCGCCATCGCGGGGCCGGGCTTGATCACGCTCCTGATCGGCGAATTGCTGATCGGGCTGCTGCTCGGGCTGACGGTTCGGATGGTGCTCGCCTCCCTGCAGACGGCCGGCATGATCGTGTCGCAGCAACTCGGATTGTCGTATGCCATGACGGTCGATCCGACCCAGGGCGGGCAGCAGGCGGCGATCGGCAATTTCCTCGCCCTTCTCGGCGTGACGCTGATCCTCGCCACCGATCTGCACCACATCGCCCTGGACGGGATCGGACGCAGCTACGTCCTGCTGCCACCGACCGGCCTGCCCAGTATGGGCGAGGCGGCGAGCCTCGCGCTCAAGGCGATCGCCCGCGGCTTCGCGCTCGGCGTCCAGATCTCGGCCCCGTTCATCGCCTTCGGCATCCTGTTCAATGTCGGGCTCGGAGTCTTGGCGCGGCTGATGCCGCAGATGCAGGTGTTCTTCGTCGCCGTTCCGGCCTCGGTCCTCATCGGGATGCTGCTGCTGCTTGGCAGCCTCGGCGTGATGATGGGCGTCTTCCTCGACGATATCGGGCGTTACTTGGCGGACCTCGCCGGGCGCTGACGCGCAGCACGGAGTCCTGAGCCGTGGCCGACGATTCCGATCCGGAAGACAAGACCGAAGACCCGACTCCGCGGCGCATCGAGAAGGCGATCGAGCAGGGCAACGTCCCGAACAGCCCGGAGATCAACACCTTCTTCATCCTGGCGGCCTTCACCATGGCCCTGCTGATGGTGTCGGGCATGATCGCCAAGGATATGGTGGCGAGCATGCGCGGGTTCCTGATGAACGCCCACATGGTGCCGTCGGACCCGACGGCCTATACCGAGATGGGATTGCGCACGCTGATCATCTGCGCGCAGGCCCTGTGTATACCAGTGGGTCTCGTCGTGGTCGCGGGCCTGGCGGCGGGCATGATCCAGCACCCCTTCGTCTTCAGCACCGAGGCGCTCGGCCCGAAATGGGATCGGGTCTCGCCGATGGCCGGCGTCAAGCGCGTCTTCGGCATGGAAGCCCTGTTCCAGTTCGTGAAAGGGCTTGCCAAGCTCGGCATGGTCGGGGTCGTCGCCGGCACCATCCTGTGGGGCGAGCGCGACCGGATGGAGGTGTTCGCGCGCCTCGACCCGAGTGCCGTCCTGGCCGGAATCCTTACCCTCGCCCTGAAGATGATGGCGGGCATGCTCGCGGTGTTCGTGGCCATCGCCCTCGGCGACGCCGTCTACCAGCGCTTCCGCTGGCGCCAGCGCCTGCGCATGTCGAAGGAGGAGATGAAGCAGGAGCACAAGGAGAGCGAGGGCAGCCCCGAGGTGAAGGGCCGCTTGAAGCAGCTCCGCGCCCAGCGCGTGAAGAAGCGCATGATGGCCGCCGTGCCCACCGCCACCGTCATCGTCACGAACCCGACCCACTACGCGGTCGCGCTGCGCTACGAGGCCGGCATGGCGGCGCCGGTCTGCGTCGCCAAGGGCGTGGATTCGCTGGCGCTCAAGATCCGCGCGGTGGCCAAGGACCACGACGTCCCGATCCTCGAGAACCCGCCGCTCGCGCGCGCGCTGCACGCCACCGTGGAGATCGACGAGGAAATCCCGGCCGAGCATTACCGTGCGGTGGCCGAAGTCATCGGCTACGTCATGCGCCTGCGCCGGCGCGCGGCGTAAAGGAGAAGCCGCGTGACGATTGGCGCGCGCGCCCGCCACCCTTTATGCACCGTCTTTCGCGAGAATTCGCGGCGACTTGCGCCGGTTGGCCCTTGCTGCGAACGGAAGCAGGGCGCTAACCGGAATGGCTTCAGGGGTGGATCGGCGGCGGATGGTTGAGTTCAGCGGACACGGAAAGCCCGCGTCGAACGCGATCGATCGCTCCGAGCGGCCGGGGCGCGTCGGGCTGCTGCTGGTGCTCGCCGGTTTGCTGGTCGGCGCGGCGGTCGGCCTGTCCTTCGTCGCCAGCGACCAGGCCCAGCCGCTCATCCTCGGCCTGCTGGCGCTGCTCGCCATGGCGGGGGTGTTCTGCCTGTTCGCCCTGGCGATCGGCGCGATCCAGTTCGCCGGCCAGACCACCCGCGACGACATCACCAAGGCGATCGTCGATGCGGCGCCGGATGGCGCCATCGTGGTGGAGGAGGGCGGCCGCCTGATCTACGCCAACGAATCCTACCTGCGCCTCGCGGGCGGCGAGACCGTCGCCAGCCTGCGGCCGGTGGAGCGGGTCTTCGTCGGCTCGCCCGAGGTGTCGGAGGCCGTCTACCGCCTAGCCCAGGCCTCCCGCGACGGCCTCGGGCACGCCGAGGAGATCCGGATGGCGCCGCCACCGGGCAGCGCCGCCGAGCGGGCCTTCGCGTGGTTCCGCATCAGCGTGCGCCCGGTCGAGCGTCCGCGCCGGGCCGCCACCCTCTGGACCGTCAGCGACATCACCCACGAGCGCGAGCGCCAGGAGAACGTCTTCCAGGAACTCCAGCACGCAATCGACTACCTCGATCACGCCCCCGCCGGCTTCCTGTCGATCGATCCCGCCGGTTCGATCGTCTACATGAACGCGACCCTGGCCGCCTGGCTCGGCTACGATCTCGCCACGGTCGGCTCCGGCGGGCTCCGCCTCGCCGAGATCGCGCCCGGCGCCGATGTCCTCACCGCCTCCGAGGGCCTGCCCGGGGAGGTCCGCACCGATCGCTTCGACCTCGATCTGCGCCGCCGCAACGGCCATCCGCTGCCGACGCGCCTGTACCATCGCGTCGCGTTCGGCCAGGACGGGCGGCCGGGCCCGTCCCGCACCTTCGTGCTCAACCGCTCGGCCGGCGCCGAGAGCGACGAGCCGCAGCGCGTGGCCGAGGTGCGCCTCGCCCGCTTCCTCAACAACAGCCCCATCGCCATCGCGACCCTCGACCAGAGCGGCCACATCGCCCGGGCCAACGCCTCGTTCGCGCGGCTGTTCGGCGGCGTGCCGCGCCAGGCGCTGCCCGATGGACGCAACGACCTGCACGGCGAGCCGACGATGTGGGAGGCCGTGGCCGAGCGCGATCGCGCGGCCCTCGAAGCGGCCCTGAGCAAGGCCGCCGCCGGCCTCGCCGAGGTGCTGCCGATCGAGATCGCCCTGTCGGGACCGGGCAACCGCTCGGCCCGGGTGTGGCTGAGCCCGGCGGGTGGCGAACCGGCCGCGGTCGGCCGCGACGGCGCCGAGGCCGACCAGGGCGACCGCGAGCGCGTGATCCTCTACGCCCTCGACACCACGGCCCAGCGCCAGCTCGAGCAGCAGGTGGCCCAGGCTCAGAAGATGGACACGGTGGGCCAGCTCGCCGGCGGCATCGCGCATGATTTCAACAACGTGCTCCAGGCCATCATCGGCTACTCGGACCTGCTGCTGGCGAGCCACCGGCCGACAGATCCGGCCTTCCAGGACATCATGCAGATCAAGCAGAACGCCAACCGGGCCGCCAGCCTGGTGCGTCAGCTGCTCGCCTTCTCGCGGCGCCAGACCCTGCGCCCGGAGGTGATGAATGTCGGCGAGGCGCTGTCCGACCTGACCCTGCTGCTCAAGCGCCTGCTCGGCGAGCGGGTCGACCTCGACCTCAAGCACGGACGGGACATCTGGCCGATCAAGGCCGACGTCAATCAGTTCGAGCAGGTCATCGTCAACCTCGCGGTCAACGCCCGCGACGCGATGCCGGAGGGCGGCCGCCTCCTCATCCGCACCGCCAACATCGCGCACGACGCCGTCCCCACGGAGAACCGGGACGGGATGCCGACCGGCGACCATGTCCTGATCGAGGTGCTCGACACCGGGCAGGGCATCCCGCCCGACGTCATGGAGAAGATCTTCGAGCCGTTCTTCACCACCAAGGAGATCGGCAAGGGCACCGGCCTCGGGCTCTCGACCGTGTTCGGCATCGTCAAACAGAGCGGCGGCACCATCGACGTGCGCTCCACGGTGGGGGAGGGGACCGCCTTCCGCATCTCCTTCCCGCGCCACGAGCCCGCCGCCGAGCCGGCGCCCGAGCCCGAGATCGCCCTGGCACCCCCGAGCCCGCAGACGACCGCCGCCATCGCGGCCGACCGACTCAAGGTGACGTCGAGCCGGGCCGAGGCCGAGAAGCCCGCGCCGCGCAAGCCCGCGCCGGACCATACCGGGCAGGGCGTGATCCTGCTGGTGGAGGACGAGGACCCGGTGCGCGCGGTCAACAGCCGTGCCCTGTCGGCGCGGGGCTACACCGTGCTGGAGGCCGCCTCCGGCCTCGATGCCCTGCGGATCATCGCCGAGACCACCGAGACCATCGACCTCGTGGTGTCCGACGTGGTGATGCCCGAGATGGACGGGCCGACCCTGTTGCGCGAACTGCGCAAGCAATCGCCCGACCTCAAGGTCATCTTCGTCTCGGGCTATGCCGAGGACGCCTTCCGCAAGAACCTTCCCGACGGCGAGGATTTCAACTTCCTGCCCAAGCCCTTCAGCCTGAAGCAGCTCGTCGAGACGGTGAAGGAGATCATCGCGCGCTGAGCCGGCGGCGACGCAGATTCCTGGACCGGAGTCCCGGGAATCTGCATCGCCGCCCTTGTTCCGTGAGAACAAAACAGGTACATAATCGGCAACCGGGGCGCATTGAGCCTTGCACCTCCCCCATGCATAAGGATGCCGACGAATGGCCCAGCCCGCGCTGAAAGTTGTGGATTCCCCGATGGTGGATAAGGACAAGGCAAAGGCGATCGACGCCGCTCTGTCGCAGATCGAGCGGGCCTTCGGCAAAGGCTCGATCATGCGCCTTGGCAAGAACGACAAGGTCCAGGAAGTGGAGGTGGTCTCCACCGGCTCCATCGGGTTGGACATCGCGCTCGGCGTCGGCGGATTGCCGCGCGGCCGCGTCATCGAGATCTACGGGCCGGAATCCTCCGGCAAGACCACCCTGGCCCTGCACACCATCGCGGAGGCTCAGAAGAAGGGCGGCGTCTGCGCCTTCGTCGATGCCGAGCACGCCCTCGATCCGGTCTATGCGCGCAAGCTCGGCGTGCAGCTCGACGATCTCCTGATCTCGCAGCCCGATACCGGCGAGCAGGCCCTGGAGATCACCGATACGCTGGTGCGCTCCGGTGCCATCGACGTGCTGGTGGTCGATTCGGTGGCGGCCCTGACGCCGCGCGCCGAGATCGAGGGCGAGATGGGCGATTCGCAGCCCGGCCTTCAGGCCCGTCTGATGAGCCAGGCCCTGCGCAAGCTCACGGGCTCGATCTCGCGTTCGAAATGCATGGTCATCTTCATCAACCAGATCCGCATGAAGATCGGCGTGATGTATGGCAGCCCCGAGACCACCACGGGCGGCAACGCCCTGAAGTTCTACGCCTCGGTGCGCCTGGACATCCGCCGGATCTCGACCCTGAAGGATCGGGACGAGGCGATCGGCAACCAGGTTCGCGTCAAGGTCGTGAAGAACAAGGTCGCGCCGCCCTTCAAGCAGGTCGAGTTCGACATCATGTTCGGCGAGGGCGTCTCGAAGGTCGGCGAGTTGATCGACCTCGGGGTCAAGGCGGGCATCGTCGAGAAGTCCGGCGCGTGGTTCTCCTATGCCAGCCAGCGCCTCGGCCAGGGTCGTGAGAACTCGAAGGGGTTCCTGCGCGACAACCCCGAGATCGCCAACAAGATCGAAGCCTCGATCCGCCAGAATTCCGGACTGGTGGCCGAGAAGATCCTCGAAAACGCCAAGCCGACCGAGGACGACCTCGACGAGGGCGAAGCCTGAGATCAACGCCTCCGCCGTTCCCGCGGAGGCCGTCTGGATCAGCGAAAGGCCGCCGGACTTCGTCCGGCGGCCTTTCTCGTTCTCAAACCTGACCGGTCGGTTGGAAAAGACCCTCGCTCCCGTATGGGCGACGGTGTTCACCCAACCGTTTTCGCAAGCAGTGGCGTCCCTCTCCCCCTTGTAGGGGGAGGTTCGAAGTGGGGGTGGCTCCGCCAGCCTTCGCAGCACGCGGGTCGGCCGACCACCCCCACCTGCAACGCCCTTTGAGACGGGGGAATGCCATATCCGTGCGGGACAGAGACCCCGTGCTCGCCAGCAACCAGCCCTCTGAATGAAGCCACCATCGAACCCCGTAAGGCCTATCCGGGGGGAAGAACGTCGACCTGGATCGCCGCATAATAGGCGGCCAGATCGGCGATCTCGGTGTCGCTGAGCGGCTTGGCGACCACGTTCATGATCGCGTTGCGCCGGACACCGTCCCGATATTCCGTCAGCGCCTTGACCAGGTAGGGCTCGACCTGACCCGAGAGATTCGGCGCCTCGGGCAGCTTCGAGACCCCATCGAGGCCATGGCAGGTCTGACAGGCGATGGCGGCCTTGCGCCCGGCCTTGGCATCGCCCGCCTGCGCCGCCGCCGGGAGCAGGACCGATGCGAGGAGGCCGAACAGGGCCGCGCCTAGGCCGGGGCGGGCCATCGTCACTGGCCCTCGTACGAGATGCGGTAGATCGCCCCCGCCGTGTCGTCGGCGACGAGGAGCGAGCCGTCGAGCAGGACAGCGACGTCGGCGGGACGGCCGAGATATTCACCGTCCGCCGTCAGCCAGCCCTCGGCGAAGGGCTTGGGCGTCCCGGCCTTGCCGTCCTTGTCGAGCGGCACGAACATGATCCGGGCTCCGATCGGCTGGGTCCGGTTCCAGGAGCCGTGCTCGGCGGTGAAGAGGCCGCCCTTGTAGGAATCCGGGAACTGGCGGCCGGTGTAGAAGGTCATGCCGAGATCGGCGGCGTGCGGCGGCAGTTCGGCCTGCGGAAACACCGCGTCCGTCGGCGGCGTCTCGTCCTTGTACTCGACGGTGCGGACATGCCCGCCGCCGAACCACGGGAAGCCGAAATTCTCGCCCGCCTTGGCGATGCGGTTCAGCTCACCGGGCGGGGTATCGTCGCCCATGCCGTCGACCTGATTGTCGGTGAACCACAGGGCCTTGTCGGCCGGGTTGAAATCCATCCCGACGGAGTTGCGGATGCCGGTGGCGTAGACCTCGCGGTTCTTGCCGTCCGCCTCCATGCGGATGATGCCGCCGATGCCCGTCCGCGCGTAGAGGTCGCGCTTGGCGGCCGGCGGCACGTTGTAGGGCTGACCGAGCGAGATGTAGGTCTTGCCGTCCGGTCCGACGCGGCACATCCGGGCCGTGTGGTTGTAGCTCTCCTCGGACGCCGGGATCAGCTCGCCCTGCTTGACCAGGATGCCGGCCGCCACGTCCGGGCTCTCGTAGAAGAACTCCGCCGCCGGGAACGACAGCACGCGGTTCTGCTCGACGATGGTGAGGACGCCGTCCTTCGAGAAGCAGACGCCGTTGGGGATCTTGAAGTCGATGCCCGGGGCGAAGGCCCGAACCTCGTCGGCGACGCGGTCCTTGTCGCGGTCGGTGACCGTGTAGACCTTGCTCTTGCGGGTGCCGACGAACAGCACGCCGGCATTGGGGCCGACCGCGATCGAGCGTGCATCCGGCACCACGGCGTAGAGGTCGATCTTGAAGCCCTCGGGCAGCTTGATCTTGGAGAGGGTCCGGCGCAGCGCGTCGGCGCGCCGGCCGGTCTGAGGAATTTCCGGCGCCTCCGCGGTTCCCGTGCTCTGCATGCCGGTCAGCTTTTCCAGCGCGTCGGCCTTGGTTTTCGTGTCGGCCGAGGAAGCGCCCTGCGCCAGGGCGCCGGCGGAGAGCGCCAGCCCGGCACAGCCGGCCAGCAGCGTCGCGGTGAGGACCGTTCGCATGGATGTTCTCCCGAACTCCGCCCGCATGGTCGGGGCGGTTGCCCCGACGATATGAGCCTCGCAGACGGGCCGGCAAGAGTCCGAGTTGCGGATCGGCGGCGGCCTTAGGGGGTGTAGGGCAGGAGCTTGATGAACAGGCCCCAGAGGATGAACAGGATGCCGATGATGGAGACGAACCAGATCAGGGACCGGACCTTCGGAATGCCGAAGCCGTAGACCGGCAGGTAGACCAGCCGGGCGAAGAAGTAGAGATACGCTCCGAGCACCACCGCGGTGTTGTGGCGGCCGGTCGCCACGCAGGCGAGGACCAGGGCGGCGAAGATCGGGAAGGTCTCGAAGAAGTTCTTCGACGCCTTCTCGAGGCGGCTCGCCGCGCCCGTCACCTCGGGAGTCTTGCCCTCGCGGTTGCCGGAGGCCCAGGCGAGCCCGCCGCGCTGCTGCACGCCGCTGGCGGAAGCGGCGATGATGTGGACCAGCCCGAGCAGGCAGGACCAGGCGAGAAGGCGGATTTCGACCGGCATAAAACGATGTCCCTGAGATCAGCGAAGACGTGTTCCTAGCTCGGCCCTGGGCAAAAACGAAACCCGGTCGTGACTTGCGCCGGAACGCTCCTTATGAGTGCGCCTGCGCGGCGGAGCCCCCGGACACGGGGTGTTCGGCGCGCAGCATCCCGCGCACCGGAGCATTCCGGCGCGTCGGCATGCCGGCGGCACCCTACGACAGAGTTGTGATGCGATGAGCGGCGTCAACGAGATCCGGTCGACCTTCCTCGACTACTTCGCGAAAGAGGGCCACGAAGTGGTGCCGTCCTCGTCGCTGGTGCCGCGCAACGACCCGACGCTGATGTTCACCAATGCCGGCATGGTGCAGTTCAAGAACGTCTTCACCGACATCGAGAAGCGCCCCTACGACCGCGCGACGACGGCCCAGAAATGCGTCCGCGCCGGCGGCAAGCACAACGACCTCGACAATGTCGGCTACACCGCCCGGCACCACACCTTCTTCGAGATGCTCGGCAATTTCTCGTTCGGCGACTACTTCAAGCCGCGGGCGATCGAGCTGGCCTGGAACCTGATCACCCGGGAGTTCGGCCTGTCCAAGGACCGGCTCCTGGTGACGGTCTACGCCGACGACGACGAGGCCGCCGGGCTCTGGCGCAAGATCGCCGGGTTCTCGGACGACCGCATCATCCGGATCGGCACCTCCGACAACTTCTGGCAGATGGGCGATACCGGCCCGTGCGGCCCCTGCTCGGAGATCTTCATCGACCAGGGTCCGGACCTCAAGGGCGGCCCGCCCGGCTCGCCGGACGAGGACGGCGACCGCTTCCTCGAGTTCTGGAACCTCGTGTTCATGCAGTACGAGCAGGTCGAGCCGGGCAACCGCCTCGCCCTGCCGCGCCCGTCCATCGACACGGGCCTCGGCCTGGAGCGCATGGCGGCGATCCTCCAGGGCGTGAAGAGCAACTACGACACCGATCTGTTCCGGGCCCTCATCGATGCGGTGGCCCACGCCGTCGGCCGTCCGCCCGAGCCCGGCACCGTCGCTTCCTACCGGGTCATCGCCGACCACCTGCGCGCCGCCTCCTTCCTGGTGGCGGATGGCGTGCTGCCGGGCAACGAGGGCCGCGGCTACGTCCTGCGCCGCATCATGCGTCGCGCCATGCGCCATGCGGAGCTGCTCGGCTCGCGTGAGCCGATGATGTACCGCCTGGTGCCGACGCTGCTGCGCGAGATGGGCCAGGCCTATCCCGAACTCACCCGCGCCGAGGGCCTGATCGGCGAGACCCTGCGCCTGGAGGAAACCCGGTTCCGCCGCACCCTGGAGCGCGGCCTGGCGATCCTCGATGCCGAGAGCCGGACCCTCGGCGCCGGCCAGAACCTCTCCGGCGAGACCGCCTTCACCCTCTACGACACCTACGGCTTCCCCCTCGACCTGACGCAGGATGCCCTGAAGGCGCGCGGCATCGGCGTCGACACAGACGCCTTCGGGCAGGCGATGGAGCGCCAGCGCAAGGCGGCGCGCGCCGCCTGGACGGGCTCCGGCGAGGCCGCCACCGAAACGGTCTGGTACGGCCTCAAGGAACGCGTCGGGGCGACCGAATTCCTCGGCTACGAGACCGAGAGCGCCGAGGGCATCGTCACCGCCCTCCTGCGCGACGGCGCCGAGACCGAGACCTTGAAGGCCGGCGAGACCGGCCTCGTCCTCGTCAATCAGACACCGTTCTACGCCGAGTCGGGCGGCCAGGTCGGCGACACCGGCACCCTCACGGGCGCGGGCCTGAAGGCGCGGGTGACGGCAACGGAGAAGAAGCTGGGCGACCTGTTCGTCCACCACGTCACGGTCGACGCGGGCAGCCTGTCGCCGAACCAGCCCGTGGAGCTGGCCGTCGACCACGGGCGCCGGGGAGCCATCCGCGCCAACCACTCGGCCACGCACCTGCTGCACGAGGCCCTGCGCCAGGTCCTGGGCGATCACGTCGCCCAGAAGGGATCGCTGGTTTCGGCCGACCGCCTGCGCTTCGATTTCAGCCATCCGAAGCCGATGGACGAGGCCGAGATCCGCGCCGTCGAGGACATCGCCAACGCGGTCCTGTTGCAGAACACCCCCGTGGTGACCAAGCTGATGGCGGTGGACGAGGCCATCGAATCCGGTGCGCGCGCGCTGTTCGGCGAGAAATACGGCGACGAGGTGCGGGTCGTCTCGATGGGCGCGCCGATCGCCGGCGAGGGCGGACGCACCAAGGCATTCTCGGTGGAACTCTGCGGCGGCACCCATGCGGGCCGCACCGGTGACATCGGGCAGGTCTCGGTGGTGGGCGAGAGCGCGGTCGGCGCCGGCGTCCGCCGCATCGAGGCCCTGACGGCGGGGGCGGCGCGCCGCTACCGTGCCGAGGAGAGCCGGACCCTGGCGCAGGTCGCCGGCCTCCTCAAGGCGTCGGCCACCGACGTGCCGGATCGGCTCGCGGCGCTGCTCGAGGATCGTCGGCGGCTCGAACGCGATCTGACCGAGGCCCGCAAAAAGCTCGCCATGGGCGGCGGCGGCAGCGCCGGCGACGACGGGATCGTCGAGATCGGCGGCGTGAAGGTCATGGCGCGGGTGGTCGAGGGCGTCGAGATGCGCGACCTCAAGAGCCTCGCCGACGAGGGCAAGACCCGCCTGGGCTCCGGCATCGTCGCCATCGTGGGCGTCGCTCCGGATGGCAAGGCCGGCCTCGTGGTCGGCGTGACCCCGGACCTGACGGAGCGCTACGACGCCGTGGCCCTGGTCCGGGCCGGCGCCGGGCATCTCGGCGGCAAGGGCGGCGGGGGACGCCGCGACATGGCCCAGGCCGGGGGCCCGGAGGGCGCCGGTGCCGAAGCTGCCATCGCGGCGATCCGGTCCGCGCTCACGGCCTGATCGCAGCGGACGCCGGCCCCTCGCGCCTGGGGGCCGGGGCCGACCGGGTGGGAGCGCTCAGTTCGCGCGTTTCCAGGTCTGGCTCTTGCAGAAGACGCTCATGACGCAACCCGAGACCTCGATCACGTCCGGGCTCTTGATGGTCATGGTGCCGGCGTAGGTCTTGCCGTCCTTCGGGTTGTAGAGCGTTCCCTCGAAGCCGCTGCCCGCCGCCGTCCGGGTGTTCATGATCTGCACGCCGACGAGGCTGCGGGAGCGCAGCGACGGATCCGGGTTCTGCGCGTCGAGGCCCGGACCGGAGACGCTGGCCAGCACGCCGCAATAGCCGTTGCCGCACCGGCTGATCCGCACCTTCGAACCGCCGGTCTCCGTGAGCCAGAGCCCGGTCGGGTCGCGTCCCTGCTGCGCCAGCGCGGTGCCGCCGAGCATCAGCGTCACGGCCGCCGCCCAACCGGCGCGCTGCCAGATCCACCCTCTGGTCGTCATATCGAATGTCCCTCATCCCCCCAGGTGATCGGGGCGAAGGCCATAGCGTGCCCGATCCCGGCTTTCCAGAGCGTTGCGGTTCCACACCGCCAGCGATGGGGGCCAAGGCTCATCCCTTTCTCAGGACAGCGCCTGGCTCAGGACAGCGCCTGGCTCAGGACAGCGCCTCGCTCAGGGTAGCGCCCGGCTCAGGACGACGCCCGGCCCAGGACGGCGCCCGCGTAGATCTCCGCGACCTCGCACAGCGGCAAGCCATCCTGGCGAAGCAGGAGCGCCTCGATCGCAAACAGGGGATCGTCCGGGCCTACCGATTCCGGCCTGCCGGCACCCGGCAGGAGGCGCAGGGCGAGGGTCTGCCGGGAAGGCGCCAGGGCGTGGACGACGCGGCCGAACGGCACTTCGCTCGTTTCCAGCATCCGGTTCATGTCGCGGGTCAGCCGGTCCGGAACGTACCAGTTGTCGGCCTCCGACAGGACGAGCGCTCCGCACGCGAGGCGCACCCGGCGATAGCGCACGAGGGCGTCCGGCGGCACCTTCAGGCGCGCGCGCATGGCGGGGCTCGCGGGGCGATCCGGGCCCGCGACGGCGTGGGCCACGAGGCCGGAGGCGGGCGCGAGGCCGCGTTCGCGGGACCAGTCCTCGAGAACCCGGGTGGCACTCGGACCGGCCAGCAGGCGGTCGCAGAGAACCTTCAGATCGGCCGACGCGGACCGGGCCGGGGCCGCTTCACCAGGAGGGAACGTCGCCATGAACACCGAACCACGTCCCATCCCATGACAGAACGCCGTGTCGTGGCCACCGCGCCCGCCTTACCCGTGCTGCCCCTGCGCTGTGCCATACGCAGCCGGACGGCGCCCGTCCATGTCGAAGCGCGCACCCATCACGAAGAGCATCATGTCGAAGAAGGAAGATTTGGTGGAGCCTAACGGGATCGAACCGATGACCTCTTCCATGCCATGGAAGCGCTCTCCCAGCTGAGCTAAGGCCCCACTCTCAACACCCCGGCGTCTGGAACACACGGGGTGGTCGTTCGCACGGGCAGGGTCTGAACCGCGCCGGCGATGGCGGTGTATACTGGCGGTCGGGCCGCGCCTCAACCCCTATTTCGCGTCCGCGGCGCTTTCCTGCCGCGTCATCGTCCGGTGCCGTTGTGATGCGCCGCGCAGCCGGTGCGTCGCGCCGGCTCACGCGAACAGGCGCGATCCCGCAACCAGCCAGGAAAGATCAAGGCGACCCACCCATCGGATGTCGGCGCGTTGGAAGAATGATCGGGGCGTTCAGCAGCCCGGTGGGACGGGCGAGATTGGTGGAGCCTAACGGGATCGAACCGATGACCTCTTCCATGCCATGGAAGCGCTCTCCCAGCTGAGCTAAGGCCCCACTCTCAACACCCCGGCGTCTGGAACACACGGGGTGGTCTTCGTCGTCGGCGGCCGCGTTGGCCGCCGTCGATGGCGGTGATGTACTGGGGCTTGTCCGCCGCCTCAACCCCCTTTGTGCCCCGCCGGCAAACTTTTTTCGCGGCGGGGCTTCGGCGGTCGTCGGACGAGACTCAGCTTTCCTCGTCGTTCTCGATGTCGCTGTCGATCAGGTCCGCGACGTCGTCGTCGCCGGTGTCCTCTTCCTCCAGGAAGGTGTCGTCGGCATCGTCGTTGCTGTCGCCATCCACGTCCTCGGTCGTGGTATCGGCATCGTCCTCGGCCGCTTCGACCTCATCCAGGGAGACGATCTCCGGACCACCCTTCTCGGCGTCCGTATCCTCGTCGTCGTCGGCCGGGACCGCGGCGGCGCGGGCCGCCAGGGCGGGAGCGGCGCGGCCGGAGGCCGCCGCCACCTGATAGATCGTCCCGCATTTCGGGCAGGTCGGCGGATCGTTGTCGAGGTCATAGAACTTGGCGCCGCAGCTCATGCATTGACGCTTCAAGCCGAGTTCCGGTCTGGCCACGGGTGAACCTCTAATACGTGCAATCTTTTGGGAGAGCGGCCCCGTTAGTCGCGTGGGACGCTCCTGTCAAATCCGCTCGATCACCGCGGCATGCCGGAGCGCGGCCGTGAACTTTTCCCGAGCGTTTTCGGATCCCCGGATCGCCACGCCGCAGGCCTCGGATGACGTCGGCACCCCCGCGTGTTAACCGGCGTCACAAAGGACGTGCAGGCCTGCGAAGGCCGGCGCGCCGCTGCCCAGCTGAAAAGTCGTTGCCCGTGTCCCATGATTCCGAGCCCCAGCCGCTGACCGCCCATGCGGGCCTGCCCCTGAAGGGCGGCCTGCGACCGCCCGGCGACAAGTCGATCTCGCACCGGGCGATGATCCTGGGCCTGCTCAGCATCGGCGAGACCAACGTTCGGGGCCTGCTCGAGGGCGACGACGTCCTGAGGACCGCCGCCGCCGCCAAAGCCCTGGGCGCCGACGTCGAGCGCGTCGGCGACGGGCTCTGGCGCGTGCGCGGGGTCGGCCTCGGGGGCATGTCCGATCCCGAGGAAGTCCTGGATTTCGGGAATGCCGGCACCGGCTCCCGGTTGATGATGGGTGTCGTCGGCGGCCAGCCGGTGACGGCGACGTTCGACGGCGATGCCTCCCTGCGCAAGCGGCCGATGCGCCGCATCCTGGACCCGCTCGTCCGCATGGGCGCCGAGGTGGTGAGCGAGGAGGCGGGCGGCCGCGTGCCCCTGACCCTGCGGGGCCCTCGCGAGGCGATCCCGATCACCTACGAGACCCCCGTGGCTTCGGCGCAGATCAAGTCGGCGGTGCTGCTCGCCGGGCTGAACGCGCCGGGCATCACCACGGTGATCGAGGCGGCGGCCACCCGCGATCATACCGAGCGCATGCTGCGCCTGTTCGGAGCCGAGGTCACCGTCACGCCGCACGGTCCCGAGGGCCATGGCCGCGCGATCGCCCTCACGGGCCAGCCGACCCTGCGCGGCACCAAGGTGATCGTGCCGGCCGATCCGTCCTCGGCGGCCTTCCCGCTGGTGGCGGCCCTGATCGTGCCCGGCTCCGAGGTGACGCTGGAGGGCGTGATGATGAACCCGCTGCGAATCGGGCTGATCACCACCCTGCTGGAGATGGGCGCCGATATCGAGCGCCTGCGCGAGCGGGAGGAGGGGGGCGAGACCGTGGCGGACCTGCGGGTGCGGGCGAGCCGCCTGCGGGGCGTCGATGTCCCCCCCGAGCGGGCGCCGGCGATGATCGACGAATATCCGGTGCTGGCGGTGGCGGCCGCCTTTGCCGAGGGCACAACCCGGATGCAGGGGCTCCATGAACTCCGCGTCAAGGAATCCGACCGCCTCGCCGCGGTGGCGGACGGCCTCAGCGCCAACGGCGTCGCCTATCTCGTCGAGGGCGACGATCTGATCGTCCATGGCACCGGTGAGCCGGCGCGCGGCGGCGGCACGGTGGCGACCCATCTCGACCACCGCATCGCCATGGCGTTCCTGGTGATGGGGCTCGCCACCCGCGAGCCCGTGACCGTGGATGACGGCGCGATGATCGCCACGAGTTTCCCGAGCTTCCTGCCGACGATGCAGGACCTCGGCGGCCGGATCGAAGGTTGAGCGCGATGTCGATGGTGATCGCGATCGACGGCCCGGCCGCTTCGGGCAAGGGCACCCTCGCCAAGCGCCTGGCCGAGCATTACGGCCTGCCGCATCTCGATACCGGCCTGCTGTACCGGGCGGTCGCCCTGACGGTGATCGATGCGGGCCGCAACCTGGACGACCATCAGGCCGCGGCGCGCGCCGCCTCCAGCCTGATCGCCGACCGCCTCGCGGACCCGCGCCTGCGCGAGCGTGCCATGGGCGAGGCAGCCTCCCGTATCTCGGCCGTTCCGGCCGTGCGCGCGGCGCTTCTCGCCTGGCAGCAGCGCTTCGCCGGCAACGCCAGCGGAGCGGTGCTCGACGGTCGCGACATCGGCACCGTGGTCTGCCCGAACGCGCAGGTGAAGCTGTTCATCACGGCCGCGCCCGAGGAGCGGGCCCGGCGCCGTCACCTGGAGTTGCTGCGACGGGGCGAGTCGGCCAGTCTCGGCGCCATCCTGGACGATATCGTGGCCCGGGACGCACGGGACGCGCAGCGGTCCACGGCGCCCCTCAAGGCTGCCGCCGACGCCGTCGTGCTCGACACCACGGACCTCGACGCCGACGAGGCTTTCGCGGCGGCGCGGGCCGTGGTCGACCGCGCCCGTCCGCACTGAACCTGCGCGACGGACGCCAAATCCCTCGCCGGACTACCGTCCGGCGAGGCGGACCGGCTCAGCCGCGCTGGTCGATCGGGGTGTATTCGCGCTTGTCCGGGCCGATATAGAGCTGGCGCGGACGGCCGATCTTCTGCGAGGGGTCCTCGATCATCTCGGCCCACTGGGCGATCCAGCCGGTGGTGCGAGCGAGGGCGAACAGGACCGTGAACATCGAGGTCGGGAAGCCCATCGCCTTGAGGGTGATGCCCGAATAGAAATCGATGTTCGGATAGAGCTTCTTCTCGATGAAGTAATCGTCCTTGAGGGCGATCTGTTCGAGCTGCACCGCGACTTCGAGCAGCGGATCGTCCTTGATGCCGAGCTGGCCCAGCACCTCGTGGGTGGTCTTCTGCATGATCCGGGCGCGCGGATCGTAGTTCTTGTACACCCGGTGGCCGAAGCCCATCAGGCGGAACGGATCGTTCTTGTCCTTCGCCTTGGCGACGTACTTGGCCACGTTCTCCGGATGGCCGATCTCCTCGAGCATCTTGAGGGCCGCCTCGTTGGCGCCGCCATGGGCGGGCCCCCACAGGCAGGCGATGCCGGCGGCGATGCAGGCGAAGGGGTTGGCTCCCGACGAGCCGGCCAGACGCACGGTCGAGGTCGAGGCGTTCTGCTCGTGATCGGCGTGCAGGATGAAGATCCGGTCCAGCGCGCGGGCGAAGATCGGATTGACCTTGAATTCCTCGCACGGCACCGCGAAGCACATCCGCAGGAAGTTCGAGGTGTAGTCGAGGTCGTTCTTCGGATAGACGAACGGCTGACCGATCGAATATTTGTACGCCATCGCCGCCAGGGTGGGCATCTTGGCGATCATCCGCATCGACGCGACCATGCGCTGCTGGTCGTCCGAGATGTCGGTCGAGTCGTGGTAGAATGCCGACAGGGCGCCGACGCAGGCGACCATGATTGCCATCGGGTGCGCGTCGCGGCGGAAGCCCTGGAAGAAGCGGTTCATCTGATCGTGCACCATGGTGTGGCGCGTGATCCGGTAGTCGAAATCGGCCTTCTGGGACGGGGTCGGCAACTCGCCGAACAGCATCAGGTAGCAGGTCTCGAGGAAGTCGCCGTTCTCGGCGATCTGCTCGATCGGATAGCCGCGATAGAGGAGAACACCCGCATCGCCGTCGATGTAGGTGATCTTCGACTCGCAGGAGGCGGTCGAGGTGAATCCGGGGTCGAAGGTGAACTTGCCCGTCTTGGCGTAGAGCTTGCCGATGTCGATGACATCGGGGCCGATCGTGCCGGTCTTGATGGGAAGCTCGACGTGGTCGTCGCCCACGGTGATCGTGCTGGAGGCGCTCATGGAGACCTGGACCCTTTCGTGACAGCGGGGCGGCGCCGGCCCGCGTGGCGATGCAGTCAGCCACCCGGATCCGGGGCGCAACTGCAGCCTATGCTGCACTTGCTCACACGAGCATGGGGGTAGCGGATCGGCGAACCGTCATCAACCGACGGTCCGCCTCTCACCGGCATCGAAGCGAAATCCAGGCCGATTTGTCATGCCTCGGCGCCCGGGGAACGCCTGGTCCGGTCACCGTTTCGGGATCGCCCTCAGCCCGTCTGGTCGCGGAGACGGCCGAGGCATTCCTCCCGCCCGAGCACCGCCATGACGTCGAAGACCGGCGGCGACGTGGCGCGGCCGGTCAGCGCCGCGCGGAGCGGCTGGGCGATCTGGCCGAGTTTCAGGCTCTCGGTCTCGGCGAAAAGCCGGACGGCGCCCTCGGTCGCCGCCGCACTCCAGTCCGGCAGTGCTTCCAGGGCCGGGACGAGGGCGGCGAGCCGCGCCCTGGCCTCGTCGCCGAGGAGCCCCTTGGCCTTCTCGTCGGGAACCAGGGGCCGGGCCGCGGTGAGGTAATAGGCGCTGTCGAGGAGTTCCACGAGGGTCTTGGCCCGCTCCTTCAGGCCCGGCATCGCGACCAGGAGTTTCTCGCGCAGGGCGGGCGCCAGCGGCATCGCGATGCCGCGGGCCGGCCCGAGCGCCGGAAGCACGTCCTCGATCGACCGGACGAGATCCGCATCCGCCGCGCCGCGGATGTAGAGACCGTTCAGGTTCTCCAGCTTGGCGAAGTCGAAGCGCGCCGGGGAGCGGCCGATCGCCTTCAGGTCGAAGGCCGCGATCATCTCATCGGTGGAGAAGACCTCCTGGTCGCCGTGGCTCCAGCCGAGGCGCACGAGGTAGTTGCGCAGCGCGCTCGGCAGGTAGCCGAGGTCGCGATAGGCATCGACCCCCAGCGCCCCGTGGCGCTTCGAGAGCTTGGCGCCGTCCGCCCCGTGAATCAGCGGAATATGCGCCATGGCGGGCGCCGCCCAGCCGAGGGCGTCGGAGATCTGGCGCTGGCGCGCCGCGTTGGTGAGATGGTCGTCGCCCCGGATCACCTGGGTCACGCCCATGTCGTGGTCGTCCACCACCACGGCGAGCATGTAGGTCGGGTTGCCGTCCGAGCGCAGCAGGACCAGATCGTCGAGGTCCTTGTTCTGCCAGACGACGCGGCCCTGAACGCCATCCTCGACCACGGTTTCGCCCTCGGTCGGCGCGCGCAGGCGGATCACCGGCTTGACCCCGGCGGGCGCGTCGGACGGATCGCGATCGCGCCAGCGGCCGTCGTAGCGCAATGGCCGGCCTTCGGCGCGCGCCGCCTCGCGCATCGCCGTCAACTCCTCCGGCGTGGCGTAGCAGCGGTAGGCGTTGCCGGTGGCCAGCAGGCTCTCGGCCGCCTCCCGGTGTCGGGCGGCCCGGGCATACTGATAGATGACGTCGCCGTCCCAATCGAGGCCGAGCCAGCGCATGCCGTCGAGGATCGCGTCGATGGCGCCCTGAGTCGAGCGTTCGCGGTCGGTGTCCTCGATGCGCAGCAGCATGCGACCGCCGAATCGGCGCGCATAAAGCCAGTTGAACAGGGCCGTACGGGCCCCGCCGATATGCAGGTAGCCCGTGGGCGAGGGGGCAAAGCGCGTGACGACGGCTGACGACATCAATCTGGACTTGAACTGCCTAGTGGAACAGGCGGGAAGCGGATCGACCGGCCTGGAGCGGCGCGTGTAGCATGCGCGACGCCCAGCGTTAAGAAATCGTCCCCTGGAAATGATGTCTTCCGAAATGGACTAAGGTCGCCGGCCCGACGGTGCGACCGGAAAGCGTGAACGATGGCGCAGGTGCGCGCGGCTGCAGCGGTGGGGCGATGGACGCGCCGCTTCGCCGTGCGCCGGGCGGTCTGGCGGCTCGTTGCGAACTGGGTCCGGGCCGGTTGGACCCGGGAGATCGAGCAGCGTCGCCTGTTCGCTTGGCTGGCGGTCGCCTTCGGGGCCGGCATCCTGGTCTTCTTCCTCGGGACGCAGGGCGCGCCGTCCCTCGCAGCCCCCCTCGTGGCGGCAGCGCTCCTCGGTGCCCTCACGCCCCTGCTGGTGGCGCGTCAGGTCGGGCTCGCGCTGGTTCTCGCCGGCATCGCCGCCCTCCTGGGCTTTGCCGCCGCGACGTTCCGCGTCCAGCAGGTCGCCCGCCCGATCCTCGCCCGGACGACGATCGCCCCGCTGGTCGGCACCATCGAGGGGCTGGACGAGCGGGAGGAGGGCGCACGCCTGATCGTACGAGTGGAAAGCTTCGGGACCCTTGCCGACGCGGTGCGACCGAGGCGCGTGCGCGTCTCCTACCGCAAGGCCATCCTGCTGAAGCCGGGCGATCGGATCGCCGCGACCGCTCGCCTGCTTCCGCCCCCGGACGCGGCCCGCCCGGGCGGCTACGACTTCGCCCGCGACGCCTTCTTCCGACAGATCGGCGCGGTCGGCTCCCTCGTCGGCACGATCGAGCGGCGGCCGCCGGTCCTCCCGACGCCGTGGACTGACCGCCTCGCGGCCGCCGTCGACGACGCGCGCAACGCCCTCACGCGACGGATCACCGACGCCAATGGCGGGCAGGCGGGGGCGGTGGCGGCCGCGCTGGTCACCGGCAAGCGCGGCCTGATCAACAGCGACACCAACGACGTGCTGCGCGCGGCCGGGATTTATCACGTGGTCTCATAGATGCGAGCTGACCGGCTTTCTTCCGGTACCAGACCTTCGCCGAGAAATTCAGCCCACGTCCGTTTGCCGGGAGACCATTGTGGGCTCGGCCCGCCTGCCGGCGCCAGGCATCGTCGCGATGCGCCGGGTCCTCCCGCCATCGATCGTCGTCACGCCGCGGCAACCACCGGCAACTCATCCAGCCGCGTGGTGTAGCGAGGCGACCGCATCTCGAACTGGGTCGACCATGATCGTTTCGGAGCGAACCCGGCGGCCCCTGGAACCACGGCACCTCGACCGAAGCGACGATTGCACGCATCCAAGGCCTCCATCAGCGCGGCGCCCATCTCCCGGTCGAGTTGGCCCAGGCCCGGCATCGCGCGCTGTGACGCGGCGAGGGGTACGAGGTCGGTGGTGACGATGCCGGCCTTGGAATAGCGAAAGCCGTCGCGCCAGGTCCTGCCGACGCCATGGAGCGCCGCCTTCACCAGGACGCGGGTGTCGTTGCTCGCCTCGGGCAGGGTGACGACCGTCGAGACCGAACGCTGGGGCTTGCCGCGGTCGTGCTCGGAGGTGTGGTAGAAGACCGTGACGTGATCGGTCGCCAGTCCCTCCCGACGCAGTTTCTCGCCGAGCCGGGCCGCGTGGGTCGCTACAGCCTGCTCCATGGTCGCGCGGTCCTCGACGCGCTCCGAGAACGACCGGGTTACGGCGCATCCCTTCCGCGTCGCGGCCAGCGTTTCAAGGTCGAGGCAGGCCACGCCGCGGAGTTCGTGGACGAGGCGCTCGCCGACCACGGTCATGGCCTTGCGGGCGATGCGTGTGTCGAGGTCGCGGACGTCGGCGGCGCTGTCGCATCCCAAGGCCTCAAGACGCCGGGCGTTGGCCGGCCCCACGCCCCAGATATCGGCTACCGGTACGCGGATGATCCAGTGGTCGTACTGCTCGGGGTCGGTTAGGTCGCAGACCCCGCCGAGCAAGGGGTTCTTCTTGGCCACGTGGTTCGCAAGCTTGGCCAGGGTCTTGGTCGGGCCGATGCCGACGCAGGTAGGGATGCCCGTCCAGGCCCGCACGGTCGCCCGCATGTCGCGGGCGAGGGTCTCGCGGTCGCGCTGGCGCACGTCGGAAATGTCCAGGAAACTCTCGTCGATGGAGTAGATCTCGATGCGTGGGGAGAAGTCCCGGTAGACCGCGTTCACCCGGGCCGACATGTCTCCGTAGAGGGCGTAGTTCGAGGAGTAGACCTGGACGCCCCGGGCCCTGCACATGTCCCGGATCTTGAACCAGGGCTCGCCCATCCGGATGCCGAGGGCCTTGGCCTCGTTGGTCCGGGCGATGGCGCAGCCATCGTTGTTGGACAGCACGATCACGGGCAGTCGCGCCAACCGTGCGTCGAAGACCCGCTCGCATGAGCAGTAGAACGAGTTGCCGTCGGACAGGGCGTAGGCCCGGGCGTTCATTCGCAGCGGCGCCGGGCGCACACGGAGCCGGAGACGACGCCCCAGACCTCGACGAGGGCGTCGGGCGCCAGGCGGAACTCCGGGAAGCGCGGGTTGGCGAAGTGCAGCGTGACCCGGGGACCCTGGCGCTTCCAGACCTTGAAGGAGCGCTCGCCGTCGACGTCGACCACGACGACGTCGCCGGTACGCGGGGTCAGCGACCGGTCCACCACCGCGAGATCCCCATCGTGAAGGTGGGCGAGCAGCATGCTGTCGCCGGCGACACGTACCAGGAAGGTGGCCGGGCGGTTGACGACGAGCAGGCGTTGAAGGTCGATTTCCTCCTCGACGAAGTCGTCGGCCGGGCTGGGGAACCCGGCGCGGACGGCCCTGGCGAGGATCGGGACCGGCATCGGGAAACCGATGACGATGTCGATGACCTGCATGATGCTCCTCCTTGAATATGGGAACAAAAGCAGAACATATTTGACGGGTTCCGTACAGCGGCCGAGCTTCGGACCGTTGCTCTTTTCGGGTCGCTGTGGACGGCTGTGGATAAGTCCCTAACGTCATCCCCACGTCGCCCAGGTGCGTGGCCGCACGGCAGTCGAACGATGAACCGCATCCATGCAAGGGGGCCCTGCGGCGGTCGGCGCATGGGCTTCGCAGGAGGTGGGCGCCCCATCGCGGAGGAGGCAACCGAGGCCACGGGTTTGAGAACGACGGGTTCGGATGATCCGGATCCCGGGGCGGATCGGAAGGGTAGGGGTCGAGGCGGCTCCTAATGGTCGTGCCCGAGGCATTCGCCATGGTCGGATAGGACCTCGATGACGCGGCACTCGCCGACGCGGCCGTGGCCGCATTCATCGACCATGCGCGAAAGCTCGGACCTCAGGGCTTTGAGGCGCTCGATACGGCCGTCGACATCGGCGAGGTGACGCCGGGCGATGACGTCGACCTCGGCGCAGGGAAGGTCCGGCCGGGCGTTGAGCGCGAGCAACTCGCGGATGGCATCGACCTCGAAGCCGAGCTGCCTCGCATGGCGGATGAAGGCCAGCCGTGCCACGTGAGCCGTTCCGTAGCTCCGACGCCCCCCGGCGGTGCGTGGCGGGGCGGGCATCAGGCCGACATCCTCGTAGTAGCGCACCGTCGTTGCGAGGACGCCCGTGCGTTTCGATAGCTCGCCGATGGTAATTTCCATTTATCGCTTGCTCCTCCAGCCACTAGAGGAATTAAGCCGTCGTCGACCCAGAAGGAAGACCGTCGATGGCCAGACCAGACGTCGCGATCCCCGGCCCACCGGACGACGCCACCCGACCCACGATCCCGCCGCTCCGACTGGTCGTCTCGGGAATGGATTGCGGCTCGTGCGCCGCGAAGATCGAGAACGCCGTCCGCCGACTGGACGGGATCGAGGACGTCGCCGTCTCGGTCCCCGCCGGCACGGTGACGATCCGGCACCGCGCCGGCGTCACGCGGGCGACGCTGGCCGCCACCGTGACCTCACTCGGCTTCGGCGTGGCCGACCCTGTGGCCGATGCCGCTTCCGGGACGGGTGAACAGCCGAACGCACCCGCATCCAAGGGGGACGATCCGGCGTGGTGGCGCGGCCCGCGGGGACGCCTCACCCTCGCGTGCGGCGGCTCGCTCGCGGCGGCGTACCTTGCCGGCCAGGCCTATCCCGCCATGGCCCCCTACGCCTTCCTGGCGGCCATGGCGGTCGGCCTCGTGCCGATCGCCTGGCGGGCCCTCGTGGCCGCCCGCCTCGGCACGCCGTTCTCCATCGAGATGCTCATGACCATGGCGGCCGTGGGCGCGGTCTTCATCGGCGCCGTCGAGGAGGCGGCGAGCGTGGTGTTCCTGTTCCTCGTCGGCGAAGTGCTCGAAGGCGTCGCGGCAAGCCGCGCCCGCGCCTCGATCCGCGGCCTGACCGACCTCGTTCCGCGAACCGCCCTCGTCGAGCGGGACGGACGCGTCGAGGAGGTTCCGGCGGAGACCCTCGTGGTCGGATCGACGGTGATGGTGCGCCCGGGCGACCGCATCCCGGCGGACGGAACGGTGTCGGAGGGGACCGGCGAGGTCGACGAGGCGCCCGTGACCGGCGAGAGCGTGCCGAAGCGGAAGTCCGTGGACGATCCGGTCTTCGCGGGGACCATCAACGGCGGGTCCGTCCTGCGCGTGCGGGTCACGGCGGCAGCGCGCGACAACACCATCGCCCGGGTCGTCCGCCTCGTCGAGGAAACCCAGGACGCCAAGGCACCGACCGAGCGGTTCATCGACCGCTTCTCCCGGTACTACACGCCGGCCGTCGTCGCGGTCGCGGTGCTGGTCGCGACGGTGCCGCCGCTCCTCCTCGGCGGCCCGTGGCACGATTGGATCTACAAGGGCCTGGCGATCCTCCTCATCGGCTGCCCCTGCGCCCTGGTCATCTCCACTCCGGCGGCCATCGCCGCAGGCCTGTCGGCGGGTGCCCGCCGCGGGCTCCTGATCAAGGGCGGCGCCGTCCTGGAAACCCTCGGCACGGTCACGATGGTCGCCTTCGACAAGACCGGGACCCTGACCCTGGGAAAGCCCCGGGTCACGGACGTGGTCCCCTTCGGGCGACCGGAACGCGAGGTCCTCTCCCTCGCGGCCGCCCTGGAAAGCGGCTCGAACCATCCGCTCGCCCGCGCGATCCTGGCCAAGGCCGCGGAAGTCGCTGCCCCGATCCCGCCGGCCGCCCAAGCCGAGGCCCTCGCCGGGAAGGGAATTTTCGCGGTGGTCGGCGGGGTCGGGATCTTCCTCGGTTCGGCGCAGGCGGCAGCCGAACGCATCGCGTTCACCCCTGAGCAGGCCTCGCGCGTCACGGCCCTGACCGACGAGGGCAAGACGGTGTCCGTCCTCATCGCCGGCACCGCCGTGGCGGGGCTCGTGGCGATGCGGGACGAGCCAAGGCCCGATGCCGTGGACGGCATCGCCGCTCTCCGCTCGCTCGGCGTCGAGGTGGTCATGCTGACGGGGGACAACAGCCGGACCGCCGGTGCCATCGCGAAAACGCTCGGCATGACGCCCCGGGCCCAACTCCTTCCCGAGGACAAGCTGGGCATCGTCCGCGAGATGCAGGCGGGCGGCAAGGTCGTGGCGAAGGTCGGGGACGGCATCAACGATGCGCCCGCCCTGGCCGCGGCCGACGTCGGGATCGCCATGGGCGGTGCCGCGGACGTCGCGCTTGAGACGGCGGACGCCGCCATCCTCCACGGACGGGTCGCCGATGTTTCCAGGATGATCCTCCTGTCGCGGCGGACCATGGCGAACATCCGGGCCAACGTCGTGGTCGCGCTGGGCCTGAAGGCGGTGCTCCTGTGCACGACCGTCCTCGGCATCACCGGGCTCTGGCCCGCCATCCTCGCCGACACCGGCGCGACCGTGCTCGTCACGGCCAACGCGCTGCGGCTTCTCCGGACCAGGATCTGAACCACGATGGCAAAGGATCACCACGACCACGACCACGACCACGACGCCACCGGGCACGGGGACCATGGCGGGCATGCGCACGGACTGGGACACACGCACGCCCCGGCGAGCTTCGGCAAGGCGTTCGCCATCGGCATCGCGCTGAACGTCGGCTTCGTCGCCATCGAGGCGACCTACGGGGTGCTGGCGAACTCGATGGCCCTGCTGGCCGATGCCGGCCATAACCTCTCGGACGTGCTCGGCCTCGTCGTGGCGTGGATCGCCATGGTCCTTGCCAAGCGTGCCCCGAGCGCGCGCTACACCTACGGGATGAAGGGCTCGTCGATCCTGGCGGCCCTTTTCAACGCGGTGTTCCTGCTGGTCGCGGTCGGCGCCATCGCCTGGGAGGCGGTCCAGCGCTTCGGCGAGCCCGCACCCGTCGCCGGCAAGACCGTGATGATCGTCGCGGCGGTCGGCATCCTCGTCAACGGCATCACCGCCTGGCTGTTCGCCTCGGGTGCCAAGGGCGACATCAACATCAAGGGCGCCTTCCTGCACATGGCCGCCGACGCCGCCGTCTCGGCGGGCGTGGTCATCGCCGGCCTCGTGATTCTCTACACCGGGTGGACCTGGCTCGACCCCGTGGTCAGCCTCGCCATCGTCGCGGTCATCGTCTGGAGCACCTGGGGGCTCCTGCGCGACAGCCTCACGCTGTCCCTCGCCGCCGTACCGCCCGGCATCGACCCGGCCGCCGTCCGCGGCCACCTCGAAGGGCTGCCCGGGGTCACCGGCCTGCACGACCTCCATGTCTGGGCGATGAGCACCACCGAGACCTGCCTCACGGCGCACCTCCTCATGCCGGGAGGCCGTCCCGACGACGCCTTCCTTATGAGAGCCGCGGCGGGGATCAAGGAACGGTTCGGCATCGGCCACACCACCTTGCAGGTCGAGACGAGCGCGGACACCCCTTGCGTCCTCGCTCCCGACCACGTGGTCTGAGCCC
The DNA here is from genome assembly GCF_023093475.1 of Methylobacterium sp. 37f. Classification (NCBI taxonomy): domain Bacteria; kingdom Pseudomonadati; phylum Pseudomonadota; class Alphaproteobacteria; order Hyphomicrobiales; family Methylobacteriaceae; genus Methylobacterium; species Methylobacterium sp. 37f. The sequence goes on from NZ_JAGHKN010000026.1 coordinate 44,421, forward strand.
GACATGCAGGCTTGGCTCTACACCCTGATCCCAGCCGCGGCCGCCATCGTCGGCGCGGCGGTCGCGGTCAACCTGCGGCCGGGCGCCGTCCTGGTCAGCGCGATCCAGCATTTCGCGGCCGGCGTGGTCTTCGCGGCTGCGGCGGGGGAGATCCTGCCAGACCTCAAGCACGCCGGATCGCCCTGGGCGACCCTCATCGGCGGCGCGCTGGGCGTTTTCGCGATGCTCCTGTTCAAGAGCCTCGGCAAGCGGGCGAAGGGACCCGCCGGACTGATGGCGGTCACCGGCATCGACATCCTCGTCGACGGGCTCGTCCTCGGCATCGCCTTCGCCGCCGGTGCCAAGGCCGGCATGCTGCTCACCGTCGCGCTGACCATCGAGGTCCTGTTCCTCGGCCTGACGGTCGCTACCCAATTCGGGGACACCGGCGCGTCAAAGGGCAAGGTCGTCGGCCTGACGGCGGCCCTGGTCGTCCTCCTGCCGGTGGGGGCCCTCCTCGGCGGACCCGTCGCCACCCTGTCGGCACCGATCCAGGCCGGGTTCCTGGCCTTCGGGCTGATCGCGCTGCTGTACCTCGTCACCGAGGAGCTCCTCGTCGAGGCGCACGAGATCGAGGACCGACCGTGGGTGACCGCCATGTTCTTCGCGGGCTTCCTGCTGCTGCTCCTGCTCGACCAAGCCATCGCATGAGCGGGGGGGGTATCGCGTGTCGAGGGGGGCACCGGCGCCCTTGCTGAACGGGGGCGTCAGATGCGGTTCACGTCGGCACGACCACTCTTACGGCTTGGATGTTCGAGGGAAGTGTCATGCGAAAGCGTCTGATGGGCCTCGTCGCGGCGAACCTGGTCCTGGCCCCCGTGGCGGCGTCCGCCCAGTATTACGGCGGCGGTTACGAGGAACGGGGCCGGGACGTCCACGTCGACCGCTACCGGCATGGCGATCACGACGACGTGGTGATCCATCGCGAACGCCGGGACTACGACGGGCGCGGCTTCTACGGCGAGCGGCACCACCATCACCACCACCATCACGACGACGATTAGTCCCAGGGCGTCGAAAAGCCGAGACCATCCGCGTTGTACGGATGGGCGTGAATCGTCCATAAGGACCGAGATGAAACCCGGACGTCCGATCAGGGCCTACGAGACGATGCGCGGCTGGTGGGCGGCCACCGTCCGCGTGCTGTCGCTCGTCCTGGTCCTGGCGCTCGTTGTCCCCGGCGCGATCCATTCCGCCGAGGCCCATCGTCCGGCCAGCCACGAACTGTCGGTGTCCGCCCCATCCGAGGCGGGTGCTGCAGACCATTCCGATGCCTGCCCGGCCTGCCACGCCAACTGTGGCTGCCACCAGGCGCTTGGCGTCGACGCGGCGCCGGCCCTGCCGCATCGCGGGACCGGGCGCGCGTCCTACGCGACCGTGACCACCGCCATCGGGTCCGTTTCGCCGGACCGTCTCCCAAGGCCCCCTCGCGCCTGAGGCGACGCCGCCACGCCCGTGGCGCGTCTCGGCCGGCCCCTCGCGGGTCCCGGTCGCCTCACCCTCGCGAACCACCTTGTACGGGACAGTCCGAGGCCGCTTGAGCGGATAGGCGACGTCCCGGTCGGATACGGCCCATTCCCATGCGTGCATTCCTTTCCGTGGCCTTCCTGGCCATCGGCATCGCGATCGGCGGTGCCTTCCCCCGCGTATCCGAGGTCGTGCAGGGCGCCCTTGCCGCCGCCGGCCTGGCGAGCCCCCGGACGGCGCCCCCGACGAACGCTGCCATGACCAAGCCGGCGACACCCGCAGCCGACGATGGGCACGGTCACGGCGAGCATGGCCATGAGCATGCCGAGGGCGAGCCCAAGCCTTCCGGCGAGCACAGGCACTCCGAGGGAGAAACCAAGCCCGAGGCCGGTGGCCACAAGCACGCGGAGGGCGAGGCCCACGGCCACGACGAGGAGGGCGAGGGCAGGATCAAGATGACGGCCGAGCAGGCCGCGGAGCAGGACATCACACTGGCTAAGGTCGCGGGCGGTATCCTCTCGCGACACCTTCTCGTGCCCGGCACCATCGCCCAGGACGCCGACCGGATCGCCCGGGTGCCCGTGCGGGTCGTCGGCACGGTCTCAGAGATGCGCAAGCGCCTCGGCGAGGGGGTCGCCAAGGGCGAGGTCGTGGCCGTCCTCGACAGCCGCGAGGTCGCCGAGGCCAAGAGCGACTTCCTCACCGCGACGGTCAAGGCGGACCTGGAGAAGACCAACTTCGACCGCCAGCAGGCCCTGTGGGACAAGCGGATCTCCGCGGAATCGGCATTCCTGAACGCGAAGGCCGCCTACTCGGAGGCGACCCTGCGCGTGGACCTCGCCCGCCAAAAACTCTCGGCGCTGGGGTTGAACGCGGCCGAGGTCGCGACCTCGGCCAAGAAGGACGAAACCACCCCGAACCTGTCCAGCCTGCGCCGCTACGAACTGCGCTCGCCCCTCTCCGGGCGGGTGGTCGAGCGCAAGGTCGACGTCGGGACCGCCGTCGGCAAGGAGGGCGATCCGGCCGACGTCTACACCGTCGCGGACCTGTCCTCCGTGTGGATCGAGCTCGCGATCCCGACCACCGAGCTGTCGAAGGTCCCGGAGGGCGCCAAGGTGACCATCGTCGGGGGCGACGACGCCTCCCGCGGCGAGGGCAAGGTCGTGTTCGTCAGCCCGATCCTCAACGCCGAGACCCGCTCGGCCCGGGTCATCGTCGCCCTGCCGAACAAGGACATGGCCTGGCGGCCCGGCACCTTCGTCACGACCGAGGTCGAGATCGCCCAGGACAAGGTCGGGGTCCGGCTGCCGAAGGCCGCCATCCAGACCATCAAGGGCGAGAAGGTCGCGTTCGTACGGACCCCGGATGGGTTCGAGCGTCGCGACGTGACGATCGGCAAGGCCGACGACGACGCCTTCGAGATCCTCACCGGTCTCAAGCCCGGCGACGAGGTCGCGGTGGCCAACTCCTTCGTCCTGAAGGCCGAACTCGGCAAGGCCGAAGCCGACCACGACCACTGAGGGGGCCGGTCATGATCTCGAAGATCCTCGACTTTTCGGTCCACCAGCGCTGGCTCGTGGTGCTCCTGTCGCTGCTCGCGGCAAGCTTCGGCGTGTTCTCGCTGACCAAGCTCCCCATCGACGCGGTGCCGGACATCACCAACAACCAGGTGCAGATCAACACCACGGCGCCGTCGCTCTCACCGGTCGATATCGAGAAACAGGTGACCTACCCGGTCGAGACCGCGCTCGCCGGCATCAAGGGCCTGGAATACACCCGCTCGCTCTCGCGAAACGGCTTCTCCCAGATCACCGCGGTCTTCTCGGAAAAGCTCGACATCTACTTCGCCCGCCAGCAGGTGGCGGAGCGCATCGGCGAGGCCAAGTCGACACTGCCGCCGGGGGCCGAGCCCCACATGGGCCCGATCTCGACCGGCCTCGGCGAGATCTACATGTGGTCGATCCACTACGCCCAACTGACGGACCGCAAGGTCTCGCCGGACGGCAAGGCCGGCTGGCAATCGGACGGAAGCTACCTGACCCCCGAGGGCCAGAGGCTCGCGACGGAGCTCGAACGAACCGCGTATCTCCGCACGGTCCAGGATTGGATCATCCGCCCCCAGGTGAAGACCGTGCCGGGGGTCGCCGGCGTCGACAGCATCGGCGGCTTCGACAAGCAGTACCACGTCCAGCCGGACCCGATGAAGCTGACCGCCCTCGACCTGTCGTTCGCCGACATCGGCCGGGCGCTGGAGGCCAACAACGCCAACCAGGGCGCCCGCTACCTGGAGGACAACGGCGAGGGCTACGTCGTGCGCGCCGCCGGCCGCCTGGAGACCATGGAGGACATCGGCTCCGTCGTGGTGACCACTCGCGGCGGTGTGCCGGTCCGCATCTCCGACGTCGCCGAGGTCCGGATCGGGCGCGACCTGCGCACCGGCTCGGGCAGCGAGGACGGACGCGAGGTCGTCATCGGCACCGCCCTGATGCTGATCGGCGAGAACAGCCGGACGGTCTCGGCCGCCGTGGACGCGCGGATGACCGAGATCCGGCGCACGCTCCCGCCCGGCGTCGAGGTCCAGACCGTCCTCAACCGCACCCTCCTCGTCGAGGCCACGATCCGGACGGTGGCCAAGAACCTCGCCGAGGGCGCCGCCCTCGTCATCGTCATCCTGTTCCTGCTGCTCGGTAACATCCGCGCGGCCATCGTTACCGCCCTCGTCATCCCGGTCGCGATGCTGATGACCATGACCGGCATGGTCCAGGGCCGCATCAGCGCCAACCTGATGAGCCTGGGGGCGCTCGACTTCGGCCTCATCGTCGACGGTGCCGTCATCATTACCGAGAACGCCCTGCGGCACCTCGCGGAGCGCCAGACCGAGCTCGGGCGCAAGCTCGACCTGGAGGAGCGCCTCGTCACCGTGCGCGCCTCGGCCGAGGAGATGATCAAGCCCTCCCTCTACGGGCAGGCCATCATCATCCTCGTCTACGTGCCGCTCCTCACCTTCACCGGGGTCGAGGGCAAGATGTTCGAGCCGATGGCGCTCACCGTCATCATCGCCCTCGTCTCCGCCTTCGTGCTGTCGCTGACCTTCGTCCCGGCGATGATCGCCATCGTCATCACGGGCAGGGTCACGGAGAAGGACAACGTCCTCATCCGCGGGATCAAGGCCGTCTACCGCCCGGTCCTCGGGGCGGCCCTGCGCATCCCGATGACCTTCGTCGCCGTCGCCCTCGTCCTGCTCGTCGGGGCCGGGTTCCTGTTCAGGGTGCTCGGGCAGGAGTTCATCCCGCAGCTGGACGAGAAGAGCATCGCGCTCAACGCCCAGCGCATCCCGTCGACGTCGCTGACACAGTCCCAGGCGATGCAGCTGAAGGTCGAGCAGGCGATCAGCCGATTCCCCCAGGTCGCCTACGTCTTCTCGAAGACCGGCACCGCGGAGGTCGCCTCCGACCCGATGCCGCCGAGCTCGTCCGACACCTTCGTCATCCTGAAGCCGCAGGAGGAATGGCCCGACCCGGACCAGACCAAGGCCGCGCTGCAGGAGGACATCGAGAAGGCGGTCGGTGCGCTTGCGGGCAACGTCTACGAGTTCTCCCAGCCGATCCAGCTGCGGTTCAACGAGCTCCTGGCCGGCACCCGCGGCGACCTCGCCGTAAAAGTGTTCGGCGAGGAGTTCGAGCCGATGCTCAAGGCCGCCAACCAGGTCGCCGCGATCCTGCGCGGGACCGAGGGCGCCGACGACGTCAAGGTGGAGCAGACGGCCGGGCTGCCGTTCCTGGAGATCAAGATCAACAAGGTCGAGGCCGCGCGCCTCGGCCTGAGCACGTCCTCGATCCAGGACGTCATCGGCGCGGCCATCGGCGGGCGCGAGGCCGGCATGGTGTTCGAGGGCGACCGGCGCTTTCCCATCGTCGTGCGCCTGAACGACAAGGTGCGCGAGGACCGTGAGGCCCTGGAGAACATCCCGGTCCCGCTGCCCCCGGGCGTCAACGGTCGGGCGTCCTCCGTCCTCCTGAAGCAGGTCGCGAGCTTCTCCGTGACGGAGGGGCCGAACCAGATCTCTCGCGAGAACGGGCGGCGGCGGGTCGTGGTCACGGCCAACGTGCGCGGCCGCGACATCGGCTCGCTTGTCGCCGAGGCTCAGGCCAAGGTGGCCTCCGGGGTCCAGCTTCCGGCCGGCTACTACGTGACCTGGGGCGGGCAGTTCGAGAACCTGGCCTCGGCCCGCCAGCGCCTGATGGTGGTGGTGCCGGTGTGCTTCTTCCTGATCTTCCTGCTGCTGTTCTCGGCCCTGAACTCGGCGCGTGACGCGCTGCTGGTGTTCAGCGCGGTCCCGCTGGCGCTCACCGGGGGCATCGCGGCCCTGTGGCTGCGGGGGATGCCGTTCTCGGTGCCGGCGGCGGTCGGTTTCATCGCCTTGTCGGGGGTGGCGGTGCTGAACGGCCTGGTGATGCTGACCTACATCAAGCAGCTCATCGCGGAGGGGAAGCCGCGCCGCGAGGCGATCCTGGAGGGTGCGATGACCCGGCTCCGGCCGGTGGCGATGACGGCGCTGGTGGCGTCGCTCGGCTTCGTGCCGATGGCGCTGGCCACCGAGACGGGGGCCGAGGTCCAACGGCCCCTGGCGACGGTGGTGATCGGCGGCCTCATCTCGGCGACCCTGCTGACCCTCGTCGTCCTGCCGGCGCTCTACGCGCGCTTCGCCGGGACCGTGGTCCCGAGGACGGCCACCGTCGAGAAGGAGGGCCCCCATGCCCGCCCCGTCCTTCCCCAGGCGGCGGAGTAGGCCGATGCCCCGCCGCCCAGCGCTCGCACTGGCGGTGGTGGCGTGGACGGGCGCGGCCGTGGCGGCGGAACCGGCGGCGGGCGAGGCGCCGTTCGGATTGGCTTGGGGTGCCGTGGACCGTGTCGATGCGCCCTCGATGGTCGACCGCGAGGCGAACCTGACCGGGCTGTACTACTTCCGCGACCGTCCGCTCGCCTCCGGACCCGACACCGTCGAGGTGGTCCTCGTGGTGTGCCGGGAGCAGGGCCTCCAGCAGGTCGTCTGGGTCGGGCGGCCGCTCGACGGACCGGCTTACGCCACCGCCCGGGAGACCATTCGGCGCGAGGGGGTACGCCGCTACGGCGAGCCCCGGCCGGGACCCGTTCCCGGATCGCTCGAATGGCCGGCGGGACGAACCGTCCTGGCAACGCGCACGATGCCAGACGGCACCTCGGAGCTTGTGATGTCCGCGTCCGGCCCGGACTACGCGGCCTGTTCGGAAAGCCACCGCGCCGCCACCGGCCATCCCGCCGACGCCCATGTGGCCGACCTGCTCGGCAAAGGCGTGCCATGAGGGTAGCGACGATGCATGCGGAGGAACGCCCGGACGGGCATCGCGGGATCCATCCACGACGGCCGCCGAGGCGATGACGGGCAAGAAGCTCGGGCGCAGGATTGAGACCTGGGGAGGCGGAGGGGGTGGACGGCGCACGATCAGGCCGCACGTCCGAAAGGCCGCCGGTCGGGCGTTCCTCATGGCCTACATCCTGATCGCCTTGGTCCTGGCGATGTTCGGCTGGCTCTCCTCGACGCGATGAAGACCCAGGAAGACGTGCCCTGGCCTTTGCCGTATCCCCTCCAGGGGGATAGGATACCGCATGGAACACGCCTCGCACCCGGATATCGTCAAGCGCCTCAGGCGCGCCCACGGCCATCTCGCCGGCGTCATCGCGATGATTGAGGAAGGCCGGCCCTGCGTGGACCTGGCCCAGCAGCTCCACGCCGTGGAGAGCGCGATCACCAACGCCAAGCGCGTGCTCATCCAGGACCACATGGAGCACTGCCTCGGCGATGGGATCGAGCACGGCGGCAAGGGGGCGAAGGATGCCCTCGCCGAGTTCAAAATCCTCGCGAAGTATCTGTGAGACGCCCACGATGCTGAGCGTCCTCTCGAACCGTACTTACCGGCACCTATTCGCGGCGCAGGTCATCGCCCTGATCGGTACCGGCCTGCTGACCGTCGCCCTGGGGCTGCTGGCGTTCAAGCTGGCCGGCGACCGCGCCGGGACAGTCCTCGGGACGGCGCTGGCCATCAAGATGGTCGCCTATGTCCTCATCGCCCCGGTGGCCCAGGCTTTCACGAGCCGGTTGCCGCGGCGCGCCTTCCTGGTGGGCACGGACCTCGTCCGCGCCGCCATCGCCCTGACGCTGCCGTTCGTCGACCAAGTCTGGCAGATCTACGCCCTGATCTTCGTCCTGCAATCGGCCTCGGCGGCGTTCACCCCGACCTTCCAGGCCACCATACCGGACATCCTGCCGGACGAGCGCGACTACACCCGCGCCCTGTCGCTCTCGCGCCTCGCCTATGACCTGGAGAACCTTCTCAGCCCGACCCTGGCGGCCCTACTCCTGGCGGTGGTGCCCTACAACGCCCTGTTCGGCGGTACCGTCGTCGGGTTCCTGTGCTCTGCGGCCCTGGTGGTGTCCGTGAGCCTGCCGATCGCCACCCGGACCGAACGCCAGGGCGGCATCTACGACCGGACCACGCGGGGCCTCAGGATCTACCTTGCGACGCCGCGCCTGCGCGGGCTGCTCGCCCTCAACCTCGCGGTCGCCGCGGCCGGCGCCATGGTCATCGTCAACACCGTGGTGATCGTCCAGGGCCTCTTGGATCGTCCGCAGACCGACGTGGCCCTCGCCCTCGGCCTGTTCGGGGGCGGCTCCATGATCGCCGCCCTGACACTGCCAAGACTGCTCGACCGGCTTTCGGACCGCGCGATCATGATCCCGGCGGCGGCCCTGCTCGGCGTGGTTCTCCTGGGTGTCGCCGCCATGACCTGGGGCGGGACCATCGGCTGGCCGCTTCTGCTCGGAACCTGGCTGGTGCTCGGCATCGCCTATTCCGGCGTGCAGACCCCCACCGGCAGACTCCTGCGCCGCTCGGCGACCCCGGAGGACCGACCGGCCGTCTTCGCCGCCCAGTTCGCCCTGTCCCATGCCGCGTGGTTGCTCACCTATCCGCTGGCCGGTTGGCTGGGGCCGTCCGTGGGGATGCCATCCACGCTGGCGATCCTCGGGGCGGTGACGCTTGCCGGCGTCGCCACGGCGGTCCGGCTATGGCCGGCGGCGGAACCCGACGTGATCGAGCATGCCCACGCAGACCTCGACGTCCGGCACCCGCACCTGCATGGGGGCCGCCGTCACGCCCACGTCTACGTCATCGACGACCTGCATCATCGTTGGCCGGCCAGGGCGGGGTGAGCGCCGTTCGATGTCCTTGCCGGCTGGGTCGAAAATCGGGATGGCCGACCAGTGCAGCGGAGCTCGAATGTTTCGTTAGCCACGCGAAGGGGAGAAGAACGTACCCCGCGGAACGGTCTTGGAAGCGGAGCCGTTCCAAAGGCTCGGGTGCCGTCGTTTTCGACGCATTGCCGACAACGACATGAGGAAGCCCATGAAGAAGTCCATTCTCGCCGCAGCCATCCTGGCAACCCTGGGTGCGGCTTCGGTCGCCCCGGCCTCCGCCGCCCCCGGCATGATCGGCGCCGTCGAGGCCCCCACCACCGTCACCGAGGTCCGGATGGATGGCATGCACGGCCATCGCATGATGGGCCACCATCACCATCGCGGTCACCGCATGATGCGCCATGGGCACCACCACCACATGATGGGCCACGGTCATCGCCGCGGCCACATGATGGGCCATCACCGCGGTCACCGCATGTAGCTCTCGGCGACCCGGGTCCCAGCGACCCGGGGACTACCGGCTAAGGCGGGACGCGGAAAAGCGTTCCGCCTCGCTTACACAGGTCCGACCGCTCGGACGGATAAGCGTGGAAGCGCCGCGCCAGCACCTGAGACGAGCCCCCGTCGCGGCGGCGCTTATTGGTGCACCGCCAGCATCCAGAGGGCCATGGCGACCATCATCACGTTCTCGGTCAACGACACGAAGCCGAGCGGCACCTTGCTCGAACCGCCGACGCAGGCGCACTTGATGTCGCGCTTGTCGACGTAGACCGCCTTGAACACCGAGACCGCCCCGAGCGTGCCGATGAACAGGGCCACGGGGATCGAGATCCCGTTCAGGGCGCCCGCCACCATCAGGACGCCGGCGATGCCCTCCAGGAACGGGTAGGCGTAGGCGTAGCGCACCCAGCGCCGCCCGAGCAGGTCGTAGCCCAGGAACATCGAGGAGAAGCTCTCGACGTCCTGCAGCTTGAGGAGCGCCAGCACGCACATGCTGAAGGCGATGAACCACTCGGCCGCGCGCATCGTGAACGGCGTGCCGTAGACTGCGTGGCTCGCCGCCAGCGCCATCAGCGCCGTCATCGAGAACACCGCGATGACGGGCGTGTAGGTGGTGACGTTCGGGTCGTTCGCCGCCTTGCCGAAGTGGCGCTGCAGGTCGTCGAAGCCCCCGACGCGCTCGCCGTTGATGAAGGTCTGCGGCGTCGACTTGACCTGGTGCTCGGCTTTGAAGCGGTCGGTCTCCGCCCGGTCGGTCAGGAGGTGGTCCTCGACCTCGAAGCCCTGGCGTTGGAGGAGGTCCTTGGCCTTCAGGCCGTAGGGGCAGGTGTGTTCGGGGGTGACCATCCGGTAGAGGGTGGCCTTGCGGGCGGCTGAGGACATCGGGTGTTCCTTCCTGAACTGAGGGCGGTTCGACCGGGGCCGGGACCTATTCGGCGGCCGCGCGGTGGGCCGGCGGCTTGTCCTGGGTTGCCGCGGCCGTGGACGAGGCGGGTGGCAAGCCCCATCCCTTCACGAGGGCGTAGACGGCCGGGATCACGACCAGGGTCAGCACGGTCGAGGAGACCATGCCGCCGATCATCGGCACGGCGATGCGCTGCATCACCTCGGAGCCCGAGCCGGTGCTCCAGAGGATCGGCAGCAGGCCGGCCATGATGGCAGTGACGGTCATCATCTTCGGGCGGACCCGCTCGACCGCGCCGACCATGATCGCCCGCCGCAGGTCCGCGCGGGTGAGCATGCGCCCCTCCCGGAGGCACCCGGCCCGGACCTCGTCGAGGGCGTGGTCGAGGTAGACCAGCATGATCACGCCGGTCTCGGCGGCGACGCCGGCGAGCGCGATGAAACCCACCGCGACCGCGACCGACATGTTGAAGCCCATCCACCACATCAGCCAGACCCCGCCCACCAGGGCGAAGGGCAGCGAGAGCATGACGATGAGGGTCTCGGTCAGCCTCCGGAAGTTGAGGAAGAGCAGCAGGAACACGATCAGGAGCGTCAGGGGCACCACGATCCTGAGCCGCGCCGTCGCCCGGTCGAGATACTCGACCTGCCCGCTCCACTGGATGAGCGTGCCCTGAGGCAGCGCCACCTCGTTGGCGACCGCAGCCCTGGCCTCGGCGACGTAGCCTCCAAGGTCGCGACCGACGACGTCGACGTAGATGAAGACCGCGAGTTGGCCGTTCTCGGTCCGGATCTGCGTCGGGCCCCGGCTCAACTGCACCTTGGCCACTTCGCCGAGCGGCACCGTACCGCCGCCAGCGATCGGCACCTGCACCTCGGAGGCGATTGATCGCGGGTCTGAGCGGAAGGCGCGGGGGTAGCGCACGTTCACCGTGTAGCGCTCACGACCCTCGACCGTGTTGGTGACGCTGTCGCCGCCGAGCGCCATGGCGATGACGTCCTGCACCTCGCCGACCGTCAGCCCGTACCGGCCCAGCACCTCGCGGTCGGGGGTGATGTCGAGGAAGTAGCCGCCCTGGACCCGCTCGGCATAGGCGCTCGACGTTCCCGGAACGGCCTTCACCACGGCCTCGACCTGGCGGGCGACCTTTTCCATCTCGGTCAGGTCCGTACCCAGCACCTTGATCCCGACAGGGGTGCGGATGCCGGTCGAGAGCATGTCGATCCGGGCGCGGATCGGCTGCGTCCAGGCGTTCGAGACGCCAGGGAACTGCAGTGCCTTGTCCATCTCGGCCTTCAGGCTCGCCACCGTCACGCCAGGGCGCCACTCGGCCTTCGGCTTCAGGTTGACGATGGTCTCGAACATCTCGCTCGGCGCCGGGTCGGTCGCGGTGTTGGCCCGCCCTGCCTTGCCGTAGACCGAGGCCACCTCGGGGAAGGACTTGATGATGCGGTCCTGGGTCGCGAGCAAGTCGCCGGCCTTGGTCACCGAGATGCCCGGTAGGGTGGTCGGCATGTACATCAGCGTGCCCTCGTCGAGGTCGGGCATGAACTCCGAGCCGAGCCGGCTCGCCGGCCACGTCGTGGCCCCGAGGATACCGATAGCGAGGAGGATCGTGAGCACACGCGCCCTGAGAACGCCGGCGATCAGCGGCCGATAGATCCAGATCAGGAACCTGTTCACCGGATTGCGGTGCTCGGGGATGATGCGCCCACGGACGAATAGGACCATCAACGCCGGCACGAGGGTCAGGGACAGCACTGCCGCCGCCGCCATCGCGAAGGTCTTGGTGAACGCGAGGGGCCCGAACAGGCGGCCCTCCTGGCTCTCCAGGGTGAAGATCGGCAGGAAGCTCACCGTGATGATGAGGAGCGAGAAGAACAGCGACGGCCCGACCTCGCTCGCTGCCTCGATCAGGATCTCGACCCGGGGCTTGTCCGGTGGCGCCCGTTCCAGGTGCTTGTGGGCGTTCTCGATCATCACGATGGCGGCGTCGATCATGGCGCCCACCGCGATGGCGATGCCGCCCAGGCTCATGATGTTGGCCCCGAGCCCCAAAACCTTCATGCCCGCGAACGCCATCAGGATGCCGACCGGCAGCATCAGGATCGCGACGAGGGCGCTGCGGACGTGGAGGAGGAACACGACGCAGACGAGGGCAACGATGGCGCTCTCCTCGATCAGCGTGCCCTTGAGGGTCTCGATGGCCGCCTCGATGAGGTGCGAGCGGTCGTAGACCGGCAGGATCTCCGTGCCCTTGGGCAGGCTGGCGGCGACCTCGGCGAGCCGGGCTTTGGCGCCCTCGATGACGTTCAGGGCGTTGGCCCCGAACCGCTGCAGGATAATCCCGCCGGCGACCTCGCCGTCGCCGTTCATCTCGGTGATGCCGCGGCGCTCGTCCGGACCGAGCTCGACCCGGGCGACGTCCTTCACCCGCAGGGGCGTGCCGGCCTCGGTCTTCAGGACGATGCTTTCGATGTCGGCGACGCTCTTAAGGTAGCCCCGCCCCCGGACGACGAACTCGAACTCGGAGAGCTCGACGGTACGGCCGCCGACGTCGGCGTTGCTCGCCCGGATGGCCTCCCGGAGCTTGGACAGGGTGACGCCCTGCGCCCGCAGCCGGTTCGGATCGACGACCACGTTGTACTGTTTCACGAAGCCGCCGACGCCGGCGACCTCCGCCACGCCTTCTGCGCGGGACGCCCCGAAGCGCACGACCCAGTCCTGGAGCGAGCGGAGCTCGGCCAGCGTGCGCTCCTTGGCAACCACGACGTACTGGTAGACCCAGCCCACCCCGGTCGCGTCGGGCCCCAGGGTCGGGGTGACGCCGGGCGGCAGGCGCTTGGCCACGGTGTTCAGGTATTCGAGCACCCGGCTCCGCGCCCAGTACGGGTCGGTACCGTCCTCGAAGATCACGTAGACGAACGACACCCCGAAGAACGAGAACCCGCGCACGACCTTGGACCGGGGCACCGTCAGCATGGCGGTCGTCAGGGGGTACGTGACCTGATCCTCGATGACCTGGGGCGCCTGCCCGGGGTACTCGGTGTAGACGATGGTCTGGACGTCCGAGAGGTCCGGGATCGCGTCAAGCGGGAGGGTTTTCAGGGCGTAGAGCCCGGCTCCCACCGCAAAAACGGTCCCGATCAGGACCAGCACCAGGTTCCGGGCCGACCAGGCGATGAGGCGGGCGATCATGGCGCCTTCCCTTCGGTCGCGGCCTGTGGGCCGGGATCGGGTTTGGGCTCGGAGAGCCCCTGCAGCGCCGCCTTCAGGTTGCTCTCGGCGTCGATGAGGAAGTTCGCCGAGGTCACCACGCTGTCGCCGGCGGCGATGCCGTCGCGGATCTCGACGAAGCCGTCGCCACGGGTGCCGAGCATGACCGGTCGCGGCTCGAAACGGCCCTCGCCCTTGTCCAGCAGGACGACTTGTTTCGTGCCGGTGTCGATGACCGCGTCGTCTGGCACCGCGACCACCGGCTTGTCGCTGCCGGTGGCGATCGTCACGTCGGCGAACATGCCCGGGCGCAGGTCGCCGTTCGGGTTCGGCAACTCGATGCGCAGGCGGGCGGTCCGGGTCCCCATGGCCAGGTGCGGGTAGATCCGGGTCACCGCGCCGGTGAAGACCCGATCCGGAAACGTCCGGGCGCGCACGGTCGCCGTCTGGCCTTCGGCCACGGCCGCGAGGTCGCGTTCGGTCACGTCGGCCACCACCCAGACCCGTGAATGGTCCACGAGCTTGAACAGGGTGTCGCCGGACTTGGCGCGCATGCCGTCGGAGACGTTGCGCTCGACCACGACGCCGTCGCGGGGCGCCGACCACGTGATGGTCGAGGGTACTTTTCGGGTGCGCTCGATCTCGTCGATGACCTCGGGCGGGATGCCCAGGTTCTCCAGGCGCCGGCGGGCGCCCTCGTAGCCGATGCCGGTGAGGTACTGCGCGGCGGCCGCGTTCATCTCCGGCGAGAACAGGCGCAGGAGCGGCTGGCCCTTGTGGACGTGGTCGCCGGTGGTGACGGCCTCGACCTTCTCGATGAAGGCGTCGGTGCGCATCGCGATCACGGAGATCCGGCGCTCGTCCTCCTCGATGGCGCCCGGCGCCCGAACCGGCATCGACAGGACCCGTCGCTCGGCCACCGCCGTCCGGACCCCGGTGCGCTGGAGCTTGCCAGGCGAGATCGTCACGGTGCCGTCGTCGGTGTCCTCGCCCTCGTAGACGGGGAGGTAGTCCATCCCCATCGAGTCCTTTTTCGGAATCGGCGAGGTGTCCGGAAGGCCCATCGGGTTGCGGTAGAAGCGTACCTTGCGGGTGCTTGTAGGCGGCGTGGCCTGAGCCATGGCCATGTCGCCGGGGCCGGCGTCGGGCATCGCCTCCGCCTCGTCGGGTTCGTCGAAGCGCACGTCCTCGCTCGCGTGGACGGCGCGATAGTCGCGACCGTCCGCCGTGCGCTTGGGCTCGGAGGCGTAGTCCGGCTTTCCGTCCGGGTCCTGGTAGTAGACCACGGGACCCGTGGCCTTTGGTTGGTAGGGCATCGGGGCCGGTGACCCCGCGCCGGGCAGCCAGTGCGCGAACCCGTTCCGCGCATGATGGACGAGCGCCGGCACGGGGCTGCCTTCATGCCCCGCGCCAAATCCCAAAACCCCCGCCGCCAGCGCGGCGAGGGTCCCGGCGGCCCATGCCGTCCGGCTCACTTGGTGGCCTTGAACACCAGCTTGTTCTCAACGGTGCCGGTCTCGCCCTGCACCTTGGCCCCGAGCGAGAGGCGCCAGCCGCCGGCCATCGTCAGCTTCGCCTTGAACCGGTAGAGGCCCGGTTCCGGCGACGGCAGCTGCTCGATCTTCGAGGTCATCTCCTCCATGCTGTCGGGCGCCATGTCGATGCGCTTGGCGAAGATGACGGCGTTCGGCACGGGCTTGGACGTGCGCTTGTCGACGAGGCGGACGTCGAGGATGGCATCGCCCTGCTTGGCCTCGTCCTTCACCAGCTGGAACTCGTAGTCCTTGGTGTCGGCCCGGGCCGCGGTGGTCAGGGCGAGGCCGAGCAGCGCAGCCGTGAGGGCGCGCGAAAACGATGTCTTGGACACGGTGGATGATCTCCTGAAAACGATGGGACCCGGGCCTTCAGGCGCGCGGGATCGGCCGGCGCAGGCGCCGGCGGCATCGGGTTCAGGCTCGGGGAGGCTCGGTGGGTGGCCCTTGCGACAGGCTGTCGAAGGAGGCGGTGACGGCCCGGGCGGGCACCTCGATGACGGCAACGCGGCCCGGAAGTCCGAGGGCCACCGGCAGGCCGGTGGCGACCTTCGCCAGGCAAAGCGCCATCAGCGGGCAGCCCTTCGAGCAATCGGGCATGTCCGGCCGCTCCTTGGGACAGCACGGCATCTCGTCCATGGCCATCTCGTCCATGGCCATCTCGGCCATGTCATCCATGGCCTCGTCGGGCATCGCCATGGCGTGCCCCTGAACGGCCGTCGGCGCGCGCATGCCCGCGGCGGCCGCGAATGCGGTCATCGGCGCAAGGGCGAGGCCGAGCACTGCCAGCAGCGGGAGCAGCCTGCGAAGGACGAGCCAGAAGGTCACTGGCGGATGATGCCACATCGTGGAGCGGCGAGGAAGGGACGGGACTACCGGACGCGCCGCCTGGCGCGGGCTTCCGACCATCACCCAGCGGAGCGGCGTTGTAGCGCGAGCAGGCCGGCCGAGTAGACCAGCGAGACGAGAAGGGCTCCCGCGAGTGCCGCGGCGGCACCGAATGGCCGGACCATCAGGTGGACCGTCAGCAACGTTAGGCCGAACCCGAACACGCCTCGTACCGTGATGCCCGCCAACCGCGCCATCGCCGCCCCGCCGACGCGGCGATGCAGGATGACGAAGGTGCTCGTGAGGGTGAGCGGATAGGCGGCGATGACCCCG
The DNA here is from genome assembly GCF_023093475.1 of Methylobacterium sp. 37f. Lineage (NCBI taxonomy): Bacteria > Pseudomonadati > Pseudomonadota > Alphaproteobacteria > Hyphomicrobiales > Methylobacteriaceae > Methylobacterium > Methylobacterium sp. 37f. Next base: position 60,475 of record NZ_JAGHKN010000026.1, read on the forward strand.
GTCCGCGCCGGCCCCAAAACCGCGCTGAGTGCCAGGACCCCCGTCACGAACAGCGCCACGGCCGCCGCCCTGACGACGAGGTCCAGTGGCCTCGGTCTCGCGACGACGGCACTCCGTGCGAGGATCGTCCGTGCGGCGGGTCGGGTGATGAGGATACCCGCGCCGTAGACGACCACGTTGAGGAGGAACGCCATCACCGGCGTCCAGGCGACAGCGGAGATGGAAACGGCCGCGGCGATCCACGCCATCGCCGCCGGGCCCAATGCCGCGACGAGGCCCCGGTGGGTCGCCCGCCGGGCGTAGACGATCAGGAACAGGCCCGTCGCCGCGTTCGCCGCGAAGCCGTTGAGGGCGGCCCCGGCGACGAAGGCCGCATCGTGCTCCAGGACCATGAAGACGTAGACCGGCCCGGCGGTGACCGGCAGGCTGATGATGAGCGCCCCCCAGACGGGACCGAGGATCTCCGCAAGCACCGAGGCGAGGACGACGACGGTTCCGGCGGTCAGTGCCCGGACGAGGGCCGTCACCCAGATCGCCGTCAGGATAGCACCCCATCCGGCGCGACGGCGCCGCTCCGGATCCCCACCGTGACCCGTCCTCTCACGCCGGACCCGCGCGTCTCCGCATGGTTCCGGGATAGGCGCCGCGTGCGAAGTTCCCGTGGTCGTCCACCGTGAAGTACCATCCGTGCGTCACCCTCACCCGCATCTTCTCGCGCAGGTTCGGCACCGTCAGGTCGTCGTGCTGCAGGGCCGCCCCTCGGATCGTCGAAGCCCTTAGGTCCGGCAGGATCGCCTCCGCCGTCAGCGTGCCGTCCGCCGGGATGAGTTCGTAGACCTCCCGCATCACCGCGTCCCAGAAATCCCACGCACGCACGCGGCCCATCTGCCTCTCCAGGCGCTGCATCCTCTCGCGCATCCCAGCCAGCTCCTCCTGCGCCGCGTCGAGAGAAGCGAGCGCCTCGTTCAGAACCGCGTCTCGGGCCGCCAACGCCATCTCGTGGTTGCGCTCCTCGATGATGGACTTCACGGCGGCATCCGACTGCGCCTCCATCCACATGGCCGTCGCGAGCGCCCCGAAGGAGGCCTGGAGCCGTTCCGGGAGACCCTTCAAGTCGAGCTTCGGCCTGTAGTTTCGCTTGATTTTCCATGCGACCAGCAGCGGACCGAGCTCCCGGTTCGAACCGGCCACCTCGGTGAGTGCGATGAGCCCCGGGCGGATGGTTTTCAACGACACCGGCATATCGTTGAGCAGCAGTTCGTCGGCGACCTGATCGAATTGCTCTTCGGTCGGCATCGGGCACTCCAAGACACGCCCCAGCCTCGCGAGTCATGGTTAATTGTTCGTTCGTACCGATGGTAGCGGTAGCGGGTCACGCTACCCGCTACCGCTACCATCGATGCCTTCCACCTCGCCGGTGCGATCGCTCCGGGGAAGGCATCACCCCGGCAGGATGCCGTCCGTCACCCTCACGACGCTGCGCCCGTTGCCCCGGCGCTCGACCCGCACCTGCACGGCGATGCGATCGATCATCGCGGCCACGTGGGTGATCACGCCGACGCGCCGGCCCTGACCCCGGAGGGTCTCCAAGGCATCGACCGCGACGTCGAGCGTCTCGGCGTCCAGCGACCCGAAGCCCTCGTCGATGAACAGGGTGTCGACGAAGGCCTGCCGCCCCTCCAACCCCGAGAGCGCCAGTGCCAGGGCAAGCGCGACGAGGAAACGCTCCCCGCCCGAGAGGCTGCGGGTGCCACGGAGTTCGTCGCCCATGTCCCGATCGAGGACGTGCAGGGACAGGTCCGCCGCCCGGCTGCGGACGAGCCGATAGCGCGGGCTCAGGACATTGAGCTGCTCGTTGGCCAGCCGGGCGAGGTGCTCCAGGGTCACCCCCTGGGCGAAGCGTCGGAACCTGTCGCCGCCGGCCGAACCGACCGCCGCGTCCACCATCTCCCAATGACCGAGACCTTCCCGGGCGGCCTCGATCTCGCCCGAAAGGTTCGCGGCCTGCCCGCGGGCCGCGTCGTCGCGTGCCAGTTCGGCGTCCAGGGCACCGTGACGGCGTTGGTTCGCCGCGACGAGGTCGGCGATACGTGCCACTGCGGCCTCGGTCCCCGGCACGTCGATCGCCGGGCGCGCTCTAAGGCCGTCGAGGTCCGCCCGACGGGTGGCCAGCGCTGCGACGGCCGCCTCGTGGCCACGGAGCAGGCGATCACGGGCATCGCGAAGGGCCAAGCGGGTCCCGGGCGGCACGGCGAGCAGGATCATCACCGCGTCCGGGACTCGATCGCCGCATTCCGTCATGAAACGCTCGCGTGCATGCCCGGACAACTCCGTGGCCCTCCTGAACTGGGCGAGGGAATGCTCGAACGCGCCGGAGGCCGAGGCGTGGACCGCGATCGCCGAGCCCACCGCCTCGTCCGCCGACCTCAAGGCTGCACGGGCCGTATCGCTGACGGCGTTGATGCGGGCACGGTGGATGCCGGTCGGTTCGCCTCCGAGCAGGCCGGCACGCCGCCGGCGCGCATCCTTCAGCGCCTCCGCCCGATCACCCGCCGCCCGTTCCGCACCGTCCCTTGCGATCGTCGCCGTGGCCTCGGCTTCCACAGCCACGGCCAGGAGGGGGGAGCCGGCGTCCAGTTCGCCCTTGAGGATACCGTGGCGGTCGCGGAGGTCCCGGTAGGCGGCACCGATCCGCGCAACGCGGGATGCGGTGGCGTGCGGGTCCCGGTCGAGGTCGGCGAGGTCGAGCCCGGCGACGACGAGGTACGGTCCCAATTCGCGATCGAGGGACTCCACGCGGTCAAGGAGTTCGCCGACGAGCGAACGTCCTCCTGCGGCGAGGAGCGCCGCCTCGTGTCGCGGACCCGCCTTGCCCGCGATGATGCCTTCGGCGGCGACGATCTCGCCCTCTGCGGCCTCGATGGACCGACCCTGCGCCCGGATCTCCCCGTCCAGTCCGCGCACCCGTTCCAGGACCCCTGCCACGGTGGAGCGCGCCGAGCGGGCCGCATCGATCACCGCGTCGAGGTGGAGAGAGGCCTCCGGTCCCGGGCCAAGCGGTGGCACCGGCGCCAGGCCCGCGGCACCGCAGGACGAGGTCAGGCCGGGCAGGAGTTCGGCGTAGGCGAGGGCGTCGTTCGACAGGCGAACCGCCGCCTCGGCACCCTCGCGTGTCGCGGTCTCCAGTCGGGCCGTCGCGCCCGCCTCGTCCGCGATCGCCGCTGCGATGTCCGAGCCGGCCCCGGCGATTTCCGCATCGATGACGGCCCTCCGCGCGCGCATGACCTCGGCGAGGAGAGCCAGCTCGTCGGTCCCGTGTTCGCCGTGCGCGACGGGGTGGTCGGCCGATCCGCACACCGGGCAGGGACGGCCCGGGATGAGGGCGATCCGCATGTGCGCCGCCTCGGCGGATGCGCTGCGCTCGGCGAGGTCCGCCAGGGTCACGATCTCGGCACGCCCTCGGGCCGCCTGGCTCTGCGCCGCCTCCGCCGCCACGCGCCGCGCCGCCGCCATGTCGCGGGCTGTCGTCGCTTGCTCGCCGCTCGCACGTGCGCGTCCGATCTCTGCCTCGGCCCGTCCGAGACGGAGCATGAGGTCGCCGGCGGTCGAAAGCCGGGCCAGGAGTTCCCGGAGATGGGCGTCGCGGGCTTCCGCAACCTCGACGTCCAGGACCCGGCGCTCGACCTCGATGGTCGCGCGGGCCGCCATGAGACGCGATCGGGCCTCGCGTGCCGACGTCAGCCGATCACGCGCGACCGCCGTCGCGGCATCGGCCGCCGCGACGGCGGCCTCGGCATCCGTGAAGGCAAGGCGGGCCGCCGCGATCCTCGACGTCAGCGTCGCCCTCTTGTCGAACATCCCCGCGATCTCCGCGGCCTTGACGGCAAGCGGTTCGGCAATGGCATCCGCGTCCATCCGCTGGGCCACCTCGGCAAGCCCGGCCACGAGCGCGTCGTGGGCTCGGCTAAGGCCGATGCGCCGGATCCGTGCAGCCTCGAAACCGGCGCCCGCTTCCATCGCGTTGACGTTCGCGGCCTCCGCCTCGCGATCGAGCCCGGCGAGTTGCGCGTCGAGGACCTCGGCGGCACTCCATGCCGGGGCGAAGGCACGAACGTCGGCTTCCGCGGCCTCGGCCGCGGCCCGCGCCGTGGCATTCCCGGCACGGGCTTCGGCGAGCCCGGCCTCCGCGGCCTCGACGTCCGCCTGGGCCCTGTCGCGAAGCTCCGCGGCGGCGGCGAGGGTGTCCCTGGATGAGGCGACGGCGTCCGCCGCCCGCCGCAAGGGCTCGACGGCGTCGAGTTCGGCCAGCCGGGCGGCATCGGCGTCGCCGGCCCGGACGAGGGCCGCGGCCTCGTCGGCCCGTGCCGCCGCCTCCGCCAGCTGCGTCTCGGCCGCGGCCAACCGCCTGGAATGGTCGAGGGCCGAGGCCAGGGCCGCCTGTTCGACGACGAGGCCCGGCATCGCGTCCTCGATCGCCTTGACCTCGACGAGCCTCGCATCCCGGTCCCCGGCGTCGAGGAGGCCGATGGCCTCGTGCCGCGCGACCAATGCGGCGTGGGTGGCCCGTTGCACCTCGGTGCCGGCATGGACCCGCTTCGAGATCTCCGAATAGACGGCCGTGCCGGTGATCTTTTCGAGCAGCTCGGCCCGATCCGCCTCGCTCGCGAGGAGGAAGGTGTCGAACTCGCCCTGGGCCAGCACCACCGTGCGCCGGAACTGCTCGAAGGTCAGGTCGGTGGCGGCCTCGACCGCCGCGAGCACCGCGGTCTTGCCGGTGGCGATCGGGGCGCCGTCCTCGATCCGGGACAGGCTGCGGCCCTCGTTCTGAAGGCGTCCATCCGCCCGGCCGCGGGCCCTGTACACCGTCCAACGCGCCCGGTACCCGATGCCGTCCCGGCCGATGAAGTCGACCTCGGCGAAGCCTTCGCCGGCCCCCCGGCGCAGGATGGCGCGCGGGTCGCCGGAGGCCATGGGCTGTCCGCTCGGGTCCGGCACCTCCTCGCGCCGTGCGGCGCTCACGCGGGGAAACTGCCCGTAGAGCGCAAGGCATAGGGCGTCGAGGATCGTCGACTTGCCCGCCCCGGTCTCGCCGGTGATGGCGAACATGCCCGTGTCGCCGAGGGGGCCTCGGTCGAGGTCGATATCGAACGGCGCGGCGAGGCTCGCGAGGTTCTCGCCGCGGATCGCGAGGATGCGCATGGATCAGGACCGGGCCGGGGGTCGGGGGCTCATGCGCCCGCCGCGGCGCGGTGGAACACGTCGAGGTGCGGGGCGGCGGGCTCGACCTTGTGGGTCCGTAGGAAGGCGAGGCGGAACAGGTCCTCCGGGTCGCGCTCGGCGAGACGGACCGCCGGGATGCCTTCGGGCATCAGGTCCGGCACGGCCCCCTCGACGCTCGCGACCCGGACGTCGACCACCCGCACCGGGAACCCCTCGGCGATGCGATCCACCTCGGCCCGGTGACCGGCCGGCAGTCCCGTGCGGGCGAGCCGGATCTGCAGGAACGGCCGGACCTCGACCGGCAGGCCGGGATCGAGGTCGAGGGCCGCGAGATGATCGCCGAGCTCGCCCAGCGTCATGTCGCCGGCATCGGGCAGGCGCAGGAAGGGGACGGGGCGGTCGATGACGACGTGCTCCGTCCGCGCCGGGCCGTCGCCCACGGTCACGAGGGTGACCCCGTGGCGGTAGGCCAGTTCGGCGGCCGAGAGCGGGATGAGGGACCCGGAGTATCGTATGGTCGGACGACCTACCTGCTGTTCACGATGGAGATGGCCGAGGGCGACGTAATCGGCGTCCTCCGGGAAGACGTCGGACGGGACGGCATGCTCGCCGCCCACCAGGATCCGACGTTCCGCCCCCTCGGATTCCAGTCCGCCGGCGACGTGCAGGTGCCCGGTGACGAGGTATGGCAACCCCGCCAGTGCCGGCCGGGCCGCGTCGTGCAGGGCGGCGTAGAGGTCGCGCACCGCCCGGACGATCGGCGAGCCGGCCTCGTCGCGGACGCGGCCCACGGCGAGGCCGGGCATGCAGGCGGCTGTGGGATACGACACGCCGAGCACGTGGCCCGCCACCGCGCCGTCCTTGCGGATCGGCACCAGGTGCCGCGAAAGGTCGAGGGCACCGTCCGACCGCCTGACGTTGCCGACGACATGGACGCCGATGGCGTCGAGGAGGGCGCGCGGCGCCTCAAGGCGGCCGGCGGCGTCGTGGTTGCCGGCGGTGACCACGATCGTCATGGCGGGTCGGGCGCGATGCAGGCGCACCAGCAGCTCGTAGAACAGGCGCTGGGCCTCGCCGGACGGGTTCTGGCTGTCGAACACGTCACCGGCCATGACCAGGGCATCGACCTCGCGCGCCTCGACGATCGCCACGAGGGCATCGAAGACGCGGGCATGTTCGTGGTCCCGAGCGAAACCCCGCAAGGTCTGCCCGATGTGCCAGTCGCCGGTGTGCAGGACGCGGATCATGATGCCGTGACTAGCGAAGTTTCCCTGGGCTGGCGAGGGGGGAGCGTGCGGTTTTTACCGCTGACGTTGCATTTATGGTCTTTGTTTGAAAATAATTACCCGATCCAATCAAGATAATGCGGTGATGATTGATAGTATCTGATCGAATTACATGCCGAACTAGGCGTTCTCGTTCGATCCCGTTCCGTTGCAAGCCATTTCAGTACATGGCCCCGAAGCCCCAACGAGCATTGCCATCGCCCCGGAACATGGGGGATCACCCTACGGACGGGAGGGCATGACCTGAGGCGCGGGGCGGCCTTTTCGATCACCTGACCCCTGATGACGATGCCGCGCACGCGGCCTTCTCAACGGCCGGAGGCCGGCATGACCAAGTCCAGGATTTTCTTCACGGGAGACACGCACGTGGGGCATCGTGGCATCCTCTCGCCGAGGATGCACGCGGCCCGTCCGTTCGCTTGCATCGAGGAGCACGACGAGACGCTGGTGGCCCGGTGGAACGAGGTGGTCCGCCCCCATGACACGGTCTGGCACCTCGGCGACTTCTGCTATCGCTGCAAGGAGGACTACGCGCTCGGCATCTTCAACCGCCTGAAGGGGCGTCGCCTCCTCGTGCGAGGCAACCACGACAAGGTCGCTGCAAGGCTACCCTGGGACGGGCCCGTCGTCGACGTCGCCCAGGTCGTCGTACAGAATCCCGACGGGTCACCCCAGGGGCTTTTCCTCAGCCACTATGCTCATCGTGTCTGGCCGCGGATGCATCGTGGCGACCTCCACCTTTACGGCCATTCGCATGGCAGCCTGCCCGGCACCGCCACGAGCACCGATGTCGGCGTCGATTGCTTCGACTGGCGGCCCGTGACGCTTGAAGAGATCCGCGTGCGCCTGGCGGATAACGCCGCGCGAACCGGGCCGCCTGCATGATGCCCCGTGAGACCGGCCGGACCGAGGCGGGACCGCACCGGGCGCGAGAGCGGCCCTCGCCCCGGATCGATGATGTCCTCGCCCTGTCGACCGCGTCGCAGGCTGACGGCGCGCCGGTCTAGGGGGCCTTGTGGAAAAGGGCCGCGCGGGTGGCCATCGATACGCTTCACGAAGGAACCTGCCGTAGTCCATGGGCGAGCGGCAGTTCCCTCGTCGCAGGCGGAATTGATCGATGGCGCTCATCACGCAGGCCCAGGCGCGGCCTTACCTGACTGCGGAGTGCTACGAGACGGCGAAGACCGAGGGCGTGCTGACCTATCGGGGACCGGCGGTGGTGGCGCTTGCCTATGGCTGCGGCGTCCGGGAACCCGAGATGCTGCGGCTCAAGCGCAAGCATTGGCGTGTTGGCGGCGAGGATCGGATCAAGATCGATCCGGACGAAGGTCCTCCCGGCACGCAGCGCCCCCTGTCGTTCGGCCGGATCGTGCCGATCCCGGAGCACGTGGTGAAGGTCGTCGAGGAGTATCTCGCCCGACTGCCCGAGCAGCCCGGGCCGGACGAATGCCTCATCCGCTCCGCGGAGGGCGGCGATGTCAGGCGCATCGAGCTAGTCGGCCAGATGCGCAATCCCGGACGGGGAAGGGACGACGTCGAGGAGCGGACGCTGCCCTCGTTTGCGGCAGCGTTCGCATGTGCCATGGCCGAGGAGGAAGACGAGCGCCTCGCCGCCTATGTCATCGGCGGGCGCCCACCCGACGGGTCGCCGTGGGTGAAGCGTGCGCCGCCGTGGGATCTCGTCCACGCGACCTTCAAAAAACATTCCACCCTCTGGAAGATCGATCGCAGCTTCTACCATGCCATCCGCCGTAGGGGTGGGGCCAACCGCTGAAAAGCATTCCTTCGGGGATCAGGATACCTCACAAAGTGGCGCAGATATTCAAGGCCACATAGACCACGTTCGTTGAAGCGCTGTCCCCGTTCTTTCGATGCGTAGGATGGTCATTCGCTTATAGGGCTGGGGGGGCTTCTGGGTGCGGCAGCCCCCCTGCCACGTGGAGAACGCGGGGGGTAGAGCGTCAGGGGGCGGTGCAGCTGGGACCGGGGCGACGCGCAGCGCAGCGAGCGTGGGGAGGGCCCCCCCCTTTGATGCGTCGTGGGGGCAGCGCCCCCAGCCTTAGCGCCCTGTCTGGAAAGACAGTCGAGGCTGTCGGCATGCTGCCGTCGTTTCTGTCTTGTCCGACTCGCGGCTACGGCAATATAGCCGCCTCACTGCCCAACGATTGTATCGAACTTTGTATAGAGATCGTGGCTACTCTCCTCTCGACAGCGCAAAATTATTCTGCTTCGTTTGCCCATAGCCGAAGTTCGCTTCGTATCGCTCCCTTGCCTGCCAGTTGGACCGGAGATCCGTATGTTGGTTCAGTCGCGATCGGGCATGAATCAGTTTCTCAGATTATTTTTTGCCTCTATCAGCCTGCTGTTCATAGCCGGCATGGCCACATCTGAAGCTCAGCCGCAATCGATCCGCCAACGCATATCCGGCTGTTATCTGAACGGCGCAATCAACACTCAGCTTATGCAAATGTGTACCGGCCTTGTCATCGATACCGCGACGTTTATTTCTTGCTCGCAGGGAGGGCCATGTTTCGGAGAGCCGGGATTTCAGGTTGCTCAGTCCGGCCCCCCGTTCTGCGGCGGCCCAGGACAGGTGGCGTGCCCCATGGCACGAGCCTGCGGTCAGCCGGGAACGCTGTACTGCCCTGTCCCTCCTGGCTTCGCGCAGATGTTTCCCTTCGCTCCGGCTTGCGGTGCGCCGCCTTTCCCTCACTGCTCGGCCGGTTTGCCATGTGGCATCCCCGGCGCGCTGGCATGTCAGGGAAGTGGAAACAGCATCCAGATGGCCAACGCATTGGCGGCGCCCGACGCGACCCTCAATGTCATTCTGCCTGGACGGCCGGGCACCGGTTTTGGGGGCGACGTATCCCCGGGGGTCCAGGTCGCAGCGCCGCCGCTTCCAGATGAAAACAGGCTCGCGCAATGTCGTAATTCGAGTGCAGACAATGATCAATTCATGAGTTGTCTGGTGTCGAAGGCGATGCCGCCGCAATACCGGATCGTCAAATCTTGCATGGACGACAATCCGGGTGACGGCGGCGCAGCGCTCGCATGTTCCACAGGAAATTCGAATGTTATCGATGGATATGCTCGGTACTCAGACGTAAGGAGTTGCATGGATACCTCCGGTAGCGGGAACGCGGAGGTGGCAAATTGCTTGGGAAAGGGGTTTCTTGGTCAGAACGAGCAATATTACTTGTCATGCGCAACGAAAAACGCTTCGAGCCTCGGTTCGGCGGCGGTCTGCGCACTGGCAAAGGATTTGACGCCCGAGCAGCAAATCGCTCTATCCTGCGCGGTTACAACAGGGGCTGAGCCTCATGCATTCGCTGTGTGCGCCGGCGGACAGCTTATGCAGAGAGAAATCGATAAATGTTTTCAGCATGGCATAGGAACTGACCAAGGTTGCTTCGGGCCAAATAATGAATACCGGAAATTTCTTCGTGGCGTCGATGGTCAGGTCCGGACCGCTTTTGGTGATCACAGTGTGGCCTATCAGGCTTATTCACTTTGGCAGAACAACGTTCTTGCTCCGGGACCAAATCATGAAGTTATTAAAATCGTAAATAATGGAATTAAGGATCTAAGAGAGGGCCCTGGGCCTAATAACGAGATTGTCAAAGCGGGAAACGCTGTCTCGAAAGGCCTCAAGAGCATCGGCAAAGTCTTCAAGTTTTGATCTGGTGATGGGTTGATTGTCGCCTACGATGCTAAGAATTGATTGCGATCACTTGAAAAAGTGGTGCGGCTGGATACTCTCTCCGAGCAGGATGGTAGCGAAAATCCGCATTAGGAGCGGTCAGATTAACACGTCGCGCGAGCTGATAGAATGGAACATATGCTTCCTGGCTATCGCCATCGAGATCTGCTGCTTCAGCATCGGGGACAGATTTTTTGGCCCAAATATTCCCGGATTTCTCTATGTCATAGCTGGAATTTACGCCCTTGGCCGTATCAATGAGCTTGTGTTCGCGTTTTCCAGCGATGCGTTCGACCGGCTCGAAGGCAAGAAGCCTCGCATCGAGATGAATAAGTCCGAGCGCATCAAGCTCCTCGGGATTGGCTATATCGAAACGATTTTGCAGTTCGGCCTAGTGCATCTGGCGGCACAGGCATTGTCACTGCACCGTGCGTACAGCCATCCGTTACGGGATGCATTCGACGCTACCTATTTCAGCGCCATGACGATCACTACGACGGGGTTCGGCGATTTCGCACCGGACAGCCTACTGCCCCGTCTCGTGACCATGTACGAAGCGGTTATCGGTATCGTGTTTCTGGCCCTGGCCCTTGGCTCCTATTTGTCTTTTACCGTCAAACCGAATGAAGCGGGCGATGACGATAAGGGCGCAGCGTCCCCTTCATAAACCGGCGGGCGTCCCCCTGACTGGACCGCACTCTACTCGGCCTTTCCTCCCGGAACCCGGTTCCCGGTTTCCGCCATGCGGTGAAGATGGCTGACTTGAAGACGAAGAAGAACTTCCCGGCCCGTGGCCAGCCAGCTGTTCCCGACTGACCTTCTAGGTTTCGGGGTGTCGACAGATGCCTCCATGCGGCTCATCTCCGGTGTCCACGAATTTGGGGCAGGCGTCTCCCCCCGGATTCCGAGGCAGGCGCTTGACGTCGCCTCGATACGTATCGGACTGTCCTGCCCGGAAGCTTCGCCAGGACGCGCGGCCAGGGTAGCGCATCCCGGCAATGATCAATCGAGAGACGCCAGATCCCGCCAGCGCAAGGCTCCACGACCTGCTGGGCTACGTCGAGCAAGTCGTGAGGCTCGACGAAAGAGCGGCCATGCGGCTGAGCGAGCATCGGCTCCCGACCGGGCAGGCGTTCATCCTCCACCAGCACGAACTCCATGCTCTCCCAGGCGTCAGGCACGACCTCGTCGACGAGGAGGGACCGATCTGGCTGGCGGTCCAGCGGTTGCGCCGCAGTGCGCCGCCGGCTCCGCCCGAGGAGACTGCGGAATGGCTGGAACTCGCTCCTGATCCGGAACGCCGGCCCCGGCTGCTCCCGTTTCTGATCCGAACCATACCGATGGGCGAGAAGAACGCCCTTGTCTCGGCAGGGTTGGCTCGGGTCGAGGATTGCTCCGAGGCGCCGATCCAGCCCGAGAAGGATGTCCATCTCTGGGATGTCCGGCTGCGGATCGAGGACAGGGCCGACGTTCAGGCTGCGGCGGAGGCCTGGATTACGGAGAAGTGGCTGCCCTGGTCCCTCGCGGAGGGGCCGGTACGTCGTTCATTGGCCCTGTATCAGCGTCTTTTCGAGGTGGCGCAGTTGTCCGAGCTCGGCGGCGGAGACCGGCCGTTCGAGCTCGTCTGGGGCATGGGCCTGGCGCGATGGAAAAAGGATGATCGTGAGATCGATCTGCCGCTTGTGGAGCGCCTGATCGAGATTGAAGTCGACGATGCCGGAGGGGCCGAAATCCGCATTCGACCGCGCGCCGCCGCGGCCGCGGTGAACCTTCGGGCCTATGAGGACATGGGCGTCGAGGGTGTGATGCTGGCCCACGATGCAGCCCGACGCG